>JBBEBQ010000007.1 GCA_040882285.1 Gemmatimonadaceae bacterium
GCATCGTCGCCCAGATCGCGACTCCAAAGACGAGCAGGAAGTACAGCGCGATGATCACCCAGTCCCACGTCGCAAGCAAGCCCGTCACGTGCGCCTCTCTTTGCTCAGGGTTGTTGCTGCATTACTGGTCTCGCCGGGGCGAGTGGTCGAAGAATCTGGAGCTTGGCACCATTTCGTGCCACCACGACCAGCCGTTCGCCGCCCGCGCGCTTAAGCAGCTTCATCTCCCGCACCTCACCTTCGATCACGAGCTTGCTGGCCTCGAGATCGGCCGCGGCAAATCGACCGCTGCCGTCGCCGCTCAGCATGAGTCCATAGCTCGCGTCGTACCGCCCGCGCGCCGGGGTCACGCCGCTGAAGTTTCCGGCGACGATCAGATCGATATGCCCATCGGCGTTGAAGTCGTCCGGCACGACGGCGTAGATCGGAGCGAACTGGGCTTCGATCGGGAGCGGCGCAAGGGTGAACGCTCCCTTGCCTGTATTCAGGGCGACGGAGCTCGCAAAGAGCTGCGCTTCCCGCACCTCCGCCTGGGCCAGCTCTGATCCAGGAAAAATGTCCTCGATCCGGCTGGCGCCAAAGCTGGAGTAGGACGGGTACTTGCCGCGGAGCTGCGGCATCAGGCGCACCATGTCATCGCGTCCTGCGAGCGGATAGCTCACTCCGTTCTTGTAAAAGGTGAGGATCTGCTCCACCGCACCGTTGCCGAAGAAATCGTGGACGTACATCCGCGCGGGCTCCCCGGGTGACGCCCGGATATACGAGTTGAGGCCGAGATTGCCCAGCACGAGATCCTTCCTTCGATCTCCGTTCAGGTCGACGGCCTTCACTGTGTTCCACCACCCGCTCGTTGCCGACATGCCGGCCTCGGCAGTCCGGTCCACAAAGCGCCCGTTCTCCTGCCGAAAGACGCGTACCGGCATCCACTCTCCGACTACCACCAGGTCGAGCTCGCCGTCGCCGTCGTAATCCAGCCACGCGGCCGAGGAGACCATTCCCGCCTCACCGAGTGCGCCGCCCGCACTGGCGGTGACATCCACGAAACGGCCTGTCCCGTCGTTCCGCAGCAAATGGCTGCGAGGAGTCAGGCCGTATTGTCTCGAGACGACACGGCTCCCAACGAAGAGATCAGTCCAGCCGTCGCCGTCAAAGTCCGCGGAAACTACACACGATCCGTTCTCGAAAAAATCAGGAAGGGCCTCCCTCGCCCGATGGAAATTTCCACGCCCGTCGTTGACATAGAGGCGGTCACGAAGCGCCTCGGCGGTGCCCCAGAACTCGTTCCCGCCGCTCACCACGTACAGATCCAGCTTGCCGTCGCCGTTGGCATCGAAGAACTCCGCGTCGACGTCCTCGTGCAGGCTGTCGGTACGAAACGCCGTTTGCGCGCTGGCCTCGAAGCGCCCGTCCCGACGCTGGATGAAGAGGCGTCCAGCCTGCCACTTCGCGCCGCCCACGTACACATCATCCAAGCCGTCCCCGTTCACGTCGCCTGTCGCGAGAGCCGGTCCCTCGGCCGAAAGCAGGTGCGGCATGAACGGCTCGCGATTGTAATCGAAAAACGCGTTCTCCTCGTGCTCGAAGTCGAGGCCCGCGGAAGCCGTCACGTCCTCGAAAAGCGGCGGCGTCGCGGGCCGCGCGCCGTAGTCGTACTCCCCGCCGGCGTCGTCCTGCGAAAGCGTAACGAACTGATCGGCGGCTACGCCTGTGATCACTTGATAGCGGCCGTCCGGCCAGATGACCGTGAGCGAGTCTACGCGTTCCGTTAGCCCCAGCCCGAAATGCAGCCGCGGATCGACTGACGACTGGAACCCCCGTGTCGGCATCTGCTCGAGCATCTGCGTCGCGCCGGCATGCTTGAGCAGCACCTTGGCCCCGATGCCCGCGGTGTTGGCGCCGGCGCCGCGCAAGGCGACCGTGAGATGGTGATTCCCGTTCCTCTCACGCGCGCGGTTCCGATAGATCGCGGCAGGCGCGTTCACGTTGTTGACGACGAGATCGAGAGCGCCGGTGTTATTGAGATCCACGTAGACGGCGCCGTTGGAAAAACCGGGCTGCGCCAACCCCCATCGTTCAGCCATGTTCGTGAAGGTCAGATCGCCATTGTTGCGGTAGGCGAAATTGGCCAGCGGGACCCGGGGCATTTTCTCCAGCAACGCCAGGTTTTCACGGGTGATGCCCTGCGAGAGCGAAGCCTGGACCGCCTCGTTTCCCACATAATTGATGTAGTCCAGGTCGTTGGGCCGGCGATAGACCCCGTTCGTGATGAAGAGATCCTTGCGGCCGTCGTTGTCGAGATCCGCGAACAACGCGGCCCAGCTCCAATCGGTGGCGAAGACACCGGCCAGATATCCGATCTCACTGAATCGGCCGCCGCCGCGATTGACCTGCAGCGTGTTTCGCGCGTACTGAGGGTGATAGCCCGCCTTCACCTTCAGGTTGAAAACGTTGAAGCTTTCCGCGTTCGCTGAAGTCTTGAGTATGTCCTCCCGTTCGGGAAGCATGTCGAGGACGACCAGATCCGGTCGTCCATCGTCGTTGAAGTCCGCCGCGTCCACTCCCATCGAAGAACGGCTGGTGTGGCCCATGGCGTCGGCTATGGATTCGGTGAACGTGCCGTCGCAGTTGTTGCGGTAAAGAAAATCGTTCTCCTGGAAATCGTTCGCGACGAAAAGGTCGGGGCAGCCGTCCAGGTTGAAGTCGCTCGCGACAACGCCGAGTCCGTAACCCTCGACCCCGCCGAAAATCCCGGCCTGAGCGCTCACGTCGGAAAACCGGTTGCTGTCGTTCCTGAAAAGCCGGTCGCCTGCTGCCGGGTGGCGCACGGCGCGTTGCGGCTTCGCGCTCACGCCGCGCTCGGTGTGAGTGGAGTAATTCAGCAGGTACATGTCGAGGTCCCCGTCTCCGTCGTAATCGAAGAAGAGAGCCTGGGTTGAATATCCGGCGTGCTCGAGCCCGTACTCCGTGGTCCTGTCACTGAAGGTCAGGTCGCCGTTGTTGATGTAGAGGACGTTCCGCCCGCGCATCGTGAGATAGCTGACCGCGGAAACATAGATATCCAGACGACCGTCCCCGTTGACGTCGGCCATCGTCACGCCGGTCGTCCAGCCGCCCGGAGACCCCGCCACGCCCGCACGCTCGGTAATGTCTTCGAACCTGTAATCGCCCTTGTTGAGGTAGAGCCGATCCGGTCCGAGATTCGAGGTGAAAAAGAGGTCCGGGAGTCCGTCGCCATCTATGTCGCCAGCGGCGACCCCTCCGCCGTTGTAATAGGCGAGAAAGTTGAGAATGTTGAGCTCCGGCTTCTCCGGTAGCTCGTTAGCGAACGTGATTCCCGTGGCCGCGGGAGTGAGGAGGTCGAACAGGGGGTCCGCGGGCGTCGCGCGCTCGCAGCCCGCCAGTGCCACCGCCAGCACGCCCGCGGCGATGCGCATCGCGGGCGCGCGTGACATGTTTATGCCGCGAGGGAGCGATTTATGCAGCACATCCATGCAGCCATGCGATGCGATCTCCGCTGATGAAATCGAAAGTCCACGGCTTGCTCCCCCTTGGTCTGCTGGTCGGACTACTCTGCGCGTGCGCCCATCCGGGCGGAACGGGCCCGGATGAAACAACAAGCGCCTTGTCCGGGGATCCACCCGGTGGAAGCGCCGTGACCGCGGAAGACATTCAACGCACCCCCAGCGTCCCGTTGGAAGAGCAGCTGAGGTCCGAATTCCCGGGGGTCTGGCTGACGCGCACCCCTGATGGTCGTATCGCCGTCCGCATCCGCGGCGCTACCTCCATGGTCGGGAGTAATGAGCCGTTGTTCGTGATCGACGGCATCCCGATCGAGCCGGGGCCGAATGGGGCCCTGACCGGAATCGTACCCAACGACATCAAGTCGATCGAGGTACTCAAGGATGCAGCCAGTACCGCGTTCTATGGATTGCGTGGCGCTAACGGCGTAGTCGTCATCAAGACCAAGCGACCGGGTCAGTAGGGGGAAAGACCGGCTGACACCCGCCTAGCGGCGCTGGAGGCGGTCGGTTTAGCCTTGGCAACCTCCTGGCGAGTGCTCACCCGCCGGACGACGAGCTCACCCACCTTGCGTCCCTGAGTTATCCCTTCCTCGATCGCCATCCTGTAATGGATGCCGCCGTAGAGCCGGCTGATGGCAGCTTCGGCGGCTGCCTGATCGAATGATGAGAATGACCGCGCGGGCAGCCCATACTCGACTTCAGTGCTGTCGCTGAATGCAAACTTGTCGCCGAAAATGTCCGTCAGTACCGTGGCGGCAGCGGTCGAGATGACGCTGTGGCCGCTCGTGTATTCCGGGAACGGCGGTGTCTGGAGAAGCGGCTGCCACGCCTCGTCCAGGTGGGCGTTGATCACCGTCTCCGGTCGCACCAGGTTGCTCCTGTATTTCTCATCCCAGCTGCTGATGAAAGCATCGGCCAGGGCAATGGCGGTGAGCGCATAGGCTTCAGCCGACCGCACGAGATCGGAACCCGACTCCCGGGAAGCGATTGCCACGATGCCCATCCAATGGCCACCGGGCGTGATCTTCTTCATCGCGTACATCGCATGCCCGCGTATGTGCATGACGTATGGGTTGCAGTCCCAGAAGCCCGCGATCTCCCGCTGTTCGTCGCTTAGCTGGTTCCCTATATCGAAGACTTCTTTCACCTGCAGGAAAAAAGGACTTGCCTGCGCGGTATCGAATGCGTGTGGCGGCTTCGGGCGGAACTGGCTGGACGAGTCCATCAGGAACGGACGCAGCGTGGCCCAACTGGGTTCGATCGCGTCCATGTAGCCGGGCGGGGTTGGGATCCACCGGCCCGGCTCGGAACCAACGGTGAATTTCGGATAGCCGCGGGTCTGAGGGAAATGATCCTTCGCTGCCCAGGCGAGTATGTGCTCGGCGACCTTTCCCCCGTACGCTATTGAGCGGTCGAATACGGGAGCGCCAATTCCCTGACGCCGGAAGCTCGTGTGCATGGCGGACCGCAGCGAATCCATTCGCGCCCGCGAGAAAGTGAGCGCCTTGCCCACCGTCATGAACGCGTGCACGCCGGCGAGCGACAAGTCGTACTGGGAGTCTGGCTCCGGAGCAGCCACGGGTTCCAGTCCGTTGAGCTGACCCGCCAGCGTCCGATACTCGGGACGTCCGTGGCGAAGGGCTTCGTAGGCGGCGACGCTCGCATAGGCATACACGCGACTCGACTGGGGCGGACTGAAGATGTCATAGACGATGACGCGGGTGAGCTGGCCCATGGCGGTATGAAGCAGCTCGGCATCCTGCTCGGTTCGATTACTGTCGCGCCCGCAACCCTGGAGCAGGCACGCCGCAAGCATCGCCAGTGCGATCCGCCCTGTCATCGCGCGGGGGTCCGAGTGGACCGGAAGACGAGCGGGCGATCGTTGTTGCGCGTAACGACGTACACCTCTCCCTCACTCGTCCGAAGCCGCTGGATATCGCGCGCCTGCCCGGGCACGAAGAAGCCGCTCTCGGCTGCCCGCATCGGCGCGAACCTCCCGTTTCCGGTCCCGCGCAGAAACAGGCCATACCCCGCGGTCATCCGGCCGATCTCCGGCTTGACCCCGTCGAAATTTCCGGCCAGCAGCAAGTCTGTTTTCCCGTCGGCATCGAAATCGGACGCCAGGATTCCGTAGATCGGTGAAAGCTGCGCTTCGAGCGGCAGCGGGATGAGTGTGAAGGAACCGTCACCATTATTCCTGACGAGGGTCGTTGCAAAGGTGTGTGATTTCCTGAGAATCGCATCACCGAGCTCACCAGCCGGGAAAATATCCGTCACGGTCTGGCCCGCGTAGTCCTTGTAATTGAGGTAACGCGCCTTGAGAAAGGGGAGCGCCTTGATCAGGTCGTCACGCAGCGCGAGTGGATAACTGACGCCTCCGGTGTAATACGATACGATTTGCTCGACGAATCCGTTCCCGTCAAAATCCTTTACATGCATGGTCGCCGGTTCACTGTCGGTGGCACGAAGGCGCGTGTCGAGGCCCAGATTACCGATGACGAAGTCGGTAAGACCGTCGCCGGTAAAGTCGCCGGCAACGATCCGGTTCCACCAGCCGTGGCTCTTCTCGAGACCGCGCGCATGCATCCGCACGAGCTTTCCGTTACCGGCGTTTCGAAAAATGGTGATAGGCATCCACTCGCCCACCACGACGAGATCGAGCCGGCCGTCCTTGTCTACATCCTGCCAGACGGCGTCGGTGACCATGCCGGCCTGCGCCAGACCGGGCGCGGCTTGGCTGATGACATCGGTGAAACGGCCGCCCCCGTCGTTCCTGAGGAGCGCGCTCGTGGGATCTATCCCGTACCGGCCTGGAAGCACCCGTCCGCCGACGAAAAGATCCATGTCGCCGTCCCCATCGTAGTCGGCGGCCGTCACACGCGATCCGCTGGTGAGCGCTGGCGGTATGCTACCCACTGCTTTTCTGAAATTACCCCGACCGTCGTTCAGGTACAGCCGGTCCGCGAGTGCCGGCGCCATGTCGGAAAACTCATTGCCGCCGCTGACGACGTAGAGATCGGGGAATCCGTCCCCGTTGGCGTCGAAGAATACGGCGCCGAGGTCTTCCGAAATCCTGTCCTGCTCGAAGAGCCTATCGTTGGTTCCGACGAATCTGCCGCCACGCCGCTGGATCAGGAGCTTGCCCGGCTGATCCTTCGCACCCCCGATGAACGCGTCTTCCAGCCCGTCGCCATTCACGTCGGCTACGGCCATGTATGGCCCTTCCGTCGAAAGCATCTTGGGAATCAGACGCTCGCGATCGAAATCCACGAACGCGTTCTCCCGGTGCACGAAACCGAGATCGATACGGTCCGTCACATCCACGAAGACCGGCGTGGAGCGTTTGGGCTCCACGTCCACCGGCGAAACCGAGCCCGACTGCCGGACCACCAAACGCTGGTTGGCCGCGACGTCGTTGAGGGTGCTCACCCGGCCGTCGGACCACTCGACCCTCACTGTGTCCACCTTGTCGAGCGTACCGAGCCCGAACGTAAGCACATAGTCAACGCTCGACTGGAATCCGCGGGAGGGCATCATTTCCTGAAAGAATACGGATCCTCCGCCCGTCACTGTGACCTTGGCGCCAATGGCGAACCGATTGAGTTTTTCTCCTTCGAGCCTGACTTGGAGATACCGGTTATTCAGCAGTGACCGCGCGTTGTTTCGATAGACGAAAGCTTCCTGATTCACGTTGTTCACTACGAGGTCGAGCGCGCCGTCGCCGTTCAGATCACCGTATGCCGCTCCATTGGAGAACCCGCGCGTATCCAGTCCCCAAGTTGGACCCTCACTCGTGAAGGTGAGGTCACCGTTGTTTCGGAACGCATAGTTCGGAAGCTCCGTCGAGCTCATCGCGTTGACGAGGCCGAGGAAGTCAACCCGCTTACCGCCCTTGGTCGCGGACGCCATCGTCTCATTGTTCGCCAGGAACGAGATGTAATCTTGTGACGTAACGTCGCGGGCCATGCCGTTCGTCACATGGATGTCCTTATGACCATCCAGATCGAAATCGGCGATAAGCGCGCTCCAGCTCCAGTCCGTCCGGGCTACGCCCGAAAGCTGTCCGATTTCGCTGAACGTTCCGTTCGCGTTATTGAGCTGAAGCGTGTTCCTGGTGAACTGGTGGTGGTAGTCGTTTCTGACCTTGGTCTGGTACACGTCCCAGCCCTCGAACGAGCCCGTTGTCTTGAGCCTGTAATCATCCTCGGGCAGCATGTCGGTGACGTAGATGTCGAGCCAGCCGTCGTTGTTGATATCGGCCATGTCGAGACCCATCGACGAATAGCTGATGGAGGGCATCTGCCGCTCGAGGTCCTCAACGAAAGTCCCATCGCGGTTATTGATGTAGAGATAGTCGCGCTCGAAGAAATCGTTCGAAACGTAGATGTCCGGCCAGCCGTCGCGGTTCACGTCGCCCACCGCGACACCGAGACCGAACGCGATCTCGCTCCCGTAGATCCCGGCTGTCTCGCTCACATCGGTGAATCGCGCGCCGTCGTTGCGAAAGAGCTTGTGCCCGCCGAACTCGCTGCGCACATGCCGGATATTGCGCAACCCGAAGCTGCTGACGGGCCGAAACGAATTGTTGACCACGTACAGGTCCAAGTCTCCGTCGCGGTCGTAGTCGAAGAAGGCAGCGTGCGTCGAGTAGCCTTCGTCCGCGATGCCGTAGGCGGTCGCCCTCTCGATGAAGGTCGGCACTCCCTCGGCGTTCAGTCCCCTGTTGATGTAAAGCTCGTTGGCCCTCCGCTCCCCTTCGACGTTTCCGGCATAGCAGATGTAGATATCCAGCAGACCGTCGCCATTGACGTCGGCGATCGTGACTCCCGTCGCCCAGAAACCTTTTCCTTCGACCCCGGCTTCCCTGGTCACGTCGCGGAAGCGAAAGTCGCCCAGGTTCAGGTACAACCGGTTGCCGCCCAGGTTCGACGTCAGCAGAATTTCCGGCAGCCCGTCTCCGGTGAGGTCGCCCAGCGCCACACCACCGCCGTTGTAGTAGTTGCGATACGTGAAGACGTTGAGCTCGCGCGTGTCGGTGAGGCGATTCTCGAAGCGAACGCCCGTATAATCCGACGGCAGGCTGGTGAAGAGATGGTTACCTACCGCAGGCGCCTCAACAGCCTGGTTCGCGGAGCCATCGGCAAGTGAGCAAGCCGCAACGAAATACAATCCCGAGAGCCTGAACAAGACGTTCAGGCCGAATGCCTTCTGCATGAAATAACCTGTTAAATGCATCGTAGCCTGCTCTCACCCTGAGAGCAGGCTACGATGCCGAGTCGATAACTACCCGGAATTCAGTATCCGACGTTCTGCACGAGCAGCGGGTTGGTCTCGATCTGAGTCTGAGGAATCGGCATCAGGATGCGATACGGATCGGTTACACCCTTGTTGAACCAGGCTCGCTGCGTGAACTGCCCGTGGCGTATAAGATCCTGCCTCCGCTTGCCCTCGGCGGTGAGCTCGAACAGACGCTCCTTCAGGATCACATTCCGAAACTCAGCCTGTGAGGTCGTCGCAGGAATCGGCTCGGGAGTAGCGAATACTCGCGCGCGCACGGTATTCACGAGCGCGATAGCCTCCGCGGTACGCCCAAGCTCGTTGAGCGCTTCGGCCTTGATGAGGTAGATCTCGCCGAGGCGAAAATGCGCGAAATCGTTGCCGTTGTCCTGGTTGACGTGATTCGGATCGACCGTCCACTTAGCGATTCGCACACCGGCGCCTTCGCTGGCATTCGTCGGATCACCGATGTTCGGATCAAAAACGAGCGGCTCTCCCGTCCGGTCGTTGACCGGCTCTCCCGTCTCCAGATTGAACTGCCTGCCTTCGAGGAATATCTCCCGGCGCCGATCATCCGCGTCGAAAGCAAAATAGGTCTCGGCGATCGTAGCAAAGCCGTTCCAGGGGCTGGGCGTGAACTGGGTGTAATGCAGCGCCCGCAGGAGGAAGTTTAGCCCCAGCCCACTTTCGTTTAGGAACTTCACCGCCAGGATGATTTCCGGCGACAGATAGTTGTCGTGGGTGAAGTTCGAGCGCCAGTTACCCGCGAGACTGTAGACGCCGGAATTAATGATTCTGTCCGCGACGGTGACGGCATCCTGCCACCGGGCCGCGCCTTTCTGCAGGCCCGCCGCGGTAACAGACCCGGAGAATACTTCGGCGTTCAAATACAGGCTCGCCAGAATAGCGTCGGCCGCGCCGCTAGTCATGCGCCCTTGCATCTCGGATGGCCAGGTAGCAGGCAGCACGGCCCGCGCCGCGTTCAGCTCGTCCTCGATGAACTTGAATACTTCCGCACGGGTGTTCTGCTTTCGAGGCATGATCTCCGTGGTGGTCACGATCGGCACGCCACCGAACATGTCCTGGAGCAGGAAGTAATAGAACGCACGTAATACCTTCAGCTCGGCCTCAACGACCGATTTGCTCGGGAAGCTCACCTTCTCCACGCCGGCCAGCACCGCGTTGGCCCGGGCCACGCCGATAAAGAGAGCGTTCCACGCGCCATTGATGTCGTCCAGGCCCGAGGGACTGTTCGCACCCCAAAGCTGCCGGTCGATCTCCAGCCACCGGCCGTTGTCGTACCAGTCGGTGCCGCGCGTCGGCACGATGTACTCGTCCGAGCTGATCTCGGTCAGATTGTAGTAGGCCTCCGTCGTCTGCCGCAGCTGCGCATAGACTGACGCCAGCGCTCCGATCACTTCTTCTTCGTTGTTGAAGAAATTCTCCGGAGCGATCGCGCTGGTCGGCTCCTCCGTCAGGTCGGTGCATCCCTGTAGGACCCCGACGGCCGGAAAAAGGACCAGCAGCGCGCGCAGTGCGGCCGTTCTCATTATTTCCCTCACAGCATCGGTCATACAGGTCGGATCCTGACGGAGGTTGGCGAGAAGGCTAGAACTGGACACGAAGTCCTCCCGTGATGGTGCGGGGGCGCGGATAATGGAGGTAATCTATCCCCCGGGTGCCCACACTGTTGATTCCGGCATCGGTGTGTACTTCCGGGTCGTAGCCTGAGTAGTCCGTCAGCAGAATCAAATTGTCGCCCGAGAGGTAGACCCGGGCCCGCTGGCCCATGCCCGTGAACGTGGGCATGTCGAAGCTGTATCCTACCGTCAGATTCTGTAGACGCACGAAAGATCCATCCTCGATCCAGCGTGACGAATAGATCTGGGGCTCATCAATATCCACGCCGTCGTCGAGAGCCTCCTTGAGGAAATTCTTGCCGCGCTTCGCATTGCCCTTGGTCGCGTACACGAGCGCCGTGTTGTTGAACACATCGAGCCCCTGCTGGCTGTTGACCAGAAAGCTGAAATCGAAATTGCCGTAAGTGGCTCGGCTGTTGATGCCGAAGCTGAAGTTTGGATTGGCATCTCCGATTACGACGTAATCGTCACCCCCTGGAGAGGTCGTGACTCCGGACAGCTCGCGGGTCAATTCCCGTCCCGCGGCGTCCCGCGTGACCGTGTACTTGTTGAACTCCTGCTGGCCGGAGGCGTTCACGCCAATGAACTGCGGTCCGTAGAACGTTCCGATCGCATGGCCTGGTATCACTCGCTGGGAGACCTGGCCGGACTGGCCCTCTCCGCTGACTCGGCCGGTGGAGATGAAACTCCGGCCGCCGAGATCCACGACCTCGTTTCGCTGAACATCGAAGACGATGCCGGCGTCCCAGGTCAGACCGGTGCGGTTTATCAACGATCCATCGAGCGAGAATTCGAAGCCCTTGTTCTGGGTCTTCCCGATGTTCTCCAGCCTGGTGGACGCTACCGCGGGCTGAGGTACCGGAACGGTGAGCAACAGGTCATTCGTCTTCTTCACATAGTACTCGACGCTGCCGTTGAACCGATTGTCCAAAAAGCCGTAGTCGAGCGCCACATTCGTCTGCGCGGTCTCTTCCCACTTGAGATCCGGGTTGGGATTCTGAGTCGGAGAGAAACCGGTCACTGCCCGTTCGCCGAACACGTACCGCGAGTTTCCGTCGGCAGCCAGCAGGATCAGTGACGCGTACGGCGGCACGCCGGGGTTGCCCTGCAATCCCCAGCCAGCGCGAAGACGCAGCTCGGAGAACGGGCCGCGGGGAATGAAGCTCTCTTCGCTCAACCGCCAGGATCCCGAGATGGCCGGAAAGACCGCCCACTTGTTCCCCTCTCCGAACATGGACGCCCCGTCCCGCCTGAGTACGCCGGTCAGGAAGTAGCGGTCCTTGAAGCTGTAATTCGCTCTCGACAAAAAGCCGATCAGCCGACTGTCTTCGCGCCGCGAATAGAGAGGCTGCGGCTGGCTTCCGCTGCTGAGGCTGTGATAGGCGGACGCATCGGTGAGGAAATTCCGAGTCTCCGCGTAGAATTCAGTGAGCGTGTTACCGAAGAACTCGTACCCGCCCAGCACGTCGAAGTCGTGGTTGCCGGCGAATTGTGGGTGATAGGTCAGAATCGTTTGCAGCGTCTTGGACTGATTGTTCCGGTTCGCCTGCCGGGCGAGCCCCTGATACTGCGCTCCAACGGGATTTGCCCGCGGGAAGTAGGTGTCGCGGTTGCTGTCGAATCGATCGATGCCGACGCTCACCCTTGCGGTCAGAGCCGAGAAGATGTCGTAGTCGGCCGAGACGTTGCCGAGGACTCGGGTGGTCTTACCCAGGTCCAGTATCTGCGTGGCGAGCGCCACCGGGTTTCGCACCGACTGAAAGCCGGGTCCAAGCTCGAAGAAAGTAGCCTCTCCCGTGGCCGGGTCGGTCATGGAAACCGGATACGTGGGGTTGTACACGAGCGTATTGATGAACACGCCCCCTTCAAAGCCGCCGGTGTTGTCGAACGGGAGATAGTCGTTGATGACGTGCGAGCCGGTCAGATTGAGTCCCATGCGCAGCCGCCCGGTCAAGGCATGATGAGTTCCGTTCAGCCGCGCCTGGTACCGCTTAAAGCCGTTATCCAGCACCACTCCCTGCTGGCTGAGATGGTTGAGCGAAGCGCGGAACTGCGTGTTCGGGGAACCACCGGCGAAGGACAGGTTATGGTTGACTGTCGCGGCGCTGCGGGTCATCGCTTCTTCCCAATCCGTATCAGCCGTCCCCAGCCCTGCAAGGACGCTCGCACTCACGTTCCCCTCGGCCACCTGTTCCTGGATGAAGTTTCTGAATTCGGCGCCGGAAAGCACTTCGAGCGACCGCCCGAGTGAAGATCGGCCCGCAGAAAACTCATACTCCATCGTGGGGCCGCCCGCTGCGCCCTTCTTGGTCTCGATGACGATGACACCGTTCGCGGCGCGCGTGCCGTAGATCGCTGCCGCAGCATCCTTCAGGATGGTGACCGACGCAATGTCGGCGGGATTGAGGAGATTCAGCGGATTGCGCGGCAGGGCCGGCTCATTGTCGCTGATTCTGACGGCGGACGCTTCGGTTGGCACGTTGTTGACCGGAACGCCGTCGATCACGTACAGCGGGTCGTTGCTCGCACTGATAGAGGTGCCGCCGCGGATGCGTATCTGCGCCCCGCCGCCCGGCTCGCCGCTGTTCTGAGTGATGTTGACTCCGGCGGCCCGCCCCTGGATCATCTGGTCGACGTTGGCTATCGCCCCGACGTTCGCCTCGCTCGCGTCAATAGTCGCAATCGAGCCTGTGATCGCCACTCGGCGCTGGGTGCCATAGCCCGTGGTGACAACCTCTTCGAGCACGGTCGCCGCTCCGCCGAGCATGAACTGGAGCGTAGCCGTCGCGCCAGCGGCTACGGTCACGCTTTGCACTTGCGGGGTGTATCCGATCCGGCGTGCCCGCACGCTGTGAGTTCCTGCGGGCACTCCGCTTAAGACGAAGGTTCCGTCATTCCGTGTGAGGGCGCCTCGGTCTGTCCCTTCGATGAAAACGGTGACACCGGCAAGCGGCTGCTGACTCGTGCTGTCAACGACTCGTCCGGTGACGGTGCCTGTCTGGGCCTGGGCGGCAAGCGGAGCCGACAAAAACGCGCATCCAACAAGCGCCAGAAAGACGTTACGGACCTTTACCATAATGATTGCGCTCCATTGGATGGGAGTTCGGACGCATCGCGTGCCAGGTACCCTCATGACTCGGGCAAGAGTCAAGAGTATGGTTCCGGGCAACGCCCTGTCAAGCAATTCCGGCCTGCAGGGCCTTTCTTCGGCTTGTATGCCGCGAATCGGGTCTCATCTGGATGAGGCGATCCTGCATCGAATGAAGTTGTGCGCCGCGTGCTGTTTGCCGGGATCGTCTTCGTCGGAACCCACGATAGGCCGCGTTCGGAGCTAATTGACATGGCGGCTTCCGTTTAGGGAGTGAACGATGCGCGTTCCGGCCAAGTGCCGCTAGTCGACGGAAAAGCCCTGCGGCGCCAGACCGGTCAGAGGATCTCGAGCTCCGCCGGTCGGCGCGCGAAGCCGGCCGTCATCGCCGTGGGCTGTCATATCCAGCGGCGCACCCGCCGGGCATACGCCTCGAACGCTCCGGGAAAAAGTGCGCGCAACGATTTCTCCTCCGGGCCGATCTGAAAGCGGTTCATGTATGCGACGAAGATGGCCACACCCAATAGCGAAAGCGGATGCGATAAGGTAGACCGCCCAACCCACGAGCACGCTCGCCACGCCAAGGTACATCGGGTTTCTGGTAAAGCGGTATATGCCCGTGGCCACCAGCGCCGAGGCAGCCGCCGGATTCAGCGGATTCACGGTCGTGCGCGCGCGACGGAATTCGAGGACCTCCGGCGAGCACGATGAATACGCCCAGGATTGCCAGACCCGACGCGAGCGCGGCACGCGCGGGAACCGAAATGCGCAGCTCCGGTGTCGCGCTCGCCACCACCCACATGCCCAGAGCGGTGACGAGCGCGACTGCGGGCGGTGGAACTCTGTGCTCTAGACTAGCGACCCCCATCACCGAGGCTGATGCGCCAGACCGAACTGCCCTTCCAGATCTCTCCCGGATATGCGATGAAGCGCCCGTCCGGTGAGACCTCGAAGCCCCACTTCGACGCCGGGTCGCTCCGCGTGACGTTCACCGGCTGCGCCCCCTCGGCGACAGGAATGCGCACGATGTGCGCTTCCGCGCCCGCTCCCCCTCCGACGACGAGCACGCCGCTGTCGTCCGGCATCCAGCGCGGCCAGTACCAGTAGCTGAGCCCGGTGTCGACGATGCGCGGCGGCGCGACGCCGGATGGATCGACGAAAGCCATCAAGTCGGGCGAGCCCGGGCCGCGCGAGTAGTGCAGCGCGAGCAGCTTGCCGTCGTGCGAGAACGAGATCTCGTTAGTGCCCGGCATGGCGTATATCGTCAGCAGACGCCGGTGCTCGGCGTTCTCGCCGTCGGCGATCATGAGGTCCACGCTATCGCCCCGCTCCTGCTGCCACGCGACACGATTACCGTGCACCGCGAAGTTCGTTCGGCCGAGGAGCGGCGCCGGCAGTGAATGCAGCGTGCGGACCTCTCCCGGCCCGCGCCATCCCTTTACGTCCAGCCAGTCGCCGCGACGCTCAAGGAAATACAGCTCTTCGTGCGCTCCCCATGTCCCCCCCGGGCCATATGGCAAGAGCATGTTGTGTCCGGGAGCTGATTCCGTGATGACATGACGCGACGCGTCACGCAGGTCCAGCGCGACCAGCGAGCGGGGATTGTTTCCTTCCCGCCGCGATGACTGAAACAGGAAGCGGCTGTTAGCGCCCTCCGCGCCCCACTCGGGCGTTTCCGGGAAAGTCCGCGGCGTGCCGCCGTCGACCGGGACGGCTGCCAGGACGGCGGTCCCGTCCTGCTCCGTCCAGGTGTATAGCGTCTTGCCGTCGGCGCTCCAGCGCATCACCCAATCGTACGCCAAAGGCGCGGTGACGTCGCGGTACGCACCGCCATCGATCGGCATGATGCGCGTCGGCGCCACTACGTCGGTCTCAACGACCACTAGCGCGCCGTCGCGCGTGACCTGCGTCGCGCGCGTGTTCCGGTTGACGGGAATCGTTCGCACGAGCGTGCCGCTCTGGTCGTACAACTTGAGCAGGCGATTCCGGGGGCCGGCGGCGTTTTCAGCGACGACGAAAATCTCCGCGCCCGGCCCTATCAGCAGCTGCCCCGCCGGGGGCAGCCGGTTCGACACGGCGACGATCTCGCCGCCCGCTGCAGGCACACGATGCAGGACCCGTTCGCTCTGCAGAGCAACGTTCGTCAGAAAGTACAGATGCTGGCCGTCGCCGCTCCACGCGATGTTGCCTGATCGTATGGGCATGCGCGCGACGACCCGCGTCTCCCCGCCGGATGCCTGCACAACTTTGAGCAGACGACGATCCGTGCCGTCCACGAACGCCACCGTTTTTCCATCCGGCGAAACGCGGATGAAGCCCTGCACGGGATCCGGCGATATCCGCCGCGGCTCTCCGACGGCGCGACCGGTCGCAGGGTCGAACTGAACCTCCATGCCGTAGTAGTACTGATCTCCCGCCGCCGCGGCGCGATTGGACAGGAAATAGATGCGGTCGCCCGACGGTGACCATTCGGGATTCTGGTCCCACGAGCCGGCCGACGTTAGCGGCTGGATCCCCTCGCCGCCGACGCGGACGACTGTGAGGTTGGCCTTGGCCGGCGACGTCATCACCGGGAAGACCACCCACTTCCCGTCGGGAGAGAGGACCGCGGGGCCGGTCACGGCCGTCGCGGAGTCGGAGAACAGCCGTGTTTTCTCCGTGCTTGACGGAGACTGCTGTGCGGCCGCGGAGAACGGGCCGACAAGCAGGAGCAGGAGCGCGAGCGCTGTCGCGCGAACGTAGCCGTCGACAAACGGTCCCATGTAGCCTCCTGTCAGGAGCAATAGAAACGGGGATTAACGATGCGCCTCCCAGGCAGGTGCCGCTAGTAGACGGCTGGCGGGTGTTGCGTGAGTTTTCCCGGGAGCACCGGGAAACCGCCATCGCAGGGCTATCATCGGCATCCCGTCAGGGCCGTACTGGTCGCCCCTCGGCGAGCACCATGAGCGAGACGGTCTTGCCGGTTCCGGTCGCGCCCGCGATGAGCCCGTGACGGTTGCCGTACTTCGCGAGGAGGTGCACGGGCTGCTCGCCCTTGCCGATCAATATTTGAGTCACGACCGTATGTTATCGCCCGGTCGTGCATTTGCCAGCGCGCCGAGCGCGATGCCGAGCGTCACAGCCAGCGGCGTACCTGGCCCGCGTATTCCTTGAAATCTCCGGGAAAGAGCGCGCGCAGCGCCCGCTCCTCGGGGAGGATTTGGAACCTGTGGATGTAGGCGGCGAACGCAGCCACGCCCAGCGGCGCGAGCGCGTGCGAAAGATAGGCCGCCCCGGCGAGCAGGACGATCGCGAGGCCGAGGTACATAGGATTTCTGCTGATGCGGTACACGCCCGTCACGACCAGCGCCGAAGTCGCGTCCGGGTTCAGCGGATTGACCGTCGTTCGCGCCCGCCGGAACTCGAGCACGCCCGCGACGGCGACGAATGCTCCGACGACGGCCAGCGCGAGTGCAAGGCCCGCGCGCGCAGGCACGTCCACGCTAAGATCCGGCGCAGCGCGCGCGGCCGCCCACATCAGCAGGGCAGCCACGAGCGCGACGACCAGTGGCGGGACACGAAGCTCTAGACCACGCATTTGACCTGCTCGACCGCGCGCATACCCACGCGTTCCGGCTGGCCTACGGCATCCTCTCGTTCGCCGTGGGAAACGGTGCCGGCGGACGCGTGCCGATGATCTGGGCGTACGTACCCGCCCAAAAGTCGGGCGGACCCTCGCTGTCCTGCACCCGGTTGGTAACCGGCCTCACGCCGCGCTTGATGTAGGCGGCAATCGCGCGCAACTCATGATCGGACATGTGGCGGAACGCCAGCCACGGCATCGGTGGCGCGAGATACTTCGGATTCGCCGGGAAATTCCCCTGGCCCGGGATGCTCGAAGTGATCTCGACATCCGGCGTCTCACCCGGCCTCAGCCCGTACCGCAGGGCGTTGAAGATCTGGCGCTCGCCGAATCGTCCGATGCCGGTCGTGTTGTCCGGAGTGATGTTGCGCGCGTAGGTCTTGAAGGGACCGACCTGAAAGATCTGCTCGGGGCGCATCACGCCGGCAAGCCATCCGGTGGCCGCCGGATTGTCATACCCGCCATGGCAGTCACCGCACCCGTGGTGGATCACCAGCATCCGTCCCTCGCGCACGAGCGCGTCCGCTGGCAGCTCGGTTGCGGCGAGGTCGCCGGACCGGGTAGAGACCGCGGGCGCGGAGCACGCCACGATCAACAACGCCATCGGAGCGAGTCGGGTACGGCGCGCCAAAGCTCGTGACCAATGCGGCATCATCTCTCCCCGTTATTTGATTTCGAGAATGCCCATCATCCCGTGATCCTCGTGATCCAGGATGTGGCAGTGGAACATCCATTTGCCCGGATAGCGCTCGTATCGCACGATGAAGCGCACGGTCTGGTGCTTGGGCACGTTGACTACGTCCTTCCAGCTGCGATACGGCTCCGGCACGCCGTCGCGATCGAGCACCTGGAACTGAAAGCCGTGCAGGTGAAACGGGTGGTCGAGCCCCACGAGATTCTCGACCTGCCAGATCTCGGTTGCGCCGAGCGAGGCGCTCACGTCCACGCGATTCATGTCCATGAGCATGCCGTTGATCATTCCCTGCGTCAGCACCATGACGCGCGTCGCGGTCGCGCTCGCGGAATCGAGCAGCGGGATCGGCCGCAGAGTTTCCGGCAGCGCCACCGGAGCGACCGGCGCTTCCGTTCCGTAGCGCAGCGTCAGCAGGTCGCGCGTCCGGTCCCAATCGCCGGGCCGGGTCTGCGGTATGTACCGGTCGTAGGGCAAGGCCTGCAGTACCGTCTGGCTCCCCGGCCGCCCCGTTCCGCGCACCAGCAGTTCGACGCGCTCGGCGCTCGCCAGCAGGATCTCGCTCACCTCGACCGGCCGCTCGAACAGACCCCCGTCGTTGCCTACGTGCAACAGCGTGTGTCCGGGCAGTGCCAGCCGGTAATACCGCCCGGCTGACGCGTTGATCACGCGCCACCGCTGCACTTCCCCGCTGCGGATCGACAGCGTAGGCATGACCTCGCCGTTGACGAGGAGCACTTCCCCCTCGCGTCCATTCTCGAAGTCGGTGCGCCATTGCGGCGAATGGAGATCCGGAATATCGAGCGAGCCGTCCGGAAGGAACCTGTTGTCCGAGAGAATCAGCACCTTCTCGGTGAGAGCGGCGGGCAGCGGGTCGTCAAGGGCGCGCACGATGACCGCGCCGTACAGACCGCGGGCGACCTGAATTCCCGTCTCGTGGTTGGGATGAGGGTGGTACCAGTACGTGCCCGCGCTCCCGGGTCGCACGGTGAAGGCGTACTCATACTCCTCGCCCGGCGCGACGGGATGAAACGGGCTGCCGTCCGCCTCGAACGGCAAATGCAGTCCGTGCCAATGGACGGTTGTCGCCTCGGGAAGGTCGTTCCTGAACCGCACTATGACCCGGTCACCTTCGTGGACTTCGAGGGTCGGACCGGGAACCCGGCCGTTGTAGGCGTACGCTTCGGTCGTGGTGCCGGGCAGAAGCGAGAGCCGCACGCGTGTCGCGGTCAGCGTTACTGCTACGACGTTGGGAACGGACGACTCATTCTCGAAGACAGCCGGCCCGACAGCCGCGCCAAGTGCAGCGGAGACCGGGGCACTCTGCTTCGGATGAACGTGCTCCTGGGCCGGGAGCGGGCCGGGAGCCGTCGCGCATGCCAGCAGAACAGCTGTAACCGTCCTATGAATCATGCTCGCACCGTGAAGGGCCGAATGTCTCAGCGCCGAAAGACAGGAGACGCGGAGGGGCCCCTCCGCGCAACGATCGGCGCAGCCGGATCAGGCGCGCAAATCTACACGCTTCGTGACGACGCACCAGTTGTTCAGCGACGCTACTGCGGGCTACCGCCTTTTAGCCGTCCACAATCTCTTGAGCAGCTGGATCTGGCCCGTGTGATACGCGTCGTGCTGCGCGATGCCGAGGATCATCTCGCCCATCGTCCAGCGCTTGCCCTCGGGGACTTCGACGCCGTACCGGCTCGGCGGGACCGCGGCGATCACTTCTACGAGCCGCTCGTGCTCCTGCTTGAGCAGCGCCACGTCCTGCCGCCACGCCCGCTCGTCGGCGGATTTTGGCAGCCGGGGCCAGTTTGCCGGCGCGCGCGGGAAGCGGGAATCAGGACCACCTTCGATCCGCCGCCGCACCGCGTACTTCCAATAACCGATGTGGAGTGCGAGCTGCCAGATGCTCTTCCGTCCCGGCGCCGGCGTCCACGCGGCCTGCTCCGCCGTTACTCCGCGGAGAGCGCCGGCGGCCCTCGGTCCGCCGTGCCAGCTGCCGCGGCCGGGACGTGGCTGAAGGTTCTCCAGCAGCAGGTTGGCAATTGAATCAGACATTTGGGCCACTCCGCTTCACGAACGGGCTAGTGCGGCTGACCGAATTTGGCAAATCTTTGCTCCCCCGCCGTGAAGCGAGTGGCGGGCAAACCACCATGCATCAGGGGGCGAGCGTTGACCAGGGCCGGACGAATGGATGCCTTCCATGACCTCATGCCGACTAATATGCCGCCGGCCCAGCGAAGTTCTACGCTATCGTACCGACGGCAGTATTGGCCTGAGATATTGGCCGGTGTATGAACCGGCAACCCGCGCCACCGCCTCCGGCGTTCCCGCAGCAACTACGCTCCCGCCCCGCAACCCGCCCTCCGGCCCGAGATCGATGATCCAATCCGCGGTCTTGATCACGTCGAGGTTGTGCTCGATCACCAGCACCGTGTTCCCGCGATCCACCAGCCGGTGCAGCACGTGCAGCAGCATCCGCACGTCCTCGAAGTGCAGGCCCGTGGTCGGCTCGTCGAGAATGTAGAACGTCCTGCCGGTGTCGCGCTTCGACAGCTCGGTCGCGAGCTTCACGCGCTGCGCCTCCCCGCCCGACAGCGTCGTCGCGCTCTGCCCCAGGTGGATGTAGCCGAGCCCGACGTCGGTCAGCGTCTGCAGCTTCTGCCGGATGCGCGGCTGATTCTCGAACATCGCCAGCGCGTCCTCGACCGTCAGCTCGAGCACGTCGGAGATGCTCGCGCCGCGGAAGCGCACCTCGAGCGTCTCTCTATTGTAGCGCTTCCCCTTGCACACGTCGCACGGCACGTACACGTCCGGCAGGAAGTGCATCTCGATCTTCACCAGCCCGTCGCCCTGGCACGCCTCGCACCGCCCGCCCTTCACGTTGAAGGAGAAGCGGCCCGGCCCGTACCCGCGGATCTTCGCCTCGGGCAGCTCGGCGAACAGCTCGCGAATCGGCGTGAACAGTCCCGTGTACGTCGCGGGATTCGAGCGCGGCGTGCGCCCGATCGGGCTCTGGTCGATGTCGATGACCTTGTCGAGATGCTGCAGCCCGCGGATCGCCGTGTGCGCGCCGGGGATCACGCGCGCTCTGTAAAAGTGCCGCGCGAGCGCGCTGTGCAGGATGTCCTCGATCAGCGTGCTCTTCCCCGAGCCCGACACTCCCGTCACCGCGACGAACAATCCCAGCGGAATCTCGACGTCGAGGTTCCGCAGGTTGTGCTCCTTCGCTCCCTCGATGCGGAGCACCTTGTCCGGATCCATCGGCCGACGCTCCGCGGGGATCGGCACCGACTCCTCGCCCCGCAAATACTTGCCCGTCAGCGACGCCGGATTCTCCATGAGATCGGCCAGCGTTCCGTGCGCGATCACCTCGCCACCGTGCTTGCCCGCGCCGGGACCGAGGTCGATGACGTGGTCCGCCGCGCGCATCGTCTCTTCGTCGTGCTCGACGACGATCACCGTGTTGCCGAGGTCGCGCAGATGCTTGAGCGTCGCGAGCAGGCGGCCGTTGTCGCGCTGGTGCAGCCCGATGGACGGCTCGTCCAGGATGTACAGCACGCCCACGAGCCGCGAGCCGATCTGCGTCGCGAGCCTGATCCGCTGCGCTTCCCCGCCCGAGAGGCTCTCCGCGGCGCGGCCCAAAGTCAGATAGTCGAGCCCGACGTCCTCGAGAAAGCGCAGCCGGTCGCGCACTTCCTTTAGTATCGGACCCGCGATGTCGGCGTCGAGCCCGCGCTTCCCGTTGCCCCGCACCGGAACGCCCGTGAAGAACGCGAGCGCGTCGGTCACGGACATCTCCACGACTTCGCCGACGTTCTTTCCCGCGACCGTGACCGCGAGCGATTCCGGCTTGAGCCGGCGTCCGCCGCACACGGTGCACGGCCGCACCATCATGTACTCCTCCAGCTCCAGGCGAACGGAATCGGACTCCGTGTCGTCGTACCGGCGCTGGATGTTGGCGACGATCCCTTCCCACTTCTCCGGCGCGGGCCTGCCCGTGCGCGATGCGCCCGAGCCGTACAGCAGCACGCGCTTCACGTCCGCGGAGAGCTTGCCCCACGGCATGTTGAGGTCGAAGCCGAGCGCCTTTGCGAGCGGCGGCAGGATCACCCGCCGCAGATAGCTGTCGGGCTCGCCCCACGGGAGGATCACGCCCTCGAGAATGCTGATGCTCGGATCGCCGAGTATCAGCTCTTCGCTGACCTCGCGGCGGGTGCCGAGCCCGCCGCACGCGGTGCACGCGCCGAACGGGGAGTTGAACGAGAAGTGCCGCGGCTCCAGCTCCGGCAGCGAGATGCCGCAGTCGGGGCAGCCGTACCGCTCCGAGAACATGCGCGATCGCTTGGCCGCGGTCTCGTCCACCAGCACGACCTCGACGATCCCTTCCGCGGTCTTGAGCGCGGTCTCCAACGAATCCGTCAGGCGCCCGCGATCGGCGGCGCGCACGACCAGCCGGTCCACGATCACGGCGATCGTGTGGTTGAGCTTCTTGCTCAGCTTCGGCGGGTCCGCCAGCTCGGCCGGCTTGCCGTCCACGTACGCGCGCACGAAGCCCTGCTTCCGCGCCGCCTCGAACAGCTCCTTGAACTCGCCCTTCCGCTGCCGCACGAGCGGCGCGAGAATCTCGACGCGCGTTCCTTCCGGCCAGGTGAGGATCGTGTCCGCGATCTGGCTGGCGTTCTGCCGGCCGACTTCGTTCCCGCAGCTGGGGCAGTGCGGCGTGCCGGCGCGCGCGTATAGCAGCCGCAGGTAATCGTAGATCTCGGTGACGGTGCCGACGGTGGAGCGCGGGTTGTGGCCCGCGGTCTTCTGCTCGATCGAGATAGCCGGCGAGAGGCCTTCGATGGAATCGACGTCCGGCTTCTCCATCAGCCCGAGGAACTGGCGGGCGTACGCCGACAGCGATTCGACGTACCGCCGCTGGCCCTCGGCGTAAATGGTGTCGAACGCCAGCGAGGACTTGCCGGAGCCGGACAGGCCGGTGATGACGGTCAGCTTGTCGCGGGGGATGGTGACGTCGATGTTGCGGAGGTTGTGCTCCCGCGCACCACGGACGACCAACGATTCTTCTGCCATAGCCCTGTAAGGTCGCCGTTTACTCCGGGCGATTCAACTGATGGGCTGGTAAGAACTGCGGGGAGCGTTGTGCGTTACCCGTTTGACTGTTGGCCCGTTAGGACGTAGACGGCGGTGGGATAAGAGGCCTTCGTGGTTCCCGCCGCCTTTCACGTCCTGACGCAGAACGCGTCAACGGTTAACGCACAACGCTCTCCGGTTTTTTCCCTGGGGCGATCGCGACTCGTCAACTAGATTAGGCCGTCTTCCACGCCGAGATCTCTCCAGCATGGCCCACACCGATGCCGTAGTGGTTCTCACGACGGTTGCAAACGAGGAAGAAGGTCTCAAACTCGTCAAAGCTCTGCTCGACCAGCGAGTGATCGCCTGCGGCACTCTCCTCCCCGGCGCCCGGTCGCTGTACCGCTGGGAGGGCAAGATCGCCGACGAGCGCGAGGTCGTGATCCTGCTCAAGACGCGGTCCGGGACGATCTCCGCGCTGGAGAAGGCGTTCGGCGAGCTGCACCCGTACAAGGTCCCCGAGCTGCTCGTGCTCGCGGTGGACGCCGGGCTGGAGAAGTACATCTCCTGGATCGCCGACGAGACCAGTCTGGCGATAGTGTGAGCCGGCGCGGGATCGCTCTCGCGGTGCTGGGCGTCTGGGCGGTCGCCGTCGGGCTGCTGGTCTCGCGCAGCATCAACCGCGACCCCGTCGAAGTGCTCGCGATCGCCGCGCTCCGCATCCAGCCGCGCAGCCTGTACTACACCATCGAGCACGAGGGCGCGATAGTGGGCGTGGCGTCGTCGGAGATCGACACTCTCCCGACCCGCATCATCGCGACCGACTACGTCGAGGGCGCTCTGCCCGTCGCGGACAGCACGGTCGACCTGAGACTTCGCGCCCGCTCGACCTTCACCCGCGCGCTCTCGTTCCAGGAGATCCGCATTCTGCTGCAGCCGGTCGGCGACTCCATCACCGTCGTGATCCGGCGCGTGTCCGACGAATCCCTGCAAGTCACCGGTGATCGTCGCGGGACCGTGCTCGGCACGCAGGACATCGCGGCGCGGGATCCCGTGTTCATGCCGCAGTGGGCAGCCCTGCCCCTCATGCTCGTCGAGGACCCGCGCCCCGGCGCGAGCAGGACCGTGCGCATCCTCGACCCGCGCACGCGCATCGCGCGCGAGACTGCGGTGCGCATCGCGGCGGAATCGCTGTTCGTGGTCGTGGACAGCGCCCGCTTCGATACCATCGCCCGAACCTGGGTTCCGGCGCTACGCGACACCGTCCGCGCCTGGCGCGTGACCGGCGAAGGGCTGCCGCCCACGTTCTGGATCGACGTCGCCGGCCGGATCGTCGAGGCCGAAGACGAGCGGGGGCTCGCGCTGCGCCGGACGGCGTACGAGATAGCGTTCGAGAACTGGCGCGCGGCGCGCGCGGCGCTGCGCGCGCGCGCGGTTACATCAGAGCGCGCCGGGCGTCCATAGCCAGCAGCTCCCGATGATACAACTCCGCTCCCTGACCAAGCGCTACGGCAGATTCACCGCCGTCGACTCGATCGATCTCTCCGTCACCCGGGGCGAGATCTTCGGCTTCCTCGGACCCAACGGCGCGGGCAAGACGACCACTCTGCGAATGATCGCCGGCATCCTGCGCCCCACCGCCGGAACGATCCTCATCGGCAACGTGGACGTCGTTAACGATCCGCTGCGCGCGAAGGCGAAGCTCGGCTACATCCCCGACCGGCCGTTCATCTACGAGAAGCTCACGGGCGCCGAATTCCTGCGCTTCGTCGCGGGACTGTACGACCAGCAGGGTCCTGACGTGGAGCACCGTGCGCGCGAGCTGCTCGCGTTGTTCGATCTGGAGGAATGGCGGGACGAGCTCGTCGAGAGCTACAGCCACGGCATGCGGCAGAAGCTCATCATCTCCAGCGCGTTCGTCCACCGCCCCGACGTAATCGTCGTGGACGAGCCGATGATCGGGCTCGATCCGAAAGCGGCCCGCATCCTCAAGGACCTGTTCCGTGAGTACGTGACTCGCGGCCACACGATCATGATGTCCACCCACACGCTGGAGGTGGCGGAGACGCTGTGCGACCGGATCGCGATCATCCAGGGCGGGAAGATCCGCGCCGAAGGGACGATGGCCGAGCTGCGCACGCAGTCCGAAGACGGCACCGAGCGGCTCGAGGCGATCTTCCTCAAGCTCACCGGGCAGGAAGCGCAACGGCACCTGATGCAGGTGCTCGATGCGTGAGCTGCTCCACCTGCTGCTGCCGAAGTGGTGGACCGCCCGCGCGCGCTCCACTTCGTCGGCCCGCGGACGCGTGTCGCGCTGGCTGTTCTTCGGCATCGCGGGCGCGTTCTTCTGGCTGTTCGTGTTCGGTGTCCTGTACCGAGTACTCGGCTACTTCCGCGGCATCCCCGAGATAGGGGCGCTGCTCGCGGGCAAGCTGCTGGGGCTGCTGCTGCTCAGCTTCTTCGCGCTGCTGCTGCTGTCGAACATCGTCACCTCGCTGTCGAGCTTCTTCCTCGCGCGCGATCTCGACCTGCTCGTCTCGGCCCCGGTGGATTGGCTCAAGCTGTACGGGGCAAAGCTGCTGGAGACGGCGGTGAACTCGAGCTGGATGGTGGTGCTGATGGCGCTGCCGGTGTTCACGGCATACGGGCTGATCTACGAAGGCGGGTGGTGGTTTCCGCTGGTCGCCCTCGGGATCTTCGTTCCGCTGCTGCTCATTCCCGCCGTGCTCGGCAGCGCGATCACGCTGCTACTCGTCAACATTTTTCCGGCGCGCAGGACGCGCGACATACTGGGACTGGTGACCGTGCTGTCCGCGGCCGCGATCGCGCTGCTCGTGCGGCTCATCCGTCCCGAGCAGCTCGCCCGACCCGAGTCGTTCCGCTCGCTGGTCGACTTCATCGCCCTGCTGCGGACCCCGGCATCGCCGGTTTTGCCGAGCGAGTGGGCGCAGGCGGGGATGATGAGCTGGCTCACGTACGAGCCCGATTACCTGCCGTTTTTCCTGCTGTGGTCGACGACCGCGGGGCTGATCGTGCTGGGCGCCGCGCTGCACCAGCGGCTGTACGCGCAGGGTTTCAGCAAGTCGCAGGAGAGCTCCACGCGCTTCAAGAAGCCCGATCCGGCGAAGAGCTTCACGCGCAGGATGCTCTCGCCGCTCTCGATCCGCAGACGAGAGATGGTGCTCAAGGAGATGCGGATCTTCTTCCGCGACACGACGCAGTGGTCGCAGCTGATCCTGCTCGCGGTGCTGGTCGCGGTGTACATCTTCAACATCAAGTTCCTGCCGCTCCGCACGGAGGGAGTGACGTTCCTGCTCGCGAACATAGTCCCGTTCCTCAATCTCGCGATCGCGGGCTTCGTGCTGTCGGCGGTGGCTGCGAGATTCGTGTTTCCGTCGGTCAGCCTGGAGGGCCGCACGCTCTGGCTGCTCCGGTCGAGCCCGCTGCCGGTGAAGGACGTGCTCTGGTCCAAGTTCTGGGTGGGAACGCTGCCGCTGCTCATCGTTGCCCTGGCGATCGTGTTCATCACCAACGTGCTGCTGCAGGTGACGGAGTTCATGATGTTCGTCTCGATCGCGACGATCACGCTGTTGACCTTCGCCCTGAGCGGGCTGGCGATGGGGTTCGGGACGATGTTCCCGCAGTACGAGACGGAGAACGCCGCGCAGATCCCGACGTCGTTCGGCGGGCTGTTCTACATGATGACGTCGATCGCGCTGATCGGCGCGGTGGTGGTGCTGGAAGCGCGGCCGGTGTACTCGTACGTGCGGCAGGTCACCTACCGCGGTGACGGGGATCCGACGGAGATGATCGTGGGGTTCGGACTGGTGGCGCTGCTGTGCGTGGCGGCCACGCTGATTCCGCTGAGGGTGGCGGTCCGCCGGCTCGAGCTCGGGGAAGCGTGACAGAGAACAACAGGGTTGGGTGGGAAGTCATCGGTTTTGGTTCTGGTTAACAACGGGTGAACGGTTCGCAGGTCCACGGTTTGGAACCGCTGTCACCGCCAACCATCAACCGGTGACCAGTCGGTTAACCAAAACCAGAACCTACGGCCTGTATCCCAACCCTGTTTTCCCCTGCTGCTGGTCCAGTGGCGATCCGCAGTCGGAGCAGAAGCCCGCATCCCGGTGAAGACGCGCTCCGCATTTCGGACAGATTGCCCCCGCCCCATTTCCCTCGCGGGGCCTGCTCCCCGCCAGCAGCGGGTACAGCACGTACCCGAGCGCGAGCAGCGCGAGCGCCGTACCGACCGCCATCGCGATCATTCGCCCCTCCGCGTCGCCGTCTCCACGAGCAGCAGCATCCCTCCGATCACCATGATCGTTCCGGCCATCCACACCCAGACCACCACCGGGTGAAACCCGACGCGCAGCCGCACGCTCTCGTCTTCTCCGACATCGACGAGCGTCACGTACGTGTCCTGCTCGAGCGTGCGGAGTATGCCCGCGGTCGTCGAAGGCGCGAAGGTGGGGTTGCCGCGGCTGTCCGCGTATTGCCGCCGCTCACTCGTGACGACCTCAGCGCTCCTGGCCGATTCAGCAACCTCGATCGCCGCGGCCAGGACGGATCTGTTGAGCTCGTTGTACTGCGACACGCCCTGACTCGTGAGCCGCCACGTCCGGCCGAGCGGATCGCGCAGCTCGCCCGACGCGCCGGGAGGCAACGTGAGCGAGTGATCCTTCCTCCACGCCTGCACCGAGAGAGCGACAAGCATAACGACGATCCCCGCGTACACGAGCGCGACGCCGAGCCGGCGCGGCGCGGGCGGAAAAGCTGCTCCCGCTTCGCCGCCGCCATTCAATGCTGGCAGGCGCATCAACAAGAGATAGGTGGCGGCCGCGACCGCGAGCACCAGGAGTCCGGCGAGCCATCCGCCCACCGGCGACCGCGCGAAGGAGTGGGCCGTAGAGATGATCCCGCCGCGCGCGAGGAACGCGCTGAACAGCGCGAGCGGGAACGCCAGCAACAGCAGCGTAACGTTCCATTTGCGCCACGCCGCGCGCTCCGCGCGCGCGCCGAGCAAATACAGCAGCACCGTATCGACGAGCCACGGGTACACGGCCGCATTGCCAACGGCATCGCGCGTCCACTCGCCGCCCCAATCCGGCTGACCGTACGCCCACCACATCCCGGTCACAATCCCGATCGTGAGAAAGATCCAGGTAACGATCACCCAGCGTCGTACCACGCAAAGGCATTCGCCGTCGAGGCGGCGCGTGAGCAGAGCGGCGATGCCGAGCGCGAACGGCACCGCGGTGCCGGCGAGTCCCGCGTACAAAGTCGCCGGATGAAGAATCATCCCCGCTGACTGCAGCAGTGGACTCATTCCGCGGCCGTCGAGCGGACTCCAATCGAGCCGCTCGTACGGATTGACGCCGAGGCAGAGGGTCGCGACCACGAAGGTCAGGACGATCGCGAGCGTGCCGGTGACATACGGCAGCAGCGCGCGATTGCGCCCGCGGTTGCCGAACACCACGGCCGCGGAGCAAGCGGAGAGCAGCAGCGCAAACAGCAGCAGCGCGCCGGCAGGGCCGGCCCAGAAAGCGGCCAGTGTGTACACTAGCGGCAGATTCGCCGCGGTGAACGAGGCGACATGCGCCAGCGAGAGGTCGTGCGCGGCGAGCGCCGACCATAGACCGAGCGAGGCGAGCAGCAGCATCGCGAGCGCAGTGTGAATACCGCGCTCGCCGCTGGCGATCAGGTCCGATCTGGCCTGGATCCCGCCGGCGAACGAGACGATGGCCGCCCACGCGGCCAGCAGCAGCGCCACCCAGAGCGAGAGCTCGCCGACGAGGATCAAGCCCGCGTTCTCCCGCGCCGCCGCGGGCTCCCGCTCACCTCTGCGCTTTGTTTACCAGCGCGATTCCCGCGGCGAGCCCCGCGCCGTCCCACACCAGGTCCTTGTAGCTGAACGCTTTTTTCACGCGCCCGTCATAGATCTCGCGACCGATGCCGAGCCCCACCGTCGCCGCGGTGGCCGACACGAACGCCCCATCGTGCGACGCGCCGGCCGCACGCGCGGAGCTGTACGCCATGCTCTGAATGAATGCCGACATGAAGAAGTGCTTCATCTTGTCGGCGCCGAACCACTTGTCGGCAGCGAGCGGGAACGTCAGCGCCAGTAGAGCCACACGGGCACCGCGGGATAGGCTCAATGTTTTTGACATTTACTGCCTTGGTGGTGACTAGTGGCTAGTGACTAGTGACTAGTAACTGCTAGCCGCGGAACATGAGGGACGAAGGGATGTTAGTAGTTGACTAGTCACTAGTCACTAGCCACTAGTCACCTGCCAGCCGCTGTCTCCGTCGCCGCTCAGGGAAAAAGCGGTCTAGAAAATCTATCAACCCCTTCTCCTCCGGCGCGTGCGACAGCGGATCGGCGCGGCGCGATCGCGCGTAGCTCGCGTCGATCGTGGCCCCCCGCCGCATGTACTGCGTTATCAGCGCCGGGTGAACGTACGCCTTCCGGCAGATGGCCGGCGTGTTGCCCAGCTCGGACGCGACCAGCCGCAGCGCGGTCGAAACGTTCCGCTTAGCCTCGGTCCTGCTCTTCCCGGGTCCGAGCTCGGCAAGCACCGTGGCGGCGCGCAGTGTCCCGCCCCACGTCCGCAAATCCTTGACCGTGTAGGGAAAATTCGTCAGCGACCGGAAATAATCGTTGACCTCGGCCGAATCGAGGTCGCGCCAGCCTTCCTTCGTCTTGTACCTGAACAGCCGCGCGCCCGGCGTGCCGAGCAGCGAGCGGATGAGCCTGGCGAGGTCCGCGTCCACGACGATCTGCCGGTGCCGGATGTTGCGCTTCCCCACGTAGTCGAAGACGACGTTGTCGCCGTACACGCTCACGTGCGACTTCCGCATCGTGGTCATCCCGAACGTGTTGTTCTCGCGCACATACCGCTCGCTGCCGACGCGAAAGAACCCGTGCGCGATCAGCCGCACGACGATCGCGGCGACCTTCTCGCGCGTGAAGCCGCGCCGGCGCGAGTCGGCCGCGACCTTGCGCCTGATCGCCGGCAGGTCGCGCGCCATCTGCCGGACGCGGTAATACTTCCGGAGCTCGCCCTTGGCGACGGCGCGCGGGTGATAGCGGTACTGCTTGCGCCCGCGCGCGTCGAGCCCCCACGCCTGGATCGCGGCCCGCGAATCCCACGCGACGTGCACGTCCTTCCATGCCGGCGGGATGCCGAGCGAGCGGATCCGCTCGCGCAGCTCCGCGGAGACGGGACCCTTTCCCGCGGGGGTGACGTACCGGAATCCCCGCTCCTTGGTTCCCTTCCGCAGAATCCATTTGCTCGCCATAGACGCACAAGCTAATTCCAGCCATCTTCACCCGTATGACCTACCAATACCTGACCTTCGAGGTCGCGGAGAGAATCGCGACCGTCACGATCAACCGCCCGGACAAGCTCAACGCGCTGAACAGCGCTACCCTCGGCGAGCTCAGCCACGCCATCGACGACATCCGCATCCGGGACGACATCGGCGGCGCGATCATCACCGGCGGGGGACGCGCGTTCGTCGCGGGCGCTGACATTCGCGAGCTGGCCGGCCAGACGCCCGTCGTGGCCAAGGCGCGCGCTCGCGGCGGACAGGACGTATTCCGCCGGATCGAGACGTGCTCCAAGCCCGTCGTCGCGGCCGTCAACGGCTTCGCCCTCGGCGGCGGCTGCGAGCTGGCGATGGCGTGCCACATCCGCATCGCGTCCGACCAGGCGAAGTTCGGCCAGCCCGAGGTCAAGCTCGGACTCTGTCCCGGTTACGGCGGAACGCAGCGGCTTCCAAGACTCGTGGGCAAAGGGCGCGCGCTCCAGCTTCTGCTCACAGGCGAGACGATCGACGCGAACGAGGCGTTCAGGATCGGGCTGGTGAATCGCGTCGTCCACGCCGCCGAGCTGATGAACACCGCCCGCGAGCTGATCAGGCAGATTCTCGCTAACGGCCCGCTCGCGGTCGCGCTGTGCATCGAGGCGGCCGACCGCGGCATGGAGATGTCGCTCGACGAGGGGCTGCTGCTCGAGGCCAACCACTTCGGCCTGCTGGCCGCCAGCGAAGACACGCGGGAAGGCACCGCGGCTTTCCTGGAGAAGCGCGCGCCGTCGTTCAAGGGGAAGTGAGTCAGGAGGGCGCGGACGATCCCGCGGTAGCCGTCTCCTCCATCTCACTGATCGGCTTCCGGAACCTGGCCCGCGCGAAAATCGATATCCCGCGATCCGGCGCCGTGCTGATCGGCGAGAACGGCCACGGGAAGACGAACTTCCTCGAGGCGCTGTACTACCTCCAGCTGCTGCGCTCTTTCAGGGGCGCGCTCGACGTCGACGTCGTGGGCTTCGGCGAGGACGGCTTTCACCTGGGAGCGTCGGTCGAGGTTGGCAGCGCGTCCACCTCGCTGTCGATCGGGTTCGAACGCGCGTCGCGCCGCAAGAAAGCCACGATCGACGGGAAGAAGCCGCCGCGGCTGAGCGACGCGTTCGGCCACGTGCCAACGGTGCTGTTCTCTCCCCGCGACGCGCAGCTCGTCTCCGGCGGGCCGAGCGAGCGTCGGCGGTACCTCGACATCATGCTCGCCGCGACGTCGCGCAGGTACCTGCACGCGCTGCACAGCTATCGCCTGGCGCTGCAGCAGAGAAACTCCGCGCTGCGCGCGGCCATGCGCGGCGGCGGCAGCGAAGCCGAGATCGAGGTGTGGGAGCCGGCGATGGCGGAGCACGGCGCGGTGCTGGTGGATGCGCGCGCGGAATGGAGCGGGCTGCGCGCCGGCGAGTTCGGCGAGCTGTGCGCCGCTATCGGCGAGACCGACGGCACGACGCTGCGGTACCGCGCCCGGCTCGCGGGCACGGGCGACACGCGCGCCGCGCTGGCGGCATCGCTCGCGGAGCACCGGGCCATCGATCTTCGCCGCGGAATCACGCACGCCGGGCCGCACCGGGACGAGCTGGTGCTCGAGCTGGGCGGGCGGGAGATGCGCGAGTTCGCGTCGGCGGGGCAGCAGCGCACGGGCGCGATCGCGCTCCGGATGCTCGAGGCCGCGACGCTGCGCGAGAGCCGCGGCGCGAAGCCAGTCTTGTTGCTCGACGATCCGTTCGCCGAGCTGGACTCCCGCCGGTCCGCCGCCATCCTCGCGCTGCTCGCGAGCAGCGGATTCGGGCAGACATTCCTGTGCGTGCCGAAAGCGGAGGAGATTCCGGCGGAGCTGTCGCGCGTTCAGCGTTGGAGTATTCGGGCGGGGTCGATCACGCGTTAGCACCGAGAATGCTGACGGGGGATGCAAGCTATGAGCTCGAGTTTCTGAGTGAGTGTTTTGAGACGGGACTCCAAACTCCGACTCACAAACTCCTACTCATAGCTTGCATCCCGCCGGTCGCCCGCTCGGAGCCGCCCTCCCGATACGCCTCAGGCCCCCTTGTCAAGAACTGTCCTTAAGCAACCAGACCCACGAGATTGACTCCATGGCCGAGCAGCGAAAGAAATCCCGACCCGCCCCCATCTCCGACTCGGTCTCGACTTACCTCAAGAAATCCGGCCTCGAACGCCGCGTGGACGACGCCGGCGCCGTGACCGCCTGGCCCAAGCTCGTCGGCAAGCAGATCGCGGCCGTAACCGAGCCGCTGTACGTCACTGCCGACGGCACTTTGCTGGTCGCCGTGAAGACCAATGCGTGGATGTCGGAGCTGTCGCTGCTGGAGCCCGAAATCCTGCGCTCGCTCAACTCGCGAAAGGACCGCAAGACGGTCAAAAAAATACGTTTTCGACTCAAGCGATAAGCGCTTTTACCACAAAGATTTAGGGCGTCACGAAATATTTGCGCGAGTCACCGCCTCGGCCGTATATTTCAAGCAGTGATAAACCACGCGCTTTCGGTATAGTTTCGGTGCCAATTTTCGCACCCGATTCCGTCCGCGTCCCCACCGTTTTTTCCCCGTTCCCCACCAACTGAAATCATGGCGAAGACTCTGACCGCGGAGCCGACGGCCAGTTACGACGCAGGCCAGATCCAGGTACTCAAGGGACTGGAGGCCGTTCGTAAGCGCCCCGGCATGTACATCGGCTCGACGTCGGGCCGTGGTCTTCACCATCTCGTGTACGAGGTCGTCGACAACTCGATCGACGAAGCGCTCGCGGGCTACGCGCACGAGATCGGCGTGTGGATTCACCCCGACAACTCGATCACGGTCGAGGACGACGGCCGCGGAATTCCGGTCGACCTGCATCCCATCGAGAAGATCCCCGGCGTCGAGCTGGCGATGACGGTGCTGCACGCCGGCGGAAAGTTTGACAAGTCGAGCTACAAGGTGTCGGGCGGTCTGCACGGCGTCGGCGTGTCCGTCGTCAATGCGCTGTCCGAGCAGCTCAAGGTGTGGGTCAAGCGCGGTGGGAAGGAGCACTACATGGACTTCGTGCGTGGCCACACGAAAACCAAGCTCGAGGTGCGCGGAAAGATCGGTAAGGAGACCGGCACCAAGGTCTGGTTCAAGCCGGACCCGGAGATCTTCACCGAGCTCAACTACGAGTACGCCATGCTCGCCACGCGGCTGCGCGAGCTGTCGTTCCTGAACAAAGGCGTCACGATCACGCTGAGGGACGAGCGCGAGGGCCAGGAGAAGGAAGAAGTCTTCCACGCCGAGGGCGGGCTCAGGGAGATGGTGCGGTACCTGAACATCAACCGGAAGCCGCTGCACCAGGAGATCGTGTACATCGAGGCCGAGCGCGACGACATCGGGATCGAGATCGCCTTCCAGTACAACGACGGCTACAACGACAACGTGTTCTCGTTCGTGAACAACGTGAACACGCACGAGGGTGGGACGCATCTCACCGGCTTCAAGTCGGCGCTCACGCGCACGATCAACGCGTACGCGGCCAAGGGCAACGCGCTCAAGAAAGCCGACTTCACGCTCACGGGCGACGACGTGCGCGAGGGGCTCACGGCCGTGCTGTCGATCAAGATTCGCGAGCCGCAGTTCGAGGGTCAGACCAAGACCAAGCTCGGCAACTCCGAGGCGGAGGGCGCGGTCAAGACCGTCGTCAACGAGCAGCTTTCCTCGTATCTCGAAGAGCATCCGCGCGTCGCCAACATCGTCATCGAGAAGGCGGTCGCGTCCGCGCGCGCGCGCGAAGCGGCGAGAAAGGCGCGCGACCTGACGCGCAAGAAGTCGGCGCTCGACGTCGGCAACCTGCCAGGCAAGCTGGCCGACTGCTCGCTATCGGACCCGCGGCTGTGCGAGATCTATCTGGTGGAGGGCGACAGCGCCGGCGGCTCCGCCAAGCAGGGTCGCGACCGCTCCTTCCAGGCGATTCTGCCGCTCCGCGGCAAGATCCTGAACGTGGAGAAGGCGCGCATCGACAAGGTGTTCTCCAACGAGGAGATCCGGACGATCATCACCGCGATCGGCGCGGGGATCAAGGAGGACTTCACGCTCGAGAACGCGCGCTACCACAAGATCATCCTGATGACGGACGCCGACGTGGACGGCGCGCACATCCGCACGCTGTTGCTGACGTTCTTCTACCGGCAGATGCCGCAGCTCATCGAGGCGGGCTTCATCTACATCGCGCAGCCGCCGCTGTACCGCGTGGCGAAGGGTCGCGAGGAGTACTACGCGTACAACGAAGAGGAGCGCACCGAGCTCACCAACCGCCTAGGCAACGGCGAGGGCCGCGCGTCGGTGGGAATCCAGCGGTACAAGGGTCTGGGAGAGATGAACCCGAGCCAGCTCTGGAAGACGACGATGGATCCCGACACGCGCACGATTCTCAAGGTGGAGATCGAGGACGCCGTGCAGGCGGACATGCTCTTCCAGACGCTGATGGGCGACGAGGTCGAGCCGCGGCGGCTGTTCATCGAGCAGAACGCAAAGTTCGTATCGAATCTGGACATCTAACGAACAGCGGCTGTTGGCTATTAGCCATTAGCTATTAGCTCAAAACTGGACACTCGCTAAGAGCCAACAGCCAAGAGCCAATAGCGCCTCTGCTCAGCCCACCAAGTCTTCCACCCCGCTCATGGTTACGCGGTGCGAGATGAGTGGCAGCGCAGTCGCCGGGCCCTGCCCGATGATGATCGCGCGCGCCAGCACGTCCAGCCCTTTCCGCAATCCTTCGTCGTCGCCCGCGAACACGGTAGCGAGCGGCTCGCCCTTCTTCACCTGATCCCCCGGCTTGGCCGTGATCACGAAGCCCACGCTCGGATCGATGTCGTCGTCCACGCGCACCCGCCCCGCGCCGAGACTCACCAGCCCATGCCCGATCGTCCGCGGCTCCACCTTGTGCACCGTGCCGTCGTGCACCGCGGAAAAAATCTCCACCGCGCTCGCCTGCGGCAGTAGCGCCGGATCGTCCACTATGCGCGGGTTGCCACCCTGTGCCTCGATGATCCGCTGAAACTTCTCCGCCGCGCGCCCCGACTCGATCGCCTGCCGCATCATGTCGCGCGCGTCGAGATGCGTCTCCGCGACGTCCGCCAGCACCAGCATCTCCGCGCCGAGCGCGTAAGTCACCTCCATCAGATCGTCCGGCCCCTCGTCGTGCAGGCCGGCTATCGCCTCCTCCACCTCCAACGCGTTGCCGCACGCGCGGCCGAGCGGACGATCCATCGCCGTCGCCAGCGCCACCACGGGGCAGCCGTGCTCGTGCCCCAGCTCGATCATCGCCTTCGCCAGCTCCATCTCCGTCGCCTGGATGAACGCGCCCGAGCCGCGCTTCACGTCGAGCACGAGCCCGGTGAGGCTCTCCGCGAGCTTCTTGCTCATTATGCTCGACGCGATCAGTGGAATCGCTTCCACCGTGGAAGTCGCGCTGCGCAGCGCGTACATCTTCCGGTCCGCCGGCGCGATCTCCTCCGACTGCCCGAACAGCGCGCAGCCGAGCTGCTCGATCTGCGCGCGCACTTCGTCGAGCGTGAGCTTGGTCCGGAACCCGGGAATGGACTCGAGCTTGTCGAGCGTGCCGCCGGTATGCCCGAGCCCACGCCCCGACATCATGGGCACGGCCACTCCCAGCGATGCGATGAGCGGCGCGAGCAGCAGAGAGACCTTGTCGCCGACTCCGCCCGTGGAGTGCTTGTCGATCCTCGGCAGCGGGATGTGCGACAGGTCCAGCCGCGCGCCGCTCTCGATCATCGCGTCGGTCAGCGCGGCCGTCTCCGCCTTGTCCATGCCGCGCAGGAAGATCGCCATGAGCAGCGACGCCATCTGGTAATCGGGAATCGTCCCGGCGGCGTAGCCCCGCGTCAGCGCGCGCCACTCTTCCGGGGTGACGCGTCCGCCGTCGCGTTTGCGCTCTATGACTCTGGTGACGATCATTTCCTGGGCAGTGGGTAGTGCGAGGATGAAAAGCTACGGGCGGCGGGAGCGCGGGCTAGGTCCTCGATGCCGTTGACACCGGCAGAGATCGCCGCGCGGAAGCCGCGCTCGCGCGCTACGAGCGGGCGTCCCCGGCCGAGACCGACAACTTCGCGGCCCTGCGGCTGCTGCCCTAAGTCGCCGCCTTCACCGCGGCAGCCGCCGCCTCCGCTTTCACCCGCCGGACGCGGGACCGGGCGGCTACCTCGTGCGCGGCGTCGTCCATCGCGCGCGCCAGCGACTTCCAGACTCCCCGCTCCCGCCGCGTCACCTTCCGTACGCGCCGCGTGATAGCCGCGCGTGTGTCCTCGCCGCTCCCGGGCGCCAGCAGCAGCGCCGCGCCCGCGCCGATCATTGCCCCGACGGCTACGCCGGCGATTATTGTAGCCATCTTTCCGAGGTCCCTGGTCTCGCTGAACGGATGACCCTCGACCTCGAACATCCCGTCGTCCGTGTCGTCGCGCGGGGAGTTAGCGTTGTCAGCCATGAGTTTGCGGGAAATTTGGGGCTGGTAAGGAACTTGCTCCTGCAGCCAATTTGCAATACCCGTGCGAGGATAATTGATGGAATCGAAAGGTAAGACCGTCCTTCTGGTCGAGGACAACGAAGACAACCGCATCGTTTATTCCACGATACTGCGCCACTTCGGCTACGAGGTGTCGGAAGCGTTGAATGGCGAGGAAGGCATCGCCAAGGCCCGGGCCCAGAAGCCCGATCTGATACTCATGGACATCAGCATTCCCATCATCGACGGGTGGGAGGCCACGCAGATCCTGAAGCACGATCCCGACACGAAGCACATACCGATCATCGCGCTCACCGCCCACGCTCTGGCGTCGGACCGGGAGAAGGCAATGGAGGTCGGCTGCGACGGATATCTGGCCAAGCCCTGCGAGCCGCGCGCGGTCGTTGCTGAGGTACAGCGGTTCCTCGGGCGTAGCAATGGCCAGTGAGGAACGCCGGCCGCCGGACGCCGACTCGATCCTCGTCGTAGACGATCAGGAAGACAACGTAGAGCTTCTCCGCGCCCGCCTGGTCGCGCGCGGCTACTACGTACGCACTGCCACCGACGGCCAGCAGGCGCTCGATCTGATCAGGGAAAGCCCGCCGGATCTCGTCCTGCTCGACGTCATGATGCCGAAGATGAGCGGCATCGAGGTCGTCCGCCGCATCAAGAGCGACGAGAGCCTTCCGTTCATAGCCGTGATCATGCAGACGGCGCTCGATTCCACGGAAAACCGCGTCGAAGGGCTCGACGCGGGCGCCGACGACTACATCACCAAACCCATCAACTTCGCGGAGCTGGAAGCGAGAGTCCGCTCCATGCTCCGGATCAAGCGGCTGCAGGAGGATCTGGAGAGCCGGGAGCGCGAGCTGGAGGAGATGAACGACCGGCTCCGGCGGGTATCGCAGACGGACGGGCTCACCGGCCTGGACAACCGTCGCTACCTCGAGGAGCGGCTGCACGAGATGTTCGAGCACTCGCTACGCCTGCACGAGCCCCTCTCGGTCGTCATGTGCGACATCGACCACTTCAAGAGCGTCAACGACACGTACGGGCACCTGGCGGGAGACGCCATTTTGCGCCAGTTTGCCGACCTCATATCGGAGCAGGCCCGGGAGATCGACCGGGTCGGTCGCTACGGCGGCGAGGAGTTCCTGATAATTCTGCCCGGCACGGTGCTGGACGCCGCGGTGACGTTCGCCGAGCGCGTCCGGGAGGAGATCGGGAACCACGTGTTCGTCTACGAGGCTGAGCGGATCAAGCGCACGGTCAGCTGCGGAGTCGCGGCCTGGCCGCACCCGCTGATCTCGTCGCGCGACCAGCTGATCCGGTCCGCGGACGATGCCCTGTACGTCGCCAAGGAGCGGGGCCGCGACAGAGTGGTACGTTTCGACAGTGAGGAATTCAAAGCGCATTCCACGCCGCCCGAGCCGGCCCACCCCGGCGTCGCGGCATCGGTGCATACCGGCAGCTGACAACGCCAGTGCCAGGGACGCCGGCGGCCCGGGCCGCTGAGCTCCGCGACGCGCTGACGCGCGCGTCGCACGAGTACTACGTGCTCGACCGTCCGCGGATGGCGGATGCCGAGTACGATCGCCTGTTCCGCGAGCTCCAACGGATCGAGGAGCAGCACCCCGAGCTGCGCACCGCGGACTCGCCCACGCGGCGCGTCGGCGCTCCCCCCGCGGCCCAGCTCGCCAAGTACGAGCACCTGGTGCCGATGCTCTCGCTCGGCAACGCCTTCGACGACGACGAGCTGCGCGCGTGGGAGCAGCGGCTGGTCCGGCTCGCCGGCGACGACGCGCTGCGCTCGGGCTACACCACCGAGCTCAAGATCGACGGCGCGGCCGTGAGCCTCACTTACACCGGCGGCATCCTGGTGAACGGCGCCACGCGCGGGAACGGCTCCGTCGGCGAGGTGGTCACGAGCAATATCCGCACTGTGCGGGACGTGCCGCTCAAGCTTGCCGCCGGCGCGCCGGCGGGGACGCTGGAGATTCGCGGCGAGATCTACATTCCGTTCAGCGCCTTCGAGGAGATGAACGCGGCCCGCGCGCGCGAGGGCGATTCCCTCTTCGCTAATCCGCGCAATGCCGCCGCGGGCTCGCTGCGGCAGCTCGATCCGGCGGTGACGGCGTCGCGCCCGCTCCGCTTCTTCGGCTATACCGTCGCGGCCCCCGGCATCGCGCTACCGTTCCAGACACAGTGGGAGGTGCTCGACGCGCTCGAGAGCTGGGGCGTCCCGGTCGCGCCGCACCGCAGGCGCTGCAAGACCATCGACGAAGTATTCACATGGGCCCACAAGCTCGAGCACGAACTGCGCGCGTCGCTCGATTTTGCCATCGACGGCGGCGTCGTGAAGGTCGACTCGTTCCGCGTGCAGGAGGAGCTGGGCGTCGTGGGCGGTCGCGAGCCGCGCTGGGCAATCGCGCGGAAATTCGCGCCCGACATCGCCGAGACGACCCTGGTCGCGATCGAGGTGAACGTCGGACGCACCGGCGCGCTCAATCCTTACGCGAGGCTCGAGCCGGTGGAGATCAGCGGCGCGATCGTGAAGCTCGCGACCCTGCACAACGAGGACTTCGTCAAGCAGCGCGATCTGCGGGTGGGCGACCGCGTGCAGGTAAAGCGCGCGGGCGAGGTGATTCCGCAGGTGATCGCGCCCGTTACCACGGCGCGGACCGGTGCCGAGCGGCCGTGGGCGATGCCGACGCGCTGCCCGCGCTGCAACACGCCCGCGATCCGCGAGGAGGGCGAGGCGCTGTCGTACTGCCCGAACGTGGCCTGCCCCGGGCGCAGAGTCGAGGGGCTGGTTCACTTCGCGTCCCGCGGCGCGATGGACATACGGGGGCTGTCCTACGCCCGCATCGAGCAGCTGATCGAAGCCGGCCTGGTGCGCGATGCCGCGGACCTCTACCTGCTCACGCCGGAGCAGCTCCTCGAGCTCGACGGCTACGCCGCGAAGAGCGCGGCCACGCTCGTCAAGGCGATCGGCGCCTCCCGCGCACAGCCCCTGTCGCGGCTGCTGTACGGCCTCGGCATCCGTCACGTGGGAGAGGCGGCGGCACAGCTGCTCGCGCGCCACTTCAGCGATCTCGACTCGCTGGCAGCGGCCGGTGGCGAGGAGATCGGGAAGATCCGCGGCATAGGCTCGGTCATCGCGCAGGCCGTCGTGGATTTCTTCGCCGACCCGAGCGCGCGCGAAGAGATCGAGAAGCTCCGGACCGCCGGCGTCAACTTCATCGAGCCGCGCCCCGCGGTTACGGGGACCGCGCTCGCGGGGAAGACCGTCGTGGTGACCGGTACGCTCCCGACTCTGTCCCGCAAAGCCGCCACGGATCTCATCGAAGCGCACGGCGGACGCGTCACCAGCTCGGTCTCGAAGGCGACGAGCTTCGTCGTCGCGGGCGAGGAGGCCGGAGGCAAGCTCGACAGGGCGCGCACGCTCGGCGTCGAGATCGTGGATGAGGCCGAGCTCTTGCGGCGCGTGGCGTCGGAGGGATAGTTAGACACGATGAACCTGAGACCACCGCCGGGCGTCGTCGCGATGCCACGCGAAGTTCTACACCTGCTGCTCGATCTGCCCGGCGATGCCGACATGGCGACGCTCCGGGCCGCCGGCGACGCGGGCGGGGGTGCGTTGCTCGAGGCATTCGCCCGCTGGTCGAGCGACGGGCACACGGACGATCTGGCCGACCTTCCAGTCGAGGAATTCCGCCGGCGCGCCGCCGAGTTCTTTGAGTGGTGCGGGTGGGGCGACATGTCGTTGTCCACGCGGTCGGACTCGCTGATCGAGGTCGGCATCGGCGGGTGCTGGGAGACCGCGCGGCAGCACAGCGACCGGACGGGCTGCCATCTCACGACCAGGCTGCTGCATGGCTTCTTCGCCGCGCTCGCGGGTTACGAGCTGGGGGTCATGGAGCTGGAGTGCGCCGGGCTGGGCTCAGGCGGCCCTTGTCGCTTTGTCATCGGCACGCCGGAGATGGTGGATGCGATATACGCGGGACTCAGCTCGGGGGCGAGCTACGAGGAGATAGTGGCTGGGTCCTAGTTGCGAGACTGGCGGAATCCGGGCCGTGAGCTGAGAGCTATCAGCTCTGAGCTGTCAGGCAACTGCGATTCGGACGTTCCTGGAATTTGGCCGGCCCCCGCAACGACACGTCCAAATGTCAGTTGCCTGACGGCTGACTGCTGACAGCTCGCTGCTCACGGCCCGGATTCCTCCTGGAATGTTCCAGGAGCCTGTATCGCATCCTCATACAGAGGATTTGGCACAAGCTCTCCGTTCACCAGGACCTCCCGGTCCCACGGCAGCACGATCGTACTCTCCGTTTCCAGCGCGTGAAAATCCGGAACGTACGACCCGGTCTTGAAGCTCACCGCCGTTCGAACCTCAGCCGCGCCCGCGTTGACTACCGCTCCGACCGCCAACCGCATCGTGTCCCCCTCGTCGCACGTCTCGTCCACGATCAGCACCCGCTTGCCGCGTACCGCCGGCGGTGCGGCTGACAGAACCTGCGGCGTCTCCCGCACCGACTCGGCGGCCAGACTGCGGCTCACCACGATCGAGTGGAATTCACGGTGCAGAATCGCCGCGACCACAGCACCCGGCACGACGCCGGCCGTGGCGACGCCGAGGACGATCTCGGGGTCGTAGCTGCGCGCGACCTTGAGGGCCAGCGCGCGCGACAGCTCGCCGAAGAGGGGCCACTCGACGTGGAGGACACCCTTGGATGGATCGACTGTATAACGGCGTGGAGACATTGACGATCCCTTCGCGTGGCGCCTGAGTGAGTCTAAGTAAGCTAGCCGGGAGGCTTCGCTCACGATAGCGGATGTCTCGCTCCGGCAATAGCTTAAGTCGAATCGCCGTAGCGCCCGCGGGAACGCGGGCACGAAGCCCGTATACCGGCCGTTTCAACTGTTCGGAATTGCCATGTCATGGTGGAGCCGCCTCACCGGCGGAGGCACGAAAAGCGGGGCCAAGCCGCAGCGCGTCGATTATCTGGGCGAAGCGCTGGCGCTCGAACGTCAGGGCGATTTCGACGCCGCGCTGACGTCGTACCGGCTCGCCCTGCGCGATCAGCCCCACAACTATCGCGCGCTCCAGAACATGGCGATCGCTTTCTCCAAGACCGGTCAGATGGAAGAAGCGATCCGCGCGTACAAGCGCGCGCTCGAGATCCAGCCGACTCTGTCCGGCTCGCACTACGGGCTCGCCTTCCTGCTGCTCAAGCGCGGCTCGATCGCGGACGCGGCGTACCATCTCGAAGCGTTTCTCATGGATCCACCCACCGGTCCCGACGCCGAGCGCTGGATAGAGCACGCGCGCGCCACCCTCGACAAGCTCAACGCGACCGGAGGCCACGCGGCCGGCGAGAACGAGCACGACGGCGTCCCGCCGGCAGAAGCCGGGGAATAGGTGGGTTACGTTCTCTCCGTCGTCAGCCAGAAGGGCGGCGTAGGCAAGACGACCACAGCTGTGAATCTCGCGGCCGCGTTCGCCAAGCGCGGGATGAAGACCCTCATCATCGACGTGGACCCGCAGGGCTCGGTGCGGTACGGCGTCGGGCTCCGCCGCGGTCATCCCACTGTCGGCTTCGCCGATTACCTCAACGGCGCGCGCCAGCTGCGCGACGTCATCCTGCCGACCGCGCTCCCCTGGCTGCGGGTGATGCTCGCCGGAACGGTCGCCGACGAGGTGGATCACGTCCGGTACCACCAGCTCGTCTCCGACACGCGCGTGCTCCCCGACCTCCTCGAGACCTCGAAGCAGCGCTGCGAGGTAGTGGTGGTGGACAGCCCGCCGGGACTGGGTCCCGTCACCCGCCGCGTGCTCGAGGGGAGCGACCACGTGATCGTGCCGCTCCAGTGCGAGCCGCTCGCGCTCCAGACAACGCCGCAGATACTCCGCGCGATCCAGGACATCGTGCGGGTCAACGAGAAGCTCACGCTGGACGGGCTGCTGCTCACCATGCACGAGCGGGACAACCCGGCGAGCGAGCGGGTGGTGGATTACGTGCGGCGGCATATCCCGGCGAATCTCGTGTTCAACGTCACGATACCGCGCACGACCGCGACGGCCGACGCGTTCGCTGCGGGACAGCCGGTCGTGCTCCGGACGCCGGCGGATCCCGCCGCGCTCGCGTACATGCAGCTGGCATCGGTCTTGGTGAGACGGTTCGAGTGAGCGCCGTCCGCGTCCTGGTCGCCGGCCTGCTCGCCGCGGCATGCACCGACGTCGACACCAGCCCGAACGTCGCGACGTCCATCGAGTTCCCGGCGCTGCCGTTCCCGGCGGTCGTCGCCGGCGATACGCTGCGCGACACGAGCGGCGTTGCGGCCCCGCTTCGCGCCATGGTGTTCAACTCGGACAACGAGGAGATCGTCGACGCGCCCATGCGGTACGCCGCGTTGGAGGCGGTCGTTACAGTGGACAGCGTGACCGGCGTGCTGGTCGCTGGCTCCGCCGCCGACACGTCCGCGCGGCTCGTCGCTTACGTCGGATCCCTCCAGGCCCCTTCGCTCCGGCTGAGCGTGGTGCCGCGGCCGGACTCGGTCGGTCCCTCCGGCACGAGCGACACGCTGCGCTATTCGGTGATCGACACGACCCGGAACCTCTCCGGCGAGCTCGCGGTACGCGTCGTTCACCGCGGCGACACCGCCGACGTGCCCGTGCGCGACTGGATCGTGACCTTCACGTTGCAGGATCCGGCGGACTCGGTCCGCGCGCGAATCGTCGGCGACAACCAACGCCCTTCCGCGGTGGATACGACGTCTGCCGCGGGCGTCGCGGCGCGCAAGGTCAGACTCCTCCCCGCCGGATTGACGAGCCCGCGCGACTCGATCGTCGTGCTGGCGCGCGTCCGCTACCGTGGCACGCATGTAGCGGGTAGTCCGCTGCGGCTGGTGCTTCCCGTGGTACCCCGCGTTCCCTAGAACAAAAGAGCCGAGATGAGCCCAGAGACGCTCGCACGCGGCGGCCCGTGCCCGAAGCCGGGAACACTCAACGAGCTGTTCTTCACCGCGCTCGAGCGCGATCTGCCCGACGCGCTCCGCTTCAAGCGCGACGGCTCCTGGATTCCGATCTCCCACCACGAGCTCGGCGAGCGCGTGCGTCACGCCGCGCGCGGACTCGAGGCGCTCGGCGCGCGACCGGGCGATCGGATCGCGCTGCTGTCGGAGAATCGCCCCGAGTGGGCCATCGCCGACTACGCCTGCCTGACCGGACGATTCGTGGACGTCCCGGTGTACCCCACGCTCCCCGCCGATCAGGCGGTTCACGTGCTGCGCGATGCCGGCGCCATCGCGATCTTCGTCTCGACGACCGCGCAGGCGCGCAAGATCGAGTCGATCCGCGGCGAGCTGTCGGATCTGAAGACGGTGATCAGCTTCGTCCCGACCGGCGGACACGCCGACATGACGCTGGCCGAGCTGGAGGCGCACGGCTGTCAGGGTGAGACTGAGGAGAGCGTCGCCGCGTACCGCGCGAACGCGCTCCAGGCGCGCCCCGACGATCTCGCGACGATCATCTACACCGCGGGCACGACCGGCGTCCCCAAGGGTGTGATGCTGAGTCACGACAACCTGCACTCGAACGTGCTCGGCTCCGCAGCGGTGCTGCCGTTCGTCGGCGAAGACAGCTGCCTCAGCCTGCTGCCGCTGTCGCACGTATTCGAGCGGATGGCGGGGCACTACATGATGCTGTCGATCGGCATCCGCATCGCCTACGCGGAATCGATCGAGGCGCTGCGCGGGAACATGCTCGAGGTGAAGCCGACGCTGGTGCTGGCCGTGCCGCGCCTGTACGAGAAGATCGTCGCGTCGGTGCGGGACAAGGCGATGACCGGCGGCGCCTTGAAGCGGCGGATATTCCTGTGGGCCAGCAAGGTCGGCGGGGAGTGGGCCGACGAGGTCCTCGCGGGCCGCAAGCCGGGGCGCATGCTCGGGATCAGGTATCTGCTGGCGCACAAGCTGGTCTTCTCCAAGCTGCACTCCGCGGTCGGCGGCCGCATCAGGTTCTTCGTGTCCGGCGCCGCGCCGCTGAACCCGGAGATCAACAAGTTCTTATTCTCGGCGGGGCTGCCGGTGCTCGAAGGCTACGGCCTCACGGAAACCTCGCCGGTCATCTCGGTGAACGCACCCGGCAACATCCGCATCGGCACCGTCGGCCGGCCGATCGACGGCGTGGAAGTCCGCATCGCCGACGATGAAGAGATCCTGGCGCGCGGGCCCAACATCATGCAGGGGTATTACAAGAAGCCGGACGAGACTCGCGCGGCGGTCACCGAGGACGGCTGGTTTCACACGGGCGATCTGGGCAAGCTGGAGGAGGGCTTTCTCACGATCACGGGACGCAAGAAGGACATCATCGTGACCGCGGGCGGAAAGAACATCGCGCCGGCTCCGATCGAGCACCGGATGAAATCGAGCAAGTACGTGGCGCAGGCGGTGATGCTCGGCGACAAGCGCAAATTCCCGATCATGCTGATCGTGCCGAACTACGACACCCTCGAGCAGTGGGCGCGCGAGCAGGGGCTGACGTCCACCGATCCGAGAGCATTGATCGCCGAGCGGCGCGTGCAGCAGCTGTACGAGCGCGAGATGAACACCGTGCTCGCGGGACTCGCGCGCTACGAGACTCCGAAGAAGGTCGTGCTCGTCGAGAAGGATTTCTCGATCGACGGCGGCGAGCTCACGCCGAAGATGAGCATCAGGCGGAACATTGTGGAGGAGAAGAACAAGGCGACGATCGACGCATTGTACGCCGGGCCGGCACCGACCGACAATCAGTAAGCAAAAACAGCAGGGTTGGGTGACAGGTAATTTGGTTTTGGTTTCTGGTTAACCGATTGGTTGACGTGAACGGTGATTGGTGACCTACAACCGGTGACCCGTGACCAGCTAGTTAACTAGAACTAAAACCGATAACCTGTCACCCAACCCTGTTGTTATTGCCTGTCATCGCCGGGCGATCTGTACCGGCGCGCTCGCGCTCCCTCCTTCCCGGGCGGCGACCCAATGACTGTCGTCGCGCGCCAGCTCGACCAACCTTGCGGGAAGCGCGACTTCGGCCGGCGCCACCATCCGAGCCCCGCTCTTCAGCGCCCGCGCTCCGCTCTCCACCATCGCCGGCTCCGCCGTGTCGAGCGCGGCTCCGTCCAGGCACTCGCGCGCCAGCGGCACGATACCGTCGCATCGCACGCGTGACACTCTCGTGGTGGCGGTGAGGTCGGGAGAATTGAAGGCGATGACCGTGTTTCCCAACCCGGCAAGAAAATCCGCCGCTCCGGCCCACCCTCCCTCGAGCAGCACTATCCCGGGCTCCACGAGATTCAGGTACGCGGCCGCCTTCACTCCATCGTCAGCCGGCGCGCGCGCCGCGTTGCTCGCCGTTCCGGGCGTCACGTCGAACCAGGCGACGCCCTGCGCTATCGGATACCGGGCGTTGCACACCGGGCAGCTGAGCAGCCCGTCGATCACGTCCCGCTCGCGCATCTCGTAGAAGGCCGCCACGAGCCAGCTGTCCTCGTGCGGCCGCGTGCAGCGCAGCAGATCGATCAGCTCGATGAACATTGCGCGCCGCGCCTACGTTCGCGTGAGGCGGAGCTCGTCGATGTTGGTTTCAGGCTCCCGCGTAACCGCGTACAGCACCGCGTCCGCCACCGACTCCGCCGTGAGCATCGCGGACCGGGGCGGGAAATCCCCCGGGCCGGCGTCGTCCCAGATGGACGTGTCGGTCGAGCCGGGCGAGACGAGCGTCGCGCGGATCCCGCTCCCCTTCAGCTCGGCCCGCAGCACCTCGTGCATGGCGCGCGCCCCGAACTTGGTCGCCGAGTACAGGGCGTTGCCCTCGAAGATCTTCCGGTCGGCGATGGAGCCGATCGTGACCATGTGTCCGCTGTTCCGCGCGCGCATCCCCGGCAGGAACGCGCGCACGATCAGCAGCGGCGCCGAGAGATTCAGCGCGACCGAATCCAGGATCGTTTCCGCCGGCAGCTCGTCCATCGGGGCGACGCGAAACACGCCCGCGTTGTTCACCACGATGTCGGGCGCGGCTCCGAGCCGGTCGAGCACGGCCTCGACGCCCGCCTGCAGGGCCGCCGGGTCCCGCAGGTCGCACGGCACGGCGATTCCGCCGGTCTCGGCCGCCAGACTGGCGAGCTGCGAGCCCGTGCGGGCCATGAGCGCGACCCGCGCGCCCGCCTTGGCCAACGCCCTTGCGGTGGCGGCGCCGATCCCGCGCGACGCGCCGGTGACCACCGCGGTCCGGCCGGCGAGCGGCAGCGCCATCCTCAGCCGCCGTTGCTGTGGGCGAGCCGCAGGAACTCGTCGCGCGTCTTGTAGTCGTCGCGGAAGGCGCCGTGCATCGCCGACGTGATCGTCTTCGAGTTCTGCTTCTGCACCCCGCGCATCATCATGCACAGATGCAGCGCCTCGATCACCACGCCGACTCCGCGCGGCTGGAGGATGTCGGTGAGCGCCTGCGCGATCTCCTCGGTCATGCGCTCCTGCACCTGCAGCCGGCGCGCGAACACGTCCACGATGCGCGGCAGCTTGGAGAGCCCGATAATGCGGCCGTTCGGGATGTACGCCACCTGCGCCTTCCCGAAGAACGGCAGCATGTGGTGCTCGCACAGCGAGTACACCTCGATGTCGCGCACCATGATCATGTTGTCGTGCTTCTCCTCGAAGATCGCGTCACCCACTACGTCCGCTACGTTCACTTCGTATCCGCGCGTGAGCCATTTGAGCGAGCTGGCGACGCGCGAGGGCGTCTTGAGCAGGCCCTCACGCGCCGGATCCTCTCCCAGCAGCTCGAGCTGCCGCCGCACGAGGTTCGCCAGCTCGACCTCGCCGGTCGCGAGCTCCGGCTCCGACGGCCAGGGCTTCTTGGCTTTTTCAGCCACCCGTATACTCGACATAGTTGTTCTCCGTCTCCCACAGCACGAGCCGCGTCAGCCGCGCCGGGCTGACGCGGTCGACCAGCAGGCGCCAGAAGGCGATGATGATGTTCTCCGACGTCGGAATCACGCCCCGCATGAAATCGACGTCGAGATTGAAGTTACGGTGGTCCACCTTGTCCACGATCTGGCGCTCCACCAGCTGTTTGAGGGCGCTCAGGTCGAGGACGTACCCCGTCCGCTCGTCGATGTCCCCCTCCACGGAGACATCCAGGATATAGTTGTGCCCATGCCAGTTCGGGTTGTTGCACTTCCCGAAGATGGCCGCGTTCTCCTCGTCGGAGAGCGCGGGATTGTGGACTCGATGCGCCGCATTGAACCGCAAGCGGCGCGTGACTGTCACGCCAGGCATGTTGGTCGTAGTATATCAGCGCAAAAGAAACTCCGCCGAACGCGGGAGGCGCCGGCGGAGCTCGAGAACTGGGAACGAAGAGGTTTTTTGAAGCCCAATCGAATGTATGAGGTCCTCACCATGCCTTCCGTCTTCCCCGCACTGGGGCGTGGCGTCAACACAGCTTGTCGAACCCACTCTATGGACTTATCGGCTCAAAAAGTGAGCTCTCCGTCCCTACTGCAAACCTGATTCTACCATGAAAGCTACGGCTACGGACCGGACAGGTCAAACGAAATCTCGCGCGATTCCGGTATTGATTTCGGCGGTGCTGCTGCTCGTGATTTGGGCGTATGTAACCTTCACGACGGTCGCGCCCGGATGGGTACACATCCTGCTGACGGCCGGCGTGTTCCTGCTCATCTACGGGGTCGCGCTGCGCGATCCGTCGCTGCCACCGCGCCCGAGGAGCTGAGCATCTACCGGCCGGGCGCGGACTTCGACGATGCCGGCTCCGCCACCGCCGTAGCGGAGCAGCCGCTGGCGCAGGCGGCCGGACGGGGCAAGCCCGTGCTGGTCACCGGCGCGGCCGGCTTCGTGGGTACGCACACCTGCCGCGAGCTGGTGCGCCGCGGGTGGAAGGTCCGGGCACTCGTGCGCGACGCGGCCAAGGGCGCGTCCCGGCTCGGCGAGGAGAAGCTCGAGCTGCTGGTGGGCGACGTCCGGGACGAGAGCGCGCTGGCGTCGGCGCTCGAGGGAGCGTCCGCCGTCGTTCATCTCGCCGCGATCGCGATCGAGCGCGGCGGGGACGATTACGAATCGACCAACACGGAAGCCACGCAAATGCTTCTGCGGCAGGCCGCGCGCGCCGGCGCCACGCGCTTCATCTACATGTCGCAGAACGGCGCGTCGTCCAGCTCGCCGTACGAGTTTCTCCGCAGCAAGGGGCTGGCTGAGGACGCCGTCCGCGGCAGCGGGCTGCGCTGGACCGCCCTCAAGCCGTCCGTGATCTTCGGACCGCAGGACGCTTTCGTCAACGTGCTCGCGCGGATGATCCGGCTGAGCCCGCTCGTCTTTCCCGTTCCCGGGGGCGGTCGCGCGCGCTTTCAGCCGATAGCCGTGCGCGACGTCGCCGCCGCCGTCGGCATCGCGCTCGATCGTGACGACACCATAGGCAGCGCGTATCCCCTCGGCGGACCGGCCGAGCTCTCGCTGCGGGAGATGACCGAGCGGATTTTCGTGGCGATGCGCACGCAGCGCATGCTGCTGTCCGTGCCGGTCGCGCTGCTGCGTCCGGTCGTCGCGCTGATGCAGCGCGTCGTGCCGAAGCCGCCGGTGACGACGGGACTCCTCGACCTGCTGTCGATCGACAACACGGTGCCGGACAACGAGCTCCGGCGGACTTTCGGGATAACTCCGGTGCCGTTCGCGCCGGAGGAGATCGAGTACGTGCGGCGGGTTACGCTGCGGAACGCGATCGAGTCGATGTTCTGAAATTGCGGCGAGCAATCTGACGCAACAACAACAGGATTGGGTTGAACGGTGGTTGGTTGTAGGTGGGGGTTAACTACCGGTCGAAGGTTCACGGTGAGAGGTCGGCTCACGGGAGCCAGAAACCATGAACCCGTAACCAGTCATTAACCAAAACCAACACCAACAACCATTCACCCAACCCTGTTGGCGCAGTTGTAGTCCAGTCATATCTCCCAATTCGACAGCACGACGCCGGACTTGGCCAAAACCTCGCCGTACCCGTCCACCGTCATCCGTAGGTCGGTCCACCGCACCTTCGCTCCCTGCGCCACCAGAATCCGGTACGCCGACGGATAAGCGCCCTGCACCCTGACCGACATCGTCCGCGCCCCGATCTTCCGCGCGTACGCCGCGAGATCCACGACGATCCGCGCGAACGCGTCGTCGTCGCGCGCCACGAGCTTGAGCACTCGCATCTCTTCCCGCTCGCGGCCCTCGACGAGCGGCACCGAATGGCACAGCGCGAACGCCCGCAGCTCCGACCCCGTGTAGCTCAGCAGCGTATCGCCGAGCCCCAGCTCGTGCGTCAGCCGCAGCTCGCGGGTGAAGTCGTACCCCGGGCACAGCGCGCCCAGCAGATCCGCGCATTGCGTGATCGCGGCGTCGCGCTGTTCCTCGGTCATCCGCCCCAGCTCGACCGCCTTGGTCGCGCCGAGTGCCGCCGGCGACGTGAGCGTGACCGTCAGTGGGCCGGGCAGGAAATCGAGCGACGAGTAGAAGCCGATGTTGTCCATGGTGCGCGGCATGGTCTCGAGTCCTATGACGCGGGCGCCGCGCGCCTTGAGCCACTCCACCCCGTGCGTCACGATCATCTTCCCCGCGCCGCGCCCCTGATGCAACGACGCCACGGCCAGCGGCCCCATCCATCCCTCCGTCCCGGACGCGTGCACCAGGTTGAACGCCGCGATCCCGCCGTCCTGATCGCGCCAGAGCACCGCGCCGCGCGCGGCGTCGGTCACGGCGTACTGCCACATCTGCGGGTTCAAGCCGGGCACGCGCACGCTCATCATCCCGTCCTTGCGGTAGCGCTCGGTGAACGCTTCGCTGAACAGCCGGTTCAGCGCGGGGATGTCGTCGTCGACGATCTGGAAGGGACCGTCCAGCGACCGCTCGCTCCGCCAGCCCCGGGCCGCGGACATCAGCTCGCGGCGGCGACCGGCTCGAGCACCGGAATTCCCGCGAGCGCGCCCGCGAGATCGTCGCACGGAGCGCTCTCCTCCACCCGCGATGCGCCGCTCGCCTCGTCGTACCGCACCGAGATGACGCGGTCGAGCCCTTCGCGCACGGACTCGATGTGCGTGATGAGGATCACCTGCTCGAAGCGGTCGTGCAGCCGGCGGAGAAGGTTGATCACGTTGTGCCGCCGCGCCTCGTCGAGCGAGCCGAAGATCTCGTCCAGGATCAGCAGCGAGAACGGCTGCCCCGCGCGCTCCGCGATCATCTGCGAGATCGCAAGCCGCAGCACCAGGTGCGCGACGTCCTCCTCGCCGCCCGAAATCACCGGCTTCGGGATCCCGTCGTCGAGCACCGTGAGATCGTAATCGTTGGTCAGCTCCAGCTCGGAGTAGCGCGAGTCGGTGAGCTCGGAGAGGAATCCGCTGGCGAGCTCCGACAGCTCGGGACGGAGCTGCGCGTTCAGGTCGCTGCGCAGATCGGAGTACGCCCGGTCCAGCTCGTCGTGGATCCTGCGCGCGCGCTTGAGCGCGGCCAGCTTCTCCTCCCGCTTGGCCAGCTCGGCGGCCGCCTCGCGTGCGCCGTCCGCGGCGGCGTTCGCGCTGCGCAGCTCTCCCTCGGCGGTTATGCGCTCCATCTCCGCCTTCCGCGCGGCTTCCGTGGCGCGCTCATGCTCCACCTTCGTCGAGAGATACTCTTCCTCGGAGAAAGCGATCTTCTCCTGCGCTTCCCGCAGCTCCTGCGTGCGCGACCGGTGCGCGACGAGCAGCGTGGCCACCTCGTCGTACTCCGCGCGGATCTGCGGCTCGCGCCCGGCCAGCGCGCCGAGCCGCTCTCCCTTCGCGGCCAGCGGAGTCAGCTCCTCGATCCGCGCGCGGACGCGCGCATGCTCGGCCGCGTCGAAGCCGCCCGGCATCGCGGCGATCTCCTGCACGAGCTGCGCGTAGCGCTCCTGCTTGAGCGCCAGCTCGCGCGCGACGCCCGTCATCTCCTGGACCGCGCTCTGCACCTTCGCGAGCCGGCGCTCGAGACCGGTGACGGTCTGCACGGCCGCGCGCTTCGCCTCTTCGAGCGCGGTTATGTCCTCGGGCATCTGCTCCAGATCTTTCAGCCGCTTCCGGAAGTACTTGCCGTCGGACGTCAGCGCGGTCATCTGCTCGGCCAGGTGATCCATGACGCGGCTGAAGTTCTCGCCGAGCGCGCGGCTGCACGTGGGACACGCTCCGTCGGGGCCGAGGCCAGCGAGCAGCTGGCGCTGCTCCTTCACCTCGCCGTGCTGCCGCAGCAGCGACTGCAGCTTGGTTTGCGCCTCCTGCGTGTCGCGCACCCATTCGGTACGGCGCACTTCCAGCTTGCCCTCGATCTCCTCGCGCGCCGCGCACTGCTTCTCCAGCTCCAGCGTGACCGTCTCCTCCTCCGCCGGCGCGGCCGCGAGCTTCGCCTTCCTGGCGCTCAGCCGCTCGATCTCCCCGGCGATCTCGCGGGACTGTTCGGCCAGCGTCTGCCGCCTGCCTTCCTCGCGGTAGAGGGAATCCAGCCGCTGCAGCTCGAGCGTGAGCGCGGCGAGCGGCTCCGTGCGCTGGCGCAGATCGTCCAGCTCCGCTCCGGCGACGACGATCTCGTTGAGGTCCGCGCCGATCCGCTCGCCGCGCGCTACCAGCGCGCGCACCTCCGATTCGGCAACCTGGATCTCGGCCGCGATCTTCTGCAGCGACTCCCGCGCCTCCTGCGCCGCGGTCCAGCGCGGCGCGATTTGCTGCAGCACCGCGTCGCACTCCGAGTGTACCCGCCGCTTCTCCGTCGCGAGCCGCGCGCTGTCGGCGGCGTGCTTGCCGGCCTCGGTCAGCGTGCGCGCGACGACTTCAGGATCCGGCATCCCCGCGCGCAGCCCCGACATCTCCGCGAGAATCGTCTTGCGCCGCTCGCGCACCAGCTCCTGCGCCGTCCGCAGCTTCTCGTAGCCGAGCACGCGCGAGAGAAAATGGGCGCGCTCGGTCGGCTTCATCGCGGCCATCACGCTGAGCTGCTTCTGGTCGGTGAAGTACGTGTTGAAAAACTCCGCGCGCGTCATCCCGAGCCGGCGCTGGATGAACTCGTTCACGCCGGTCTTGGTGGTCGCGACCGGCGAGTCGTCGTCGTTGACGTATACCTCCGCGCGCGACAGCTCCCGGCTCACGCGATAGCGCTGGCCCGACAGCTCGAAGTCGAGCACGACCCTGACCGGCGCGCGCTCGCCCGCGCGCTGGAAGCGGATCGTCTCGAGCTTGTCGCGCTGCGCGCCCGTGCCGTACAGGCACCACGCGATCGCCTCGAGGATCGTCGTCTTCCCCGCGCCGTTGGGACCGATGACGCCGGTGATCCCGGTGCCGAACTCGATGCTCGTGTCCGCGTGCTGCCGGAAATTCGTGAGCTGGAGCCGGTTGATCCTCATACGGGCCCGTCGGCGAAGACCGGCTGCTCGACTGCTTCGGCCTGGCTGAGATAATCGAGTCCCGCGGCGACCAGCTCCTCGCGATCGATCTCGGAGTCTATCGGCCGGCTGCGCAGCCCGTCGCGCACCAGCTCGGCGAGCGACGCGCGCCGGCCGGGAGCGGCGTGGCCGTGCACCCTGATGACCTCGGGCCGGCGCGGATCGAGGTGGAAGTGCAGCGCGCGGCGCTTGTACTCGCGCAGCGCCCTGTGATCCAGCTCGCGCGCCACGTGCCGCGCGACGTTCTTCGCGACCAGCCGCACGATCGCGTCGTCGATCGGCTCGCGCTCCACGCGCTCGCTGATCGCCTGATCCACCTCGGCGGCGGTCATCCCGCGCGCGTCGAGCTCCGGCAAGTCGATGACCGCGCGCGTCTCGATCGGATGAAAAGTCTGCTTCCCGCTGTCGAGGTCCCACTCGATGAAGCCCTTGCCGGGCTTGCCGAGCCGCGCACGCGGCGCCGCGGCCCGCCACGTCTTCCCGTCGAGCGCGGCTTCCTCGGCGACCTCGCCCCAGATGGTGGTGCTGGTGTATTCGAGGGAGCCGGAGTAAAACGCGTTCGGCGCGATCTCGCGCCAGACGTGGTAGTGCCCGAGCGCCACGTAGTCCCAGTTCTGCGCGCCGAGCTCTTCCTTGCTGATCTCCATGGTCCCGCGCTCCGCCATCCCCAGATGCGGCGGAAGTAGCCCCTCGATCTCGCCGTGCAGCAGCAGCACGTTGTAGCGCGACTTCCCCTGCGGCCGCAGCACCGGATGCTCGCTGTGTCCCATGTCCGGAACCGCGAGAACGGAGAGATTCCGCTCGTTGAACGTGAGCAGCTCCGGGCTGCCGTCCACGACCTCGATCCCGAGCGGCTTGAACAGCTTGAGCAGGCACCCCGTCTCGGACGTGCGCGGGGTATCGTGATTGCCCGCGACCATTACCACGATAGCGTCGGGCAGCATCTGCGTCAGGCGCGAGAGCTGCTTGAACGCGTGAATGATCGCCGGGTTGGTGGGCCGCACATTGTGGAACACGTCGCCCGCGAACAGCACGATATCGGGCTGCAGCTCGATCGCCTTGTCGATGGCCTTCCGGAACGCGAGCGCGACGTCGTGCTCCCGCTGATTGATCCCCATCGGTGTGAAGCGCTGGTACTGGCGGAAGCCGAGATGGAGATCCGACAGATGGACTAGTCTCATGAACCTCGCATTGCGCGGAGTCGCTGCGTGACCTTCATCTGCACCTGCACGGGCGGCGTCCCGTCTTCGCCCGACGTCATCACCGTCCGCACGTTCAGCACGAGATGCGTATCGGTGATCCAGCCGAGCCTGCGATCCAGCTGCATGAAGCCCGCGAGCGTGCCGGTGCTCCGCTGCGAGCCGCCCCTACCGCCGGATCCGCCGATCCTGGTGAGCGTGCCGGTCATCGAGATGTATGCAATATCGCCATTTCCGCTCAGCGAATCGAGCCTGAAGTTCGCCTGCACCCGCGCCGTCTCGCCGGCGCGGGTGCCGATGGGAAGCTCGAGCGTGCGGGCCCACCGGCCACGGACGTTGACCGGCGCGTCGGGCAGCATGGGCGCCGCGGGCGGGAAGAAAGGCGTCGTCTCGCCGTCGTGCTCGCCCGTGTCGAGGACGCGCATGCCGCCGTCGTGGCCGACAATCATCGTGACCGTCGCTCCGGCCAGCGCGCTGCGCGGCGCGGCGAACCGCTTGCCGCCGACCGGCGTGATCTCCATGGAGTCCGTCACCGCCAGGACCCGGGTGCCGGACGCGAGCCGCCGCAGCGGAATCGCCCGCGTCCGCACGTGCGCGGAGCCGGTCATGGACTGCGGCGCGCCCGCGGCCTCGGGCGAGGTGCCGCTGACCTCGATCTCCTGGTCGAGCTGCATGTGGATCGTGTCACCGACCTGCGGCCGGATCTCGAGCCGGACGCGCTGGGCGTGCGCCGGCGCCGCGCACAGCAACAGCACGAGCATCGCCGCAGCGCCGCCGATCCCGCACCGGATGCGGAGCGCTCTCACGCGCTCAAAATCCATACGGGTCGTCGCCCGCCGGAAGCTTGATGGGCGCGGGCCGCTGCCGCGGCGTCTCCGCCCGCACCGGCGCCAGCGGCCGCAGCCGCGACGCGAAGAACGCCTTCACGTCGCGCGGGCGCGCCAGCACGGTCGCGTTGCGCGCGTGAATCACTTCCTCGTCTTCCCGCAGCGCGATGTGTTGCTTGACCCACTCGAGAGAGATCGTCGGATCCAGAACGCGGAGCGAGCGCGTCACCGCGGCGTCGAGCGCCACTTCCGCCGCCTGCGGGAACAGCTCGGCGCCGTCGCGCCCCTGCATCACCGCCGGCCGCGGGAACCTGATGAACACGGGCTGCGTGAAATGCGGGTGCCGCACCATCAGCTGACCCTTCTCCAGCGTGGACAGCTTGGTCTTGACCGCCTGGCTCAACACCGCGTACCCGGGAGCGGCGAGCTCGTCCGCGTCCATCCGCCCGAACAGCGACGTGCCGGAGTTGCCGACGACGCGACGGTGCACCTGCGAGCGGAACTGCTGCGCGCCGAACAAAACGAGGCCGAGGTAGCGCCCCCGCTCGGCGATGTCGAGCAGCATTTTTCTGACATAGGTCTCCGGCCCCTCCGTCGCGGCGTACTTGTTCAGCTCGTCGACGAAAACCACCACATGGTCAACGCCCAGGTTTCGCCGCTCGAGGTGCTCGCGGAGCTTGGAAACGATGCGCGTGAAGATCAGGTCCTGCGCGTCCTCCTCGAGGAGCGCCACGTCCACTACGTACACTCCGCGGTCCTCGAAGCTCCCGAACGGAAGGTCGCTCACGGTGCCCTCGGCCGTGACCAGCCCGGCGCAGCGCAGGGCGATGTTGGTCAGCCGGTTGCGAACCTTCCTGATCGTCGCGACGTGGTGCGTCCGGTAGCTCTCGGAGTTGCTCTCCTCCAGCATCGAGAGAACGTCTCGGAACCACTCATCCAGCTCGGCGAAGGAGCCGACGCTGTACGCGCGCTTCGCCAGCCGCTCGTCGCGAAACTCGCGGCCCGCGATCTTGTCGCGGATGAAGTCGATCACCGCGTCGGCCTTTGCGTCGACGTCGTCCCTGTTGAGCAGCACTTCCGCGTACTGCAACACCTCGCGCAGCCCCCAGGTCAGCGGCTGCACGTTGTGCAGCAGTGCTTCATTCGAGCGGAGAGTGTTGAGATTGTAGCCCCCGGCGTCGTACGCCGCGAAGTACCGCACGTTCGAGAACGGCTTCGCCGGAACGCCCATCTTCTCGTACATGATCTCGTCCGCCGGCTCGATCCGCCCGGGCTGGTCTAGATAGCAGAGATCCGGGCCCTTCACGTTGAACGCGACCGCCGCGATCGTGCCCTTCTTCTCCGGGAAGTGCGTGAACAGCGACGACAGCAGCCATTCGACGGCGCTGGTCTTGGTCGCAAGCCCCGACACGCCGGTGATGTTCAGGTGCGCGGCTTCGGGCCCCACGAGAAAATCCGCGTCGAGATAGATCGGCGCGTCCGTCCCGCCCGCGTGGTAGATCCCGATCGGGATTCCGGTGCGCGCGCCTTCCTTGAGATAGCCGTCCATCCGCAGCGCGACGGCGACGTCGTTCTCGTCGGCGAGAAAGACCGACCCCATCGGCACCGGCTGGAGCGGCTCTTCCGGGATCATCCGCAGCACAGCCGCGGTGTACAGCCGGATCTCCGTCCGCTCGGTGGGCGCGAACCCGGCGCTCGACGGCTCGCCGTCGTGGCCGAGCACGTCGTGCATCGGAGAGACGAGATCGCTGTAGCTGAATCCCTCGATTACCGCGCCGTAGATCTTCGGCAGCTGCCCGTCCACCGGATGCTCGCCGTCCACGCGCACGATCGTCCCGATCCCGACGGGGGAGGTGACCGCCGTCCAGAAGTGGAACTGGTGCGGCGTGTTCGGCCGCCGCTCCGTCGCTACGACTCTTCCCAGCGCCTGCTCGCTCACGCGATCGCCCGCAGGAACTCTTCGGAGTTGCGCACGCCGTAGCTCATCTTGTCCCAGCGAGAGTCGGGGAGCGCGAGCGGCGCCGCTTCCGCCAGCACCCAGCGGGAGATCCGGTCCACGTCGGCGTCGGACGCGATCGTGTCGCGCGCCTCGATGCGCACCAGTCCCCACGTCGCGTCGTGTCCCTTGTTGTCGCGCAGCCGCAGGTACCAGCTCGACACGGGAGCGCGGCCGCCCGACTGTATCCGGAACGGCGGCGTGCGCTCACCCTGCGCGAGCCCGAGCACGACGTCGAGGTCGGCCCCCTCCGCGTGAATGGTGTTGTGCGTCTTCACCACGCCCACAGCCACGCCCGACCCCGCGACGCGCGCGCTCGACGCGATTCCGCCGTCAATGCAGACCGGCTCCTCGCGCGCCGCGCACCACGCTTCCGCCAGTATCGCTTCGACGCGCTCGCGATCCCGGCGAACCGACTTGATCGCGCTCTCGAGCAGCGCGGCGGGATGGCGGGATGGCAGCTCGCCCATGCTCGCGTCAGTCGTGTCCACGACGGTAAAAGCCGGATCGCTCTCGCCCGCCAGTGCCGGCGCGTACGCGAAGGGCAGATACAGCCGCCGCTCGACGCGCGGCGCGCACCCCGTCCATGTCACGAGCCTCCGCTCGATCCGCTCGCGCACGCCGGCCGCGACGATCCCGAGCACGATGGGCACGCCGCCGTGGCGCGCGACGATGCGCACGCTCTGCGTCCCATCGAGAAACGCCGCGAACCGCGCCTCCGGGTCACCGCTCACTTTTACAGCCCGCATCGCGCCGCCGCCGAGCAGCGGAGCCGCAGCGAGCTGCGGCGGGTCCATCCGTGGAAACGCGGGATCGGACAGTTGGCCGGCCTCGACCGCGTCGACTCCCGGCAGCAGCCGCTGCACGTACCGCAGCGCAGCGCGGCTCGCGGCGTCCGGACCGGGCTGAAGGAGCGCCATCTAACGACCCACCTTCACTCTATGCCGATATCCCAGGCCTGCTCCAGGTCCTTCTTCGAGTAAGCGCGGAACGCGGTCAGCGTCTGGGTGTGGACGAGACCGGGAACCGTCGGAAAATTCTCGGTCACGACGCGCGCAACGCTCTCGTAGTCGGTCACTTCGATCATCGCCACGAGATCCCATTCGCCCGACACGGAATACACCTGCGAGACGCCCTCGATTCCAGCGAGCGCCGTCGCGCATTGCGGGATGAGTCGGGGCTCGGCTTTGATGAGAACTATCGCGGTTATCATGCGGACGCGGGGTGGTAGATTCCTGATATTACCGGGCGGGAACGGGCGACGCTATCAATGTACGGCAACCACTGAAATGACCGACAAGAAAACCGACGACGAGACCACGGCCACCAGCTCACGCTCCCAGAACGTCGTCCGGGTTCTGCCGCGGGATTGGAGCTCGCTCGCGGAGGTCATCACCCCGTCGATGGAGCGGATCGACAGCACGCTCGCGGCGACGCAATTCCTCGTGATCACCCCGGATCCCGCCAGCACTTTCGCCGTGGTTCGCGGAGCGTTCGAGCGATTCGGCACGGTCGGGATCGACCTCTTCCCCGCGACGGCCGAGCACCGGGCAGCGCGGATGATGGCTGGGGTGCCCGTGCCGGCCGTGGCCGGCCACCCGGACGTCCTGCGCGCGCTGCTGTCCCGGTCGGTGCTCCGGCTCGACGGCGTCAAAGCCGTGCTCTTCGCCTGGATCGAGGACGTCATCGAGACCGGCGGCGACCAGCTCGCCGCGCTCGAGGCGGTTCTTGCCGAGGTGCCCGAGAGCGCGTCCAGAACGCTGGTGGTGCGGGAGGTGACGCCCGCGGTCCAGAGCTTCATTGACCGGTACATGTTCCGCGCGCGCCGCGCTGTGGCTGCCGTGCCGGCGCCGGACGGCGAGGAGCCTCGGCCGATGGCGATGGAGTACGTCACCACCCCCTTGGCGGCGCGCCCGGCGTCGCTCTGGCGGCTGCTCGACGAGCTGGACCCGCCGTCGGCGGCAGTGATTGCGAGACATCCCGAGTCCGAGAGCGACGCGCGGCGGACGCTGGCGCAGCTCGGCTACCGCCGGGCTGACGATCCTGTGACCGTGAGCGCGGCGCCGGCCGGTGAGAACGTCCACACGATCATCTTCTACGATCCGCCGCTATCCGCCGCCGACGTCGAGGCCGCGCGCGCGGTGACCGCGGCGCGCGTGATCGCGTTCGTCGAGGCGCGCGACCTGAACGGCCTCAAGCAGCTCACGGGCGGACTGGCGAAGCCGCTGGCGGTGGGCGATGCCGTGCGCCAGGCGCGCCGCAAGGACGACACGCTGCGCGCGGAGCTGAGGCAGGTGCTCGATACCGGTGTCGCGTTCCGGGAGATGACGGCGCTCGAGCCGTTGCTGGAGCAGTACGACGGCGTCGAGGTGGCGGCGGCGCTGTTGCGGCTGCTCGAGCGGGAGCGCGAGCGCGCGCTGACGGTCCCCGTCGCGCCAAAGCCGCCCAAGCCCGCGCGGGACGACAAGCCGCCGCGCAGGGACGAGCGACCGCCCAGCAGTCGAGACTCGGGCCGCACAGGCCCGCCCCGCGGACGCGGAGGAGATCGCGGAGGCAGCCGCAGGTGAGCTCGATCTTTCAACCCGCGGGCGGCTGGATCGAGGTCATCGCCGGCGTGATGTTCAGCGGCAAGAGCGAGGAGCTGATCCGGCGCGTGCGCCGGTCGCTGATCGCGCGCAAGAAGGCGCAGGTGTTCAAATCGCACCTCGACGAGCGGTACTCCGGGCTCTACGCCGTCTCCAGTCACGACGGCCGCGTCGTGGACGCGATTCCGGTGGACTCCTCGGCGCAGCTCGCGCGCGCGGTGGATCCGGGTGCGCACGTCATCGCGATCGACGAAGCGCAGTTTCTCGACGCCGGGATCATCGGCGTGGTCACCGACCTGGCGCAGCGGGGGCGCCGCGTGATCGTGGCGGGCACGGACACCGACTTCCGCGGCGAGCCGTTCGGGGCGATGCCGCAGCTCATGGCGGTCGCCGAGGTCGTGGACAAGCTGCACGCCATCTGCGTCATGTGCGGCGGACCCGCGAGCCGCAATCAGCGGCTGATCGACGGCAAGCCGGCGCCGTATTCATCCCCCCAGATCATGGTAGGGGCGGCCGATTCGTACGAGGCGAGGTGCCGCATGTGCCATTCCGTACCGCCCGCGGACGCCGCCCAGGTCACGCTGTTATAACTGCTCTCCGTCTTACGCCCCAACGGAGCAACTGAACGACGGGAAACGCACAACGCTCCCCGTCGTTATGCCGCTCGCCATATGTTTACAGAAACTCGGCATTGCTCCTGCCCTGTGAATCCCCCAAAGTGTACGCCCCGCGCCGGAGTCCAGGCGGGCTCACCTCCTTCTCATACCGCACTTAAATGCTTCTCGTTGGCCTGACAGGCAACATCGCCGGAGGAAAAACCGAGGTCAGCCGCCTGCTCGGCGACCATGGCGCGACGATCATAGACTCGGACGTGCTCGCGCGTGAAGTAGTGGAGCCCGGCACGCCCGCGCTCAAGGCGATCACGGCGAACTGGGGGAAGTCTGTTCTGGCGCCGGACGGCTCGCTCGACCGCGACGCGCTGCGGAACACCGTCTTCCAGGATCCCGACGAACTGGACGAGCTGAACGAAATCGTTCATCCCGAGATCGAGAAGCGGCGCGACGAAGCCATCGCCGAGGCGCGACACAGGGGCGACAGCGTCGTCGTATGCGTGGTGCCGCTGCTATTCGAGAAGCACATGGCGGACGAGTTCGACAAGATCGTGCTGGTGGACGCGCCGCGGCCGATCCGCTTCGAGCGGCTCCTCAAGAAACGGGGGCTCGAGGAGGCGGAGGCGCTGCGGATGATCGCCGCGCAGATGCCTGCCGAGCTGAAGCGCGTGCGCGCCGACTACGTGATCGAGAACACGGGGTCGATCGACGTGCTACAGAAGGAAGTCGATTCGCTCTGGGCCGAGCTGGAGCGCGAGTCCGCCCTGACGACGGAGGAAGCGCCGGTTTCTTGAACGGACCCAGCCTGCTCGGTTAGACTTCGGGCTCCACCGTCTCTCTACGAGCCCTGACCGGAGCAACATTGGCGAACGTCCCTGGCGACCTGCGCTACACCGAGCAGCACGAGTACGTCCGCACGACTGCTCCCTCTGCGGTCGAGGTCGGCATCACTGATTTCGCGCAGGGCGAGCTGGGCGACGTCGTGTACGTCGAGCTTCCGAAGATCGGCGCGAAGTTCGCGCGGCAGGACGTGTTCGGGACGATCGAGGCGGTGAAGGCCGTGTCCGAGCTGTTCAGCCCCGTGGCCGGCGAAGTCGTCGAGGTGAACGAGCGGCTCGACAAGGAGCCGGCGCTGGTGAACAGCGATCCCTACGGCGCCGGGTGGATGATCCGGATGAAGCTCGACGCCGCCGCCGAGACGGAGACACTACTTACGGCGGAGGCGTACTCGGAGTTGACCGGGTAACGCTCTGGGTCAGCGCTGTCTGCCTGCTGGTCGCGCCGTCGTGATCCGCTCGATCAGGCGGGAGTCATCGGGCAGCAACCCGGACCGCGGCAGCCTCGGGGTGAGCTCGCGCCAGGCCGGCTGTAGCTCGAACGCGCGGGCAAACAGTGGCAGTGACTCTTCCAGGCGGTTCATGTTGACCAGCGCGACCGCATGCCAGTAGAGCATCTCCGCGTGCCGGCTGGGGGCGATGCCCGGGGTTGTCGCCGCGATCCGTTCCGCGGCCGCGTACTCCCGCAGCGCCGATTCGGCGTCGCCGTGTTCCACCGCCAGATCGCCGGCGTTCATGTGGTTGTACGCGCGGTGTATGGCCACGAGCCGGCGGAGCTCTGTCAGCGGCTCCGCGTGGTCGTCCACCCGGACGTCGAACAGCCGGTCCTGCCACGGCCTGCCGGTGCCGGTCCCCTTCACCACCACGAGCGCCGCGGACTGCTTGCCCCGGATGTCGCCACCCGCCGCCTGGGCCGCCTCTAGCGCAGCGAGCATGCGGTCGGCGAGATCGCCGGTGGTGCCGGTGAAGGCCCTGGACATGGCGGGCCATACCGTCTCATTCGCCATCAGGTTCGCCTGTACGGCGAAGTCCCGCCCGACGAGCAGCGTCCCGCCCGCCGATCCGCACTGTACCTGCGTCGTCGCGGATTGGTTTCCCGCGATACCGCCCGCGGCGATGATGTCGCGACTGCCGGTGAAGGTTGCGACATCTCCCTTAGCGTCAACCATGCCGACCTGCCGTACCTGGCAGGCAGCGTCTCCGTGCAGCAGCGCGCGTAACGCTTCCGGCGCGCTTTTGCCCGCACGCAGCAGATCCAGCCCGAGCTTCCCGTACGCCGGGTCCACGAAACTCTGAGTGGCGATTCCGCCAATACCGGCTTCCGCCCACGGCACGATCTGGCCGACGCCGAACCAATGCGATTGGACCGCCACGCCGATCTGGCCGGTGGCCGAGTCACGCGCGACGATCGAGTATGTGCTCACCGGACGCAGCTGCGCGGCGAGCGGTGAGGCGACCAGCAGGAGGCAGAGGAGAGTTTTCATATGATCCGTTCAGGGCAGAGGGTTTGGGCCAACAATAGCGCAGGAGCGTGACTGGCCGCCATGTCTTGGCGCCGCCTGCTGGATCAGAGCCAGCGACATCTGCGGTTTGGGCTGAAACCAGCTCCTCGAGATGACATAACATCAGCCCACTGACTCGACCGACGCCGATTGAAACCACGCAGGGGCTTCCCGATCGCGCGAGTGCGCCGGCGGTAGCACGATTCTCCAGTGGCTACGACGGCAACCTCAACGCCACCGAGCTCGCCGGCAGCATCGAGGGCGCACTCGGCCGCACCGGACGCGTGCGCTACGTGACCGGTGGCGCCTGGCGCGCCGGCGACGACTACACCGCAGGCGATGGCAGCACCGTCGCCGCGCGGTTCCGCTCCGCCGAGGGTCGCACGCGCGTCGGCGTGCAGACGAGCACCAACGGTACCCTCTCACTCCTCGGATCCTTCCAGGCCCAGCGCGACGTAGACTTTCCGGGCCGCCCGCTCGACGCGAGGTTCTTCGATACGTACCAGGTGCAGGCCGAGTACACGTCGCGTGGACTGCGTTCGGACTGCTGCGATCGTCGCTCGGATTATCGCTGGATGGCGTGCCTGGTTCGGTGGACGCACGCGCCGTCATCGAATGGCTGCAGTCGCGGCCCGGGGTAGCGGTTGTGCATGACCTGCACATCTGGTCGTTGAGCACGACCTCGGTCGCACTCACGGCGCATATCGTGATGCCGGGCGGTCATCCCGGTGACGCCTGCCTCGACGAGATTGCCTGCAGTCAAGCCATTTCCTGAAGATCAGCGTCCCGGTCCGGCACGAATACAGACATCGCTCCATAGTGCGCGCTCCCAACGATCCGTCATAGGAAGCCCGTCGAACGTTCAGCCCGAGAGCGGCTACCTTCCCCATATGCAAAGCGTCCTGAGACCCGCGTCGCAAGGGCTGGGCATTTCTGAATGGGAGTGCGGCGGCTTCCGCGCCGTGGAAGCGTTCCACCAACCCGGGCTTTCCCTGCCGCGCCACGAACACCAGTGGGCGACCATCTCGGTGGTGATCGATGGCGAATTCGCGGAGATCTTCTCCGATGGACCGCGGTGGTGTCCACCCGGTACGGTCCTCGTGAAACACGCCGGCGTGCCGCACGCCAACATCTATGGCACGAGCGGCGCACGATGCCTCATCGCGGAATTTCGGGAGCCGCTCGACGACCAGGGTGGCGGCCGGCCGAGAACGCCGCCGGGCGTCGCCTATTGCGCCCACGGACCGTTGAGCCGGCTGGCGGCGCGGCTAGTGCGCGCCTGGGTCCACGCGGACGATGCGTCGCACATGACCGTCGAATCTCTGTTCCGCGAGATTTCCGCCGCGCATGCGGACCCCTCACCCATACGACCGTCGAACGTTCAGCGAGCAGTCGAATACTTGCACGACGAGTTCAGGCATCCGTTGAGGCTTCGCGATGTAGCCGCCGCAGCGGGACTTGATCCGACGTACCTCGCGCGCGCGTTCCGTCACCACTTCGGCCGGACGCCAGGCGACATGCTTCGCGAACTGCGTGTTCACTGGGCCGCTCACCTGCTCGGCGAAACGCGGATCGGGATCTCCCAGGTGGCGCTGAACGCAGGATTTACCGATCAGAGTCACCTCACCCGGGTGTTCACGCGTCGCATAGGTGTCACACCAGCCAGCTATCGGCGGATGCGCCACGCACACTGAGCCGTTGGCGAGGTTGATCCGGTACAAGACAGGCGACGCGCGTTATCGCAGTTTGCGACCATGAAGCACATGACGCTGACGCTGCTGGTGACGGCGGCCTTCATGAAGATTGGCGCGCAGGCCCCGTCGCCGCCGACCGGCACGGTCACCCTGCCCGAGCCCTGGGGGCTGCACGCCGTGGGGTACCGACGCTTCGACCTGACGGATTCCAGCAGGTCGGAAACTCGAGGACCCCGCGCGGGCAGTGCGCGGCGGCTCGTCGTCCAGCTCTGGTATCCCGCACTCGGCCCGGTGACGAACCGCGTCCCCTACATGGATTCCCTGACCGCGCAGGCGTGGGCCGAGAACCAGCGGTTGCCCGCTGGCTTCCATCACCACGTTCGGACCCACGCGCAGCGGAACCTGCCGTTCGTGGACTCGCTGGGCCGGTTGCCGGTGCTGCTGTTCTCGCACGGCCGCAGCTGGCCCGTGCAGACGTACCAGGCGATGCTGCAGGACCTGGCCAGTCGCGGCTGGCTGGTCATGGCAATGAGCCATCCTCATGAGGAAGTGAACACGACCTTCGCCGACGGCTCCGTCGCGGAGTTCGATCAGCCGCGGTGGGATACGCCGGCGGAGCGCGGCACCCTGCTGACGCGTGCGGTCGACGTGCTCGTGAGCGACGCGGCCTTCCTCGTCAAGTCGCTGCAGCGGTGGAACAGCGACACGAGCCACATCCTCTATGGCCATGTGGATCCATCCCGGATCGGATACTTCGGGCACTCGCTCGGCGGTGCAGCTGCCGCCCAGGCGCTGTCCCGCATCGGCGAAGTTCGAGCGGCGGCAACCATCGAGGGAAGCGTCTACGATACGACGGCCCGCCCGATGCTCGTGACCAAACCGCTGCTCAGCATGATCGGGGGGTACAATCGCGCCGATCTCGGGCTGCGGGACTACCTCGCCGGCCACGGAGGAATCGTCTTCGAGGCAGTCGTGCATGGCGCGTGGCACGCGTCGTTTGCGGACCTGTTGCTGGTCTACGGCGCGTCAGCGCCGCGCACGTTTCACGAAAATCATCGCCGGGAACTTGCGCCGGAGCGTGTCAATCAGATTGCGACAGACTATCTCGACGCATTTTTCCGGCGCTATCTGGAGGGGAGGCCTTCGCTCCTGCTTCGTCCTCATTCCGAGCTGGAGCGGGGCAGCTACGTGACGTCTGGTTACCCCGAGGTCGAGCTGCGTATCGTCGTACCGTGACATGGCGATCCTGCTGGCAAAGGCCACGTCTTGTCCCGGCACCACAGGGACCGCGGAAGACTGCACGCCCGTACCTACGGCGGGCCCATCTCCAGGTTTCGCGCAGGGCCTACTAGAAGCTCGTGGGTGACGTCCCGCCGACGTGGTCGTGCGCGTCACGGTGCGGGAATCTCAAGGTCGCGGCAAATCTTGCGCGCAAGGAGTTCCTTCACCTCGCGGTGGCGCGGAACGGTTGAGATTTTGCGCAACGTCGGATTCAGATAAATCGAATGGCCACCGCCTTCTCGAAGAAGACGACAGCCATGCTTATCCAGATGCCGTATCAGGTCAACGCGCTTCACACCCGGCCTAGCTCACGCCGGCAGCCGCAATCGCTCCCGGATGACCTTCCCGGCCCCGAGGTCCTCTTCTGCCAAAGCCCGGTTCGCTGCCAGTACCATCCCGACTGCCTCGCGCAGATTCTCCCGCGCTTCATCCAGCGTTTCGCCCTGCGTATTGGCTCCAGGCAATTCCTGAACGAATGCGACGTACCCGCCCTCCGGAGCCTCCCGGAAAATCGCGGTAAACTCGAACTGCATAGCGGCCTCCATACTTCAAATTATAGCTGCGCAGCTGGGACAGCTAATCATTCCGTTGCGCAACGTTGCGTTCGATAGGGCCTCGTGCTTCTCCTCCCGTCACGAGATCCCAGCGGGTCTGGGGCCGGGCTACCTATCCGGCATGCCCGCTACTTGTCCAGCCGTCCCACCAGGTCGTTGATCATGACCGGCGCGCCGAAGCCGAGCGCTTCCAGCCGCTTCGCCTGCGTCGCCGCGTCGCCGACGACGACGAACGTCATCGCACCTGGCCGTACGTACCGGCCGGCGAGGTCCCGCACCTGCGCGACTGTCAGCCCCTCGATCACCGCCTGCTCGCGCTGCGGGTAATCCACCGGCAGCCCGTAGTCCGCGATGGCCGCCAGGTAGTTGAGCTTCGCGGCCGGAGTCTCGAACGTGCGCGCGCGTCCCTTGGTGAGCGCGCTCCGGGTGACCTCGAGATCGGCCTCCGAGAAAGTCGGGCCGAACTCGGCGAGGATCTGCCTCACCAGCTCGGCGGCTTCCAGCGTGACGTTGGCGCGGACGCCGCTCGTGATCTCGAACGTGCCGTGGCGGATCCCGCCGAAGAATCCCGAGCGGATACCATAGGTGTACCCCTTCCCTTCGCGCAGCTGCTGGGTGAATCGCGACGCGAAGCCGCCGCCACCCAGGATGTAGTTCATCGCGGTCGCCGGATAAAAGTCCGCGTCCGCGCGCGCGGGCGCGGGATAACCGAATGCGAAGATGGACTGCACCGCGCCGGGCACGTCGTAGAAGTAAATCTTTGACGCCGCCGGAGCCTGCGGCGCGGGATAGACGGGGATGAACACACTCCGCCGCTGCCACTTGCTGCCGAGATCCTGCAGCGCGGCCTGCACGCGCGGCTGCTCCACGAATCCCACAACGCGGAAGCTCGCGACGTTGGGCGCAAGGTTGTTCGAGTGGAAGCGCTTGAGGTCGTCCATCGTGAGCGAAGCGACCGACGTCTCCGTGCCGAGCGGATTGCGCGAGAAGATGTGCCCCTCGCCGTACGTCACGACGTCGAACGCGCGCGCGGCGATCGCGTTGGGCTGAACCTTCCGGCTTTGGATCAGACTGGTCACCGCCGCCTTCTGCAGCGCCAGCTCTTCCGCGTCCCAGCGCGGCTCGAGCAGGATCTCTTCCAATAGATCAATCGTCTGCTCGAAGGTGCGCGTCAGCGTCCGGCCCGTCACGACGAAGTGCTCGTTGCGCACGGAGATCGAGATATCCGCGCCCAGCGATTTCAGCGCGTCCTCCAGCTCGGCGGGCGTCCGCCGCGCCGTGCCGCGCAGCAGCATCCGCGCGAGCAGATTGGCGGCGCCGGGACGACTGATGTCGTCGAGCAGCCTGCCGCCCTCGATCGCCAGCTCGAAGCGCGCGACGGGCAGCTCGTCGTCCTGGATGCCGTACACTTTCATTCCGTTCGCCAGCTCCGCCGTCCAAATGGTCGGGACGACGACCGCGGGCTTCGCGCCGCTCGGCGGCTCCACAGTCCGGTCGAAGGTCGAAGGCGTGCGCGCGTACGTCGCCTCGGCGCTCGCGTCCACCGCCTGCTCCGCACCCTGGACGATCGCCTCCTCCGCGACGTTCGCGCGGATAGAGCCCTCGAGCGCCAGCTCGACGGCGCCCTTCGGCACGAAGCTCGTCGCGACGTACGGCTCGTCCTTGATGTACGCGCGATACACGCGCATCACGTCGGCCGCGGTCACACCGCGGAGCCTCGCGATGTCGGTGTCGGCGAAGTCCGCCGTCCCGGCGTACAGGTCGTAGCGCGCGAGGCGCGACGCTTTCCCGAGCACGCTCCCGATCTGGTCGTAGAAGCGCACTTCGCGGGCGGTCTTGGCCCGGTCGAGCGCGGCGGCGTTGATGCCTTCGCGCTCGAATCGCGCGAAGCCCTGCTCGAGGGCGGCGGCGACTCTGTCGAGGTCTATGCCCGCGAACCCGCGCACCGAGATGTACGACTCGCCCGCGAGCTTGGCGTGGTCGCCGAACGCGTTGACCGCGCTCGTCAGCTTCTGCTCGTCCACGAGTGTGGCGTGCAGCGGAGTTTCCTTGCCGTCCGTGAGGAGGTCGAACAGGATCTGCAGCGCATAGCTGTCCGGGTGCAGCGCCGGAACCGAGGGCCAGGCGATCGTGAGCTCCGGGAGGCGCGCGAAGTTGTCCTCGTGGAACAGCTTCTTCGTCGCGGGCAGCGTGGCCGGTCGCGGCTCCAGCGGCGGAATGTCGCCGCCGCGCGGGAACTCGCCGAAGTATTTCTCCACCCATCTGCGCGCCTGCGCCGTGTCGAAATCCCCGGCGATCACGAGCGCGACGTTGTTCGGCACGTACCAGCGGCGGTAGAAGTCCCGCACGTCGGCCAGCGTCGCCGCGTCGAGATCCGCGAGCGAGCCGATCACTTCCCAGCTGTACGGGTGTCCCGCCGGGTAGAGGTTCTCCGAGATGACCGTCGAGGTGTGACCGTAGGGCTGGTTGTCGTACGACTGCCGCTTCTCGTTCTTGACGACCTGCTTCTCCTTGGCGAGCACCGGCTCGGTGACCGTGTTGATGAAGAAGCCGATCTTGTCCGCTTCCGCCCAGATCATTTTCTCGAGCGCGTCATTCGGAACCGTCTGGAGGTAGTCCGTGATGTCGCGGCTCGTCGAGCCATTCGCGCCCGACCCGCCGATCCGCGCGCTCATCGCGTCGAGCCCGCCCTTGCCGAGGTTCTCCGACTCGAGGAAGAACAGATGCTCGAAGAGGTGGGCGAAGCCCGTGCGTCCCGTCACCTCGCGCGAGGAGCCGACGTGCGCGTTGAGCGAGACGGCGACCACGGGATCCGAGCGGTCCACGTGGAAGATGACTTTCATCCCGTTCGCAAGGGTGAACTGCTCGACGTGGATGAGCTGCCGCGGAGCTTGCGCGGTTGCAGGGGGCGCCGTCGGCGGCGTAGTTGCGCAGGCGGCGAGAGCAGCCGCCGTCGCTGAGAGGAGCACTTTTCTTATTGTCATAAATGAGAGCTCGAGCGAGGATTCACGGAGACTACTGTGCAGTGAACGACCGAGGCGGGACGGCCCGGACAGCGGGAAGATCGCCATCGTGGACGGATCGGATATCCGCGGCCTGCAAGGAGATCACCGCCTGTGTCTGTCCTGAGGCGCGCACAAACTCCACCTCATAAGCGTCCGATCCGTGCCGATGCACGACTGCGCCGAGGTCTCCGCGCCTGAGATCGTGCTCCGGCAGGTCGCGGTCGAGTACCACTGTGTCGAGTTCGCGGAAAGTCATGTTGCAGCTCCTGGGTAAGCCGTCACGAAGCGCGGCACCTCTTCCCCAGCTCGGATGATCCAGACAGTCGCAACGGCCAAAGAGCCGCCATTCGGTCCCCGAAGAATACCACGAACAATGAATTTTTGCCCGAAGATACCGCTCGCCTGCGGCTCGGCCACTTCTCACACCCTCGGCATCCACTGTAGAAAGAGGACGGCGAAGCCGTCTGCCCGCCTTTTGGATCCACGCATGAAGCAATAGCTCTCGCCAGCGATGATCGCGCATTCCGAATTGAGCCTCAGCAACGGAAGCGGATACAGTACGCCACCGTGCGGACCGCCGACGCAAAGGATGTGGTTTTCCGGGAGAACCAACTCGGCAGCTTCGGCGGGCGAAACCACGGTAATCCCCGGGAGGTCGCACGGCTCCGGCACTTCACGTTTTACTCGCCGGTCGCGTCGGGGACGCGAATTCTTTCCGCGAGCATTCACTTTTGACATGTAGACACCCTTTCGAAGGACGTTCCTGTCCCATTCGCACATGGTTCCGGATTTCTCCGGCCGGCTGGGCCACCGTAAAGGATCACGGTCTGGCGGGCGGGTCAGAGCCGGTGCTCTAGCCGCCACTCGTCATGTCGGCAGCCGGGACAGTGGCTGCCATTGCCTTTCAATTGTCAGGACGCAAATACAGTTGCGCCGACCAGCAAAAATTAAAAAACCCGCGAGGCATGGTCGCGGGAAGTATCGCGACTTAGACGGTTTGTCGGATCATTCCGATGCGCGGCCCGTCAAGCCGGGAAATCGCCGCGCAACATTACTATCGCTTTACGGGTCCCTGCAGTCAAGCCATTTCCTGAAGATCAGCGTCCCGGTCCGGCACGAATACAGACATCGCTCCATAGTGCGCGCTCCCAACGATCCGTCATAGGAATCCAAGCTGGCATGGACAGAGTGTCGAACGCACCCGCTAAACCCGCCCAAACTATCCGGTAGGTCGCGGCCGGGCACGACACCTGAAGACGCTGGGTGAACGAGCCATCAATTGCCCGCACCGTGACGAATGCGACTGTTCCAGTCAGATAGACTGAGTGGCGCTGCCACTCTTGATCCTTCCACGTCGCGCATACCCATGTCGAGTCTGTGCAAGCAGGGTCTCGGCTGGATGGCAACGAGACCCAACCCGTATCGCCGACTTGCGCAGCAGGCGGGGTTCTCGCGCTATCCCGGTTGCATCCCGCAGCGAAGAGGAGGAGGATGGCAACCAACAGTCGCGAGGTCATAGCGAGGTTCCTGTGAGTGCCAGGCGCAGCGTCAACGCCGCCTGCATAGGGACGAATTTGCTTCCTCGCGCAGAATGCGCGCGAAGCGCGAATGGTCCTTGAACGGTCGACTGCGACTTTTTCCTATCGCACACGTTGAGAATACAACTTGCGCACGTGCCGATTGATGAAAGCGTTCAGGCTGTCTCCAGACGTCGCGAGACGCTTCATCTCCGCAATATTCGCCGCACCCGCGCTTGCGTCTGTGTACTCGTAGACTGCCCCGTCTTTGAACTGCACACGGATGTATCCTGCGCCATCCTCATAGGCGGCCACACCTGAATCTCCGTCAACATCGCGATAGGGTTTCATCATATACTCCAGTTGGTCGTAGTATGCCTAACGAACCGCGTTGAACTGCGAACGCTCCAAAAGAATGCGGCCGCGAAGCCGCCGCCACCGACAGGTCTGCGTTCGACAGCTCCAACGCATGTTAGACAACTCATGCACGGGTGGCGGCGGACTCCTCACTACGTTCACTTCGGTAGAGCTGAGGCGCGCTGCGGGATAATGTAGAGCCCGTTGAGCGTGTGCTCCACGACATCCATTGCGATCGAAAGGGCGGAGATGGAGTGCGGCTTGACTTCGTGCGCAGCGGCATTGCCCATGACCCGAAGGCTGTGAAGGATTTCGGCCCCAGCCTTGGTCAGCGCCCCTTGGGCGATGAGGTCGTCGATGCGCTGCTCGAGGTTGATGCCCTGGGCACCGCGGTCCTTGCAAACGGACTCAACGATTGCTCGAATCCCCACGCCAGCAAGAACCGGCATGTCGGCAGCGAGGGCCTGCACGGTTTCCTCGTAGGCGCGCCGGATCGTTGGCGGAAGCAGATACGTGTCCTGAATCGTGTGGCGCCCGGGTAGGCGGTGCGGGTATACCGCGACGCGCTCGTGCAGGACCTCCTGCTGCGTGTAGGGGTCGTAGCTCGCGTCTTCCGTGTCGCGGCTGCTATGCCGGAAGCTCATCGCTTGACAGCCCTTGCACTCGACGACCTGATACTCGTCCCAGCCCGTCACGCCGAAGTCACCGTCCTCGTAGTTACCGACGTACTCCGCTGAGCGAACGATGGTGTGGGTCGTCTCGCGGTTGCACGCCGAACACGATAGTCGGACCTCCTTGCCCTGGTCATCGCTTTTCGGACCTTCGCGTGTCTGTGTGGGCATTGGCCAGGCGTAGAGTTGTCTAACGCCCTGCGCGTAAGCTGCAGCGCATTACAACAGAGCGCCAGCGCGCGCAGCGCGCAGGCGCATTCCGCAACCGGTGCGCCGACAGCGTCATGCGCTCGTCATGCGGCACTGTGCGCATAGCTGCAAGCCGTTCTCATGAAGCACGAAGGGCATTCTGGGTTTCGGGCAAGGCAGGTGGACTGGCCGAGGGAATACAGTGGACGATCAAGAAGCCACGGGTTCTCAGGATGCATTGAGCGAGTTTGCTCAACAACTGACGACGTTTCCTCAGTTGAGAACTCCGCTCCCCGAAGAAGTCGACCGAGCACCCTTCGAACGTGCCGGTCCACCTTGACGTCTGCCGTGCCAGAGAGGAAGCCGGCATCTATCAGGCCGCCAACCACCATGCGCGAGAGTTGCTGCCCAACTCCAAGGTCATTTAGGCGATACAGAGTCGCCTCGATCGATCCGCCCATCCAGACGTTACGGGCGTCGCCCTGGTACTGCGCGACGACTCGGCACCCGATGGTGTAGACGCGCTCGTGACCTTTCGGGAATCGGTGCAGCGAATACGCGGTCTTCCTGGCCATCCACTCTTCCAACGATACTGCTGTGATTGCATGCCACAGATCTTCCGGATCACCGAGAATGTCTTCCGCGAGCCGACGCGCATTCTCCCACGCGGTGGAGGCAGGAATCTGATAGTCAAGGATTGCGCCGACGAGAAACTTGTTGGCCCCCTTGCGCGAAAGAGGCTGGCCGGGCTGAAGCCAGCGCCAGAACGACGCATCACTGTTGCGGTTAGCCAAGAGCAGCGACGCGATCTGTCGTGGGTCAGCATTCATTCCAGAGTTCCCGGCTCGTGTCCGCATAACTTCTGATTAGGCTGCCGACATATACTGCGGAGAGCGGCGAAACGTAGCAAGCCGACGCTGGCTTTCGCGCCACGGCGAAATGGCGCGCCGCGCTGCACCGCCGGAGCTGAATGCACTTACGCAGTTACCGTTAAGCAGGAGAGCGGAAATAGGCTGCAGGAAGTCCGCTGCATGTTTTCGCGCAATCGCTACGGAGAGCTGTAACGAGCCCGAAATGCCCTTCCCTCATCCGGTCCGGCCGGTCGAGATCGGTGAGCGAGCCGATCACTTCCCAGCTGTACGGGTGTCCCGCCGGGTAGAGGTTCTCCGAGATGACAGTCGAGGTGTGGCCGTAGGGCTGGTTGTCGTACGACTGCCGCTTCTCGAGGCCGAAATTAACCTATGGGGTTAATGGGACTATTGTTATATTGGAAGCTACAAGCTACATTAACTCCTATATGGAGGTCGGCATCCGTGATAAGACGCTCAGACAGCTTTATACGGACCCCACGGCACAGGCGCCCTTTCCGGCTCCGGTCATCGAGAGGTTCCGTCGTGTTGTCTGGCTCATTCAGGGGGCAGTCGATGAACGGGATTTCCGCGCATTCGGAAAGGGACTTGGTTTTGAAAGACTGAAAGGAGATCGCGCACACCAACACGCATTCCGCCTTAATGACCAGTTTCGCCTAATTGTGGAAATTACGGGAGAAGCACCCAACAAACGAATTGAGGTGATTGAAGTTGTTGACTACCACTAACCGCGCGGAGGATGGCCAGATGGACGATCTAATTCCTGCTGTTGCTTTCCCGCCGGGAGATTACTTGCTGGAAATCCTCAATGATCGCGGCTGGTCGCAGATCGACTTTGCCGAGATCACTGGTCGCGCCCCCAAGACGGTAAACGAGATCATCAAGGGCAAGTCGTCCATCACACCGTCGACCGCGAAGGAGATTGCCGCGGCCACGGATACCAATCCACTGTTGTGGCTGAATCTGGAAACGGCATACCGACTTCATCACGCGCGAGAGGAGCCATCGCCAAGGATCGCGCGACACGCTCGGCTTCGGAGCAAGTACCCTGTGCGTGATATGGTGTTGCGTCATTGGATCGAAAGTTCGTCGGATCCGGTCGTTCTTGAGAACCAGATCAAGGGCTTCTTCGGCATCAATGACATCGATGAAGAGCCCCGGCTGATGTATGCTGCGAAGAAGACAGGCTATCCAGAGGACGTCAATGGAGCGCAGCGAGCCTGGCTATTTCGGGTTAAGCAACTTGCGATGACGATGACGCTTCCGAAGTACTCGAAAAAAGCTCTTCGCGCCGCGATTCCTCAGCTTCGTGAGTTGCTGAGTTCGCCATCCGGCATAAATCGCGTTCCGAAAATATTGAATGATTGCGGTGTGCGGCTTGTAGTTGTCGAGCACGTGCCATCGTCAAAGATCGACGGTGTGTGTTTTTGGCTTGGGAAGAACGCGGACAGCCCTGTAATTGGAATGTCCCTGCGACTCGACCGAATCGACAACTTTTGGTTCGTCCTCCGGCACGAGATTGAACATGTCCTCAACGGAGATGGACGCGAGGTTGCTATGATCGATAGCAACACGGGTGAGGTTACAACCACTAGCGTCTCACCCGAGGAACTGAGAGCAAATGCAGCAGCAGCAAACTTTTGCGTTCCCGCCGTCGAAATGGCCGACTTCGTTATGCGGCACGGTCGGATTGTGAGCGAGCAGCATATCCTAAACTTCGCGAGCCGGATGGGCGTCCACCCTGGTCTTGTCGCGGGTCAAATCCAACGCCGAACAGCTAATTACCGACGGTTCAGGCGGTTCTTGATAAGCGTTCGTCCCATCATAGCGCCGGTCGCTATGACGGACGGATACGGCCATACGATTCGTCTTTAGGAGGGCGCCGTGCCAGCAATGACAAAAATCCAACAGTTGCTCCGCATCAAGAATGACTATCGCGCTGAACACGACAATGCGCCTGCCTCGACGCGAACTATGCTCGATTGGGCAATTGATACGGGACGCTACAAGCTCGATCTATCAAAAGCGCGAGCGCGGGCGGCCGAGGAGTTAGCCGACGCGATGCGCTCAGAGAAGACGCGGGATGCGCATGGCCGCGAGATACACGTGAACGTTGCTTTCGATACCGAGCAGGGTTGGCTTTGGGATCAGCGGGATACAATTGGCCGTGAGCATGTCGAACTTCACGCGACCCGCGGTCGGCGAATGGTCGTTGGGGAGATTAAGGCTCAGGTACTAACAGTGATCGACTGGAACGAAAACCATCCGGACGAAGCGCCAATTCAGTACTCTTTGAATTTCGCCGCTGACTTGCTCGACGACGGTATTAGTCTGCCTTATTCAACCGAGCTTGAGCAGTTGCTCGCCCAGGATCCTTCCGATGTTGCGGGCTCAGTGCGGCCGCGTGAGCAGTCCCGCCCTTCATCCCTTCGCGGTTCTTTTCCGTCCGATCGCACTGGGGGAGTGTCTTAGCGCTCCCCCGTCGCTACCTAACAACGCGGAAACGTTTCTTAAACGTCGCGACGGAGCTCAGCCTGAGACTTCTTCTTCACTAGCAACAATGCTCGCTAGCCCTTGAAGGGTTACCTCAGCGCGGTCAATCATCATCCACACCGGACCCTGCACCGGATCGCGCGGATCTAGTGCATGGCGGGCCGCGATAAGGGCAGCGGCAACCTCCTTGAATTGCCGGGCAACGACGGTATCGGACTCGCTTATCGGTTTCCATGGCATGGATTGAAAATAGTCACTGCGTATCCACGCCGCCCGTTTGGCACGATTGAACTGATCTACTACCCTGTGGTCCGCCGAGGGTCGTGATTGTCGAGGCTCGCGAGCATATGTACTCCAACCGCAAGACACTCACGGGAAGGTCAGCATTAGAAGAAACACAGGCGGAGCCTGATACGCCGCTTCAGCCCTGCAGGATATGCGCAGTGCGAGCCAAGGCAGCTCGGAGCGATGGCTCGCTTGTAGACCAGCTATTTTGCCCACGGGCAGCTGGGCGCTGCCAGCTTCTGTCCTCCCTAAGAAAAATGAGCGGACGTGTCTCGACTTACTGACCTGATTGCCCAGGCAAAGGCCAAGGACCCGCAGGGGGGCGCGGACCTCGAACGAGAGTTCAAGGCGCTGTCGTCGCGCCTGCCATTCGGGTTGAATTTCGAGCGGCATCGACCGGAGGCAGTCGAGCTTCCGCTGCGTCCGATTCGGAAGGGCGACAAGGTCCGCGTGTTGCCCGAGCGCGGGTCCACTCGGAAGGGCGATCAGCGCCTGTGGCAGATAGTGAGGATCGCCACCAGTGGTAAGCGCAAGGTGGCCGATCTGCAGCTGCTTGATGCGGCGGCGCCGGAAGCGCAGTCAGTACCCGTGGAAGACCTCGTCGTTGTCGCCGAGTTTAAGGACATCATCTATCCCGGCTTGGTGAGTACCGGGAAGGTGGAGCGCGGCGGGGACAAGCCGCATCACGCGGTCATCAATGCCGAGAACTACCACGCGCTCAAGGCGTTGACGTGGTCGCATCGTGGCATGGTGGACGCGATCTACATCGATCCGCCGTACAACACGGGTGCGAAGGACTGGAAATACAACAACGATTACGTCGAGGGCGACGATCTCTATCGGCATAGCAAATGGCTGGCCTTCATGGAGCGGCGATTACTGCTCGCGAAGGAACTGCTTAACCCCGCGGATTCCGTGCTGATCGTCACCATTGACGAGAAAGAGTTTCTCCGGCTGGGGTTGCTGCTCGAGCAGCTGTTCCCAGAGGCCCGTCTACAGATGGTGAGTAGCCTTATCAACCCGAAAGGGCAGTCTCGAAATGACTCATTCGCTAGAACCGACGAGTACGTGTTCTTTCTCTTCTTTGGAAAGGCCGGCCCGCAGCAGCTTGTGCTGCCTGACGACTGGCGAACTGGCAAAGCGGCTGCTTCGTCGGAATTGTATTGGCAGCAACTCCGCCGCCGCGGCTTACGCGGAGAAGTGCGGAGAGAGGATCGACCGGGCCTGTTTTATCCGATATATGTGAAGACCGACGGGTCGGGCGTGGCCGAGGTGGGTGAACCAATACCCTTCGAGGAGGTCCCACAAACGCACGCACCGAGGGGAACAGTGGCCCTTTGGCCCACGCGTGCCGATGGGAGCCATGGGTACTGGCAAGTAGCACCTAAGCGGCTCCGTGAGCTGATCACGCGCGGGATGGTGCGAGCGGCGAAGCCAGAAGTCGGAGCCATCTACTATCTGAAGCAAGGTGAAGTAGCCAAGGTACAAGCTGGCTTCTATCGTGTTACCGGGCATCGTCCGGACGGCTCGATCATCACCGAAGCGAGCGAAGGTGGGAGCGGTTACGTACCTGGCACACAGTGGAGGATTTCCTCCCACAACGCGGGGGAATACGGCACAAACATCGTGAGCGCGCTACTCCCGGCGCGTCGTTTTCCGTTTCCGAAGTCCCTCTACGCCGTTGAAGACGCATTGCGTTTTTTCGTGGCGCCTAAGCGGGATGCGCTAGTGCTTGATTTCTTCGCTGGATCGGGAACAACCGCTCACTCAATAATGCGGCTGAATCGGCAAGACGGTGGCCGACGACGCAGCATTTCTGTGACGAACAACGAGGTTGCTGCCGATGAACAGAAAGCGCTCCGTGAACATGGCCTGCGCCCCGGAGACGTCGATTGGGAGAGGTGGGGCATTAGCGAATACATCAACAAGCCTCGGATAGCCGCCGCCATCACGGGGAGGACTGCAGAAGGGGAATCCGTAAACGGTGACTACAAGTTCACCGACGAGTTCCCGATGGCCGAGGGCTTCGAGGAGAATGCCGAGTTCTTCACGCTCACCTACGAGAGTCCCGTCGCCGTCAGCCACCACATTGCCTTCGCTCGCATCGCGCCGCTGTTGTGGATGCGATCCGGCAGCCGCGGGCGGCGCATCGAGAAAATTCCTGACGCCGGCTGGGACGTGGCGGATAACTACGGCTTGCTTACCGAGCTCGATCAGGCAACGCTATTCCTCAAGGCCGTGCGCAAAGCCGGCGAGCTGCGCGTCGCCTACATCGTCACCGACGACGAGCGGCGGTTCCAGGCGATCGCGCGCCGACTGCCCGAAGCGGTTGAGGCCGTGCGCCTCTACGAGTCCTACCTGACCAACTTCGCCTTCGCTAACGGCAGCGAAGTATGAAGGTCACCCTCAAGGACTACCAGGACGACGCGGTCCGCGACATCCTCGCCAGTGTGCGAAAGGCGCGCAAGCGGTGGCACGAGGACAAGGAACGCCACGCCTTCTCTCTCACCGCGCCAACAGGTGCGGGCAAAACCGTCATGGCGGCGGCGGTATTCGAAGCGCTCTTTCATGGCGACGACAGCTACGATTTCGACGCCGACCCTGGCGCGGTTGTCATCTGGTTCAGCGACGATCCGTCCCTGAACGAGCAGACTCGCTTTCGCCTGATGGCGTCGGCTGATCGGCTCCGTAACACAGACATGGTCGTTGTAGACAACAGCTTCCATCGCCCGCGCTTCGAGGCCGGGAAGATCTACTTCCTCAACACTCAGAAGCTCGGCAAAAAGAGTTTGCTCGTCCGCGGGTTCGATGAGGGCGAAGACCAGGATGCATTTCCCGAGATGCGTGCCGACACTCGCGCGCACACGATCTGGGATACCATCCGCAACACCATCGAGGACCCGTCGCTCACGCTCTATCTCGTGCTCGACGAGGCGCACCGTGGAATGGGCAAACGCACGAAGGCGGCGGAGGCGGAGAAGACGACGCTCGTGAAGCGGCTCATCAATGGCGAGAAGGGAGTGCCGGGTATTCCGGTGGTGCTCGGCATTTCCGCCACAGTCCAGCGGTTCACCAGCGCGATGGAGGGCGCAAAAGGACGCACTACTCTGCCCGGCGTAGAGGTGGACGCAGCGAGGGTACAGGACTCAGGGCTGCTGAAAGACACCATCGTCGTGGACATTCCTGACGAGGAAGGTCAGTTCGATACGGTATTGCTGCGCCGCGCCACGGAAAAACTCAGGGACTCCACCACCGAGTGGGCACGTTACGCTACGGAGCAGGAGAGCGGCGAGAGTGTCGTCCCATTGATGGTCCTTCAGGTGCCGAACACTCCGAATCACAACACCGTCGGGCAATGGCTCGATGTCATCTTCCAGGCGTGGCCGGATCTTCCTGAAGACTGCGTTGCGCACGTGTTCGGCGAGCACACCACCCAGACTTTCGGCAGGCACACCGTCCCGTACATCTCACCTGAGCGCGTACAGGACGCGACCTGGGTGCGCGTACTCCTCGCCAAGGACGCCATCAGCACCGGCTGGGATTGCCCGCGCGCCGAGGTGATGGTGTCGTTCCGGCCCGCTAAAGATCCCACCCACATCACCCAACTGCTGGGCCGCATGGTGCGTACACCTCTCGCGCGGCGCATTCCGGGCAACGACCGCCTCAACTCCGTGGACTGCCTGCTGCCATTCTTCGACGAGGAAACGGTTAGGAGAGTCGTAGATGCGTTGATGCAGGGCGGAGGCGAAGTCCCCCCGTTTGGACGCGTGCTGATCAATCCCGTCGAGATGACGCCCCACCCGGAGGCAGATGCAGCCATCTGGGAGAAGTTCACGACGTTGCCGTCGCAGACGCGCCCGCAGCTCGGCGCCAAGCCGCCGAAGCGCCTGACCGCGCTCGCGCACGAGCTGGCGATGGATGGCCTGTTGCCAGGCGCGGGTCAGAAGGCACATGCGGCGATGCATAAGGCTCTGGATGCGTTCATCGAAACTGATCCGTACGGCTTCAGGTCCAAACGAGAATCGGTTAGTACAGTCGAGGGGCGAACGGTTGTCCTTCACGTCAGAGAGGGTGAAACTGAGTCGCGGTTATTCCAGACGGAGGCGGATGCAGCCGTGTTCAACGACGCTTACCGCCGGACAGCGCGCATCATCAGCCCCGACATCGCCCGCACTTACACGGAGCACCGCGCGCGGCAGAAGCCAGAGGCGGCAGACGATTTCGAGGATGCGCTGATCGAGGCACGCGAGGACATCGGCGCCTTGGGCCTTATGCAGAACGTCGATGTGTACTTCAATACCGAGGCTACGAAGCTCGCCGACGCCTGGTTGAACAAGTACCGCGACAAAATAAAACAACTCCCTGACGACCGGCAGGAAGCTTATCGTGAGATCAGAGCGCTGAGCCGCGAGCCGCAGGATGTTGATCTCGCCCAGCCAGTGTCACGCTGGGAGGCTACCGCGGCACGCGAGAAGGATGGCAGCGAAACGAAGCTGCCGACTTACAAGAATCACCTCCTCTGCGACGAGCGGGAGATGTTTCCCGCCGAGCTGAACAAGTGGGAAAAGGCCGTCCTCAAGGAGGAGATGGAGCGCGACGGGTTCAGGTTCTGGTACCGTAATCCCGGTCGGCCCACGCAGGATTCACTGGGTGTCGCATACGCGGATGGTGACGACACGAGGATTATGCGGCCGGACTTCCTCTTCTTCGCCGAGGATTCGCAGGGCAAAATCGTGGTGGACATCGTGGATCCGCACAGCATCGATTGGGCGGACGCTCTGGCGAAGCTACAGGGACTGGCACGCTACGCCGCGGCGCATGCCGATGTATTCAGGCGGGTTGAAGCTGTCGCGGAAGTAAAGGGAAAGCTGCGTGTGCTCGATCTGACGCGGGCGGATGTTCGGACGGCGATCGAGGACGCGCGTGAAGTGCGCGCTCTCTACGAAGGGGCTTTGGCCAAGGACTACCCGGACTAGGCACCGTCGGCAACACACCATAAACTCAGGTGGTGAGCCAGCTGCGGGCTCGCACCTCAACAAACCTCGCCGGACGATCAGCAGAAGGATGCAGAAGGTTGACCTACATGAGGAACAACGGGGATGGCTTCTCGCGTGAGACGACGAGCATCAGCCGCTTCGTCGCGCGGCTGAGAGCGACGTAGAGAAGGCACCTGGCCTCGCGGATGCCGGGGAAGGTCTGCGCATCGCAGGGCATCACGATCACGCTGTCACACTCCAGACCCTTCGCCTTGTGGATAGTGCTGATCGCCTTTCTCGGTGGTCGAGGCCGCGTGTACGTCCGATGATGCGTGATCTCGGCCAGCCCCTCATAAGTATCCTCGTAATCTCCCAGCCGGATGGCGTCGCGGAACTCGCTGTGGTGGTCAATCTCGACATCCGCGAATGCCGCGTCCGCCTTCCTCAGCTCGGCGATGCGGGCGAGACACTTGGCAACGCCGCGATGGCTCGGATCATCAACGAGGTACCGTGCCAAGGATTGAATCGTCGCGGGTTTCCCCTTGCGCGCCTTCGTGCAGTCCTCCGTTGCCTCTTGCACAAAGGCATTTCCGAACGACGACGGGCTGAATCCCTTCCCCACTTTGCCCATGAACGAGACGATCGTGTCCGCAAGCCCGGCGCTGTTTCCCTTCGCGGCATTCATGCCGTCTACGAGGGTCTCCAATGCTGACCTCGTATGCCCCTCCCAGAGCGGAACGCGGCGGCCGAAAAACCCGCGAAAAGATCCCGCCGTCTGGTTGTAACGCGTCAGGATCAGAAGCGATGTGTCGTCATCAGCGAACCGATCAATCGGCGCGCGATCTCCCTTGGACAAAGCATATTGAAGATTACTCTGCGCTCGGTTTTCGGCCACTACCACATCAAGACTCGACGGCAAACCCGTTCGGAGGTCGATCGGGTGGTCGTTCAGAAGGCTCCGTCGCGCGGCGAGAGTCCAGATACCCAGATCGGGACAGCTCTCCTTCCACCGATGTGGAAAATCGAGTTCGTCGCAAGCGTGAGCCTTTGCCCGGAGGGCAGCCCAGTCCCACTGTGGGTTAGACCCGGCGACGGACTTGTCCCGGAAGATCGACTGCATCGGGTCGGCGAAGACGCGAACCTTTGCACCAGCTGCGAGCATCGCCATCACGATCGTGTGCTGATCTCCGCTGGAATCCTGATGCTCGTCGCAGATCACGACTGGATATCGCCGCGCCAGCGCAGATGCGATCATCGGGTACCGCGCCAGTAACAACGCCACCTTCTGCGCGAGCAGCGCATAACCTTCGTCCTGCCCGCGTACCCAGGCTGCGGTATCAGCAGGAATGCCAAGGCCGACATGGTACGCGGCGGCGACGTTCGCTATGATGCTGTCGATGGTGCGGATTTCCACCTTGGTGCCGGCCCCCTTGGTGCGGTCGGCGAACACCGAACATGCCGCATGTGTGTGCGTCAGGATCAGCGGGCGGCCATGGCCGAGGCGATCAACAAGTTCCCGCGCGTAGTCCGCACCTTGGTGCGTTTTTCCGCAGCCGGCCGGCGCCTCGACGACCACGAGCGCATGATCGGCCCTGAGCGCGTCACGAACGCTGTCATCGCTCACAGCTGCACGTCAGGGACATCATCAAGCCCCACGGTTCGGCGTATCGCGTTGCAGAATGGAAGCAGCTCTCCGCTGACCGCTGGCCAGCACCCGAGCTGAAACGTCTTCTTCGCGAGTTCCCGACCGCCCTCGTTATTCTTGAACCAGCAACGTGCGTGCGCCTTGTGTATTCTCTTCGATTCACGATCCTCAACTCCGGCCAGCACTGCGCCCGTTGCCGCGGCAACGATCAAGTCTCGAAACGCCGCACCCGCCTTCGCCTGAAGGGCTGCGAAGCCCTTCTCGTCGCCCATGCTCATGCGATCGGCCAAGGTCCGAAGCCGTGCGCCAGTCTCCTCGCCATCGGGGTCGATCAGGAACGCCTCGAGTCGGTCGTCAGCGACGGCGCGAAGAATGTTCTCCTCGATGCAACCCGAAGCCCATCGAAATAGCAGCGGGCCGTGCGCCGCTCTCACCGCCTTCCAACGGTCCGGGTGCGTTCCTTCGTCGTCGACGAAACCTCCGAAGCTCAGCCCGCCCTCAGCCAATGCCTCCAAGAGGTCCAGTGTCGTGTCGTTCCCCCCGCCATCGCTGACGTGAACGCCATGCTGCTGGAGGGAGGAACTGAGAGCGGCTTCGAGCAGAGCGGTCGCGAACCCGACTTCCGTGATGCCCTCACAAACGATCGCCATGCGCGCCAAGAACATGTCGGGGTCCTTGGCACGGTGCTTCGCGATCTTCGCGGCGGCGAGCGGCCCTACTCTCTGATCGTGATCGACGTACCATAGCGCCGCTTCGGAAGCCGCTGAGATCGCGGCCGGGCTGTGGGTGGTGACGAACGCCTGCGACCTTCCCGCCTGGAGTTTTCTGAGCAACATCCGTTGCCGGTACGGTTCGAGGCCACGCTCTACCTCGTCGACAAGCAGTATCGGGTGCTCGCCCTGGTTCTGCTCCGCGATGGTCAACGCCGAGAGGCGACGGGTCCCGGCCCCCCAACTCGCAAGCGGCAGTTGAACGCCGGCATTCCTTGCCCGCAGACCAATCAACGACGCGATGGATGCTCCTGGCCCGCCCGTGATGGAAACATCCAGACCAGTCGGCAGGCTCTCCTTCCCAAAGGCCTTATCCAGTTCGCCCAGCGCCTCCTTGGCCTCTGACGCCAGTTGATCTTGGACGTCCGTCTTCGCAAGCTCGCTCGCGATACGCGAGCGGAGGGCCTTGTCGGAGAGAAGACGATCGAGGGCGGATCCCTGCACCAGCCGAAGGTCACGGTCACTTCGATCGTCACCGCCCAAGCGCACGAGACCGATGGACCGACGCAACGCGACGGTGAAATGATCGTCCGCGCCGTCGGGCTGCACGATCTCGAAAACGAGTTCCAATTCGGCAGTTCCGCGAACGCGAACGCGGTACACCGCCTCTGATGCCGTGGATCCGTCGTCCTCGATGTTGGGGACGACGGCAGTGCTACCGTTCCACGCCCATGGCCACGATGGCTTGACCTGCTGATTGACCATGCCCTCCAGGGGAAGCGACATGATCGCCTCGATTGCGAACTCCGCAGCGACATCACGGAGGTGGTAGTCGGTGTCCGACAGGTTCGCCGCGTTGGTTGGACTGAGAAGAAGACCAATCGCGTCGAGTATCGTGCTCTTGCCGACGTCGCCACCACCGAGAACGAGGTTGACGCCTTTGGCCGGCTGCCACGTGAGCGAATTGATCCCTCGGAACCGAGTGATCATGAGCTCGTAGATCACCGGAACCAACGGCGGCGACGCCGTCGGCGGTGGTGGCTCTGGAGCTGGCTGTGAATTCTTCATCGCCCTAGGTACACCGAACGCCGCGAAGATTCAACAGTTCTCCTCCCGAAGGTTCGCCTAGGCTGGAGCCCGCGTGAAATCAGAAGCTTGCGTACGGCAGCGAACGATCCGGAAGCCGCTTGGAAGTCGAAGGCTTCCGAGTCGAGCCCCGGCATCGGCTGACGGGTGCAGCGCGTCGTTAAGCAGCGCCCGCACGTGACGGTCGCCAACTCAACGCGGGGCGGCGTCCAGACATTGCACAGTCCCGCAGATAAAGGTTGATAAGCGTTTGATAAGGAATCTCTGATTCTGCGGCGAGCTGCTTGAAGTAGGCAATCGTCGCAGCATCGAGCCGAATAGTGACCGGCTTCTTGAGCCGCTTCGCATAGGGATTCGGCCGTGCCTTCGAAAAGTCATATTCCTTGCGCATTTTCACCACCTTTCCGCGTATTGGCGGCGTTCAGTCCGGGTCGCTTTCCGAGCCGAGATGATTCTGATCACCTCGTCTCCTTCACGGTAGCAGTGACAAACAACCAGCAACCGCAGCTTCGCACTCACTCCAATCAGGATGAAGTTGTCTTCCTCGATTGAGTGATCAGGATCGTCGAGCAGGAGCGCGTGCTCGTCGCTGAAAACGGTCTCAGCTTCCTCGAACGAGACACCGTGCTTGCGGAGATTGGCCGCGGCTTTCTGGGGATCCCATTCGAAGCGGAGGTCTGCCACATCTCAAATGTACGTACAACGTACATATGACGCAAGGTTGAGCGTCGATGGATGGTGTATTGCGGTAAGCTGCGGACGCGGCAGGCAAGCTGCCTCGCATTCATTGATCTAAGCAGGACCGCTTAGCAACGCCGCCATGATACATCACAAGCTCGATGGCGCGCATGGGATGCACACGATAGCCGATGACTTCCCCTACGCGATCCGCAACCGTGCTTGCCTCAGGCCTACCGCAAATAGAACGGCAGCAGTCGTTGTATGCGGCATACTGCTCTCCTGACCGATCGCCGAGAATGAGGCTTGAACCAAGATACTTCGCCACACGTGAGTCCCAAATAGCGTAATGACTTGGCGAAGCGAAATGCAAAAGCTTTGATGCGCCGACCATCGAGTTGTTTACAAGTCGGGACAATGCGAACAGCTCATGCGATTTTAGGTCGCCCGATTGGCGGGCCCGCTCGAGATATCCGACCGCACCCTCGTACGCGTCACTGCGAAAATCGAGAATGGTGGGCATCCAGCCGTATGAGAAGTTCGCGGCAATTATCAGATGATGCTTCGTTAACAACGGAACCGCCCGGAAGTATTCGAGAAACTCGGGATAGCTGACTTCATAGCTTCCGGGGTTAGGGGCTGGAACATGAGCGCAGTCTCGAATGAGAGCCTTGAGCAGAATGCCCTGATTGACGCAGCCAGGCGGAATCACACCTCTAAGATGTTTTTGTCTAGGCAAGTTTGAACGACATGGGTAGCCGGCTCTCTAACGGAATCGCGTTCTGCGGCGGGACGTCATAATAGATGCGGCCAGCGAGCGGAGCGAGCAAGGTCGCTTCCTTACACCAGCGCCGATAGCAGCCACGCGGGGTCAGCGTGCGCCTGCATCAAGGGCGGCCCTATTCCAGCGTGCGATCAGGCCGACTTGCAATAGTGAGGGGTGGGCAGCCACGTGCCGGACAAACCATGAGGTGAGTCCGTCCCAATCATGAAGTGCGCCTGCCGGGCATAGGGCCCAGCCAAGTTCCTCGAGAGTCCAGTTGGATTTCGCACTGTTCCGCCTCATGGATGTCGTCACCCAATTGGCCGCATCATCGCGACCGCCGCGGGAGACCGGGATGATGTGGTCGATAGTCGGCGAGAGTTCCCAAAACGCCTCGTGCGTCTCACTCATCTTCCAGTTGGGATGGAACGGGAAGTCCTCGGGCAGCTCGGCGGACAATACTCGGAGGACGCCTGGGAAGACGAGGCGCGTGCCAGCATAACGGTCAATAAATCCGTCGCGAAAGAATATTCTCGTGGCCTCGAGGTCCCCGTACTTTCGTTCTATGGCGGCAACGGGTTCGAAGGGATAGTCCTGACGAACCCGATTAGCGGCAGCTTCGCGGTCGCCGGTATCGAGCGCTGCGCAGACTTTGGCAAGGATAGCACTGCGGTCAGCTGGCACTAAGACCAACTCGGTTGCGTCACGCCAATGTTACGGTTGAGCTGGGTGGGCGCCGCCTCGGCGACCACGTCGGCTCAACCGATGGCTAGGCTCTTGGTCATTGCCGATCAAATTTGCACTCGCGGCTTGACCTTCTCATTTGTCGGAGCGTCAAGCTCCAGGCCCTCAATAAACGAAGGCACACGCCCCTGAAGTTCTAGAGCCAGCTCGTTCAACATGACAAGACGAGGGTGGTTCTTAAACGAAAGAAGCGCAACAAAGAACCCTGCAAGCGCGCTTTCAGCACAGGCCACCAGCGCCTGCCGCAGCTCAAACGAGCCGACACCATGGATATACGCGAAGTCCAGGGCGTGGCTACCGGAGGTCAGTTCTTCGATCCGGACACTACTTATGATCGACTGGCTGTTCGGGTGAGCTCCAAAATCGATCGTAGCTTCATAGACATCCCGCAGGCCATCGGAGAACTCTTTCTCATGAGCCTGCTCTAGGTATCGAAAAACCTTTGCGACGGTAAAGGCGTTGCGGCAGGCCTGGCGCGACTCACCATCTTTACCCCGATTCAACCAGACATCTTGCAGTTCCGGGTTAACCACCATCGCGTGCGCGTAAAGGGCGCTCTCGATGCTACCCCGCAGCACCATATAAACAGGGAGCAGCTGGCCGCTTAGAGCTAGTCTTATCGCCGCTCGGAGTGAGGCATGGGCATTCAGAAGAAGTATGCCAGCTGTCGGGGGGCGGATACCTCCGGCCTCGCCAAAGAAGTCCACGTACAGGCGGTCTATGTTGCTCAAGAAACTTAGAGGCTCCTCAAGCTCTGCTTCAGCCTCGGCCCCGGACTCATTCGCGACACGAATGAAGTAGGCGAGCTCGTGCGCGTCAGCTTCTCTATGTCCGGTATGTTTGGGCTTGGTCATCCGTTGAGAGTCCTGCGAAGGCGGTTGCTTCGTCTCTTATCCATGACGCCTAACGCCCGCAATTCTGCTGCGGCACGATCAAATTAAATGCGCCGACTGCAGCAATTGCTCCTTCGATAGCCGCTGCAACGTCACCAGTTCCATGAGCCATCCTTGGCCCAACGTCTCGGCAAAGGACCTAGGATACCGAGTCGCTGCAGCAAGAGCCCGCTCATGCTACGATCTTTCATACTGAAGCCGTCAGCGTCGGCACAGGATTGCTCGCCCCCGAATTTCTGGTCGATCATCTCGCGGTACACGGCTGGGTACAAGCGAGCGACGGCGACGAGCACGGCCATGCTGTCGTGATAGGATGTTTTTCCCCTTTGCCGTTGTTCAATCTCCTGCTCTTGTGTCGACGTGAGTCTCAGGCACGGTGGCGAGATGTATCGGTTGGTCTCTGGGTTTATGAAGACGCGGGCGTTGTAAGGCATGCTGACGTGGGTCTCGGCTCCAAAGCCGAGTACGAACCCAGCCAGAAGTACGATGCTGGCGACTTGAAGCGATCTGACGATGCGCTGTACGCCGACCACGGTCTTCAACGGGAGAGGGCGGCTGTGGCTAGCTCACGCGCGTGCGTTAAGCCGTGGCGCTTCATAGAAAATGCGGCAGGCGAGCGGAGCGAGCCAGCTGCTTCCAGCGTAGGCGCCGTCGGCTTCACCGCCAAGTTAGGTAGCCGCACAGCTAAGGCTCGCTTGTGAGGCTCTGGTACAACGCCGGATAGGCCTCTCTCACGTATCGGGCTTCAGCTTGGCGCCCGAGGTAGAAACTTGCCACGTGATTACGAAGCATGTCGGTATCGTTTTGCGTGACCTCGGTGTAAATGCCGGAGATCGGTAGCGGCAGGAAGTGCTTCAGCGCGACCGAATATGATGCGAGCGCAGGTCCATTCGTCGCGCCGATGACGTCGGATGCACGAAGCCAGTGAACGGACATTGCTCCGTACTGGAGAAGCCAGAAGAATGCGACATACCCGAGCCCTAAGGTGAAAGGCGTCAGCAGGGCGCCGAGCATAAGGCGTGGCATGGATATCTTGGGCGCTTTCAGGCCGCCAAAGGCCAGCCACACCGACACAAAGAGCGGTAGCACGATTCCGATGCCGTACAGAAGCCCAAAGACAATCGGGATGTACAAGCTGAGAAGAAGAAGCGATAGAAATGCCCCAACGCTCTGAACGGGAAAGGCGGTGGCTATTATCAGTTGCAGGACGAAGTATCGGAATGGGCTGAAGACGAGAATGCATAGCATGATCCAAAGCACAAACCACCTGGGGATCTCGTCCTCGGCCTGCTCCAACAGCAATCCCATAGCGCCAGCAAGTATACCGAAAAGCGCAGGAACGGCGAAGATCCAAGCCAGGATCAACGAGACGGTACTAGAGGCGAACGGTTCAGAATTCATTGATACAAGTGGCTACCTAACGCGCCGGAGTTAAGCTGCGGCGCACCATTAACACTGCGGCAGGCGAGCGCAGCGAGCCAGCCGCGTTCAAAGCGAGCGCCGTCAGCTTCAACTCCTCGTTTAGGCCGCACCATCGGAATCCGTTCGCTGCGGAGTCATGCGTTCGAATTCAAGGCCGAATGCCTTGAGCTTCGCTGCAAACGGCACCAGTACAAGCGCCGCCGCTATGCCTAGGAGAGCCAAGCGCTCTGCCGTCAACAGGGAGATGGAGGAAAACTGCTCGAGCAAAAAATCCCCAACCGCCAGCAAGAAAGATGCGGCTGCCACCACCCATGCTACGATGCGGAAGCGATCCGTAGTGCGCTTGATATCGGCGCGTACTGCAGTACGGCTAGAGGCAAGGGAGGTAGATCGTAAGTCCGAATAACGGGGAAAGGTCGAAAGGGGGATCAGCGTAAACGCACCACCTGCCATCATGCGATAAAAGCTGATCGCGTCGGGCCCATGGCCTGGTACCGCAACGAAGGCCTCTAGTGGCCGCGAACTAAGCGTTGTCACGTAGCCGCGAAGTCGATCGCTAGCTGTTGTGATCGCGACAGAGTCATTGCTTCCCTTTACCTCAAGGACCGCGATGTACTCCTTGGCGGCAGGGTCAAGAATGCCGATATCCGGCCGGTACTGAGTTCCAGCATTCGGCAGAAGCGAGGGCGCGCGCACGAGCGAGCCGCTCGGGTATCCGAGTCCTCTCAAGAACTCAAGGACGATCTCTTCGAAACGCGAGTGCGGCTCAGGGATCATGATCTCGGCCTAACTATTGATTGCCTAGCTACGTATACTGCGAAGAGCGGCGAAACGCAGCAAGGCGGCGCTGGCTCTCGCGCCCCGGCGAAAATGGCACGCCGCGACGAACCGCCGGAGCTGAATGCACTTACGCAGTTTCCGCTAAGCAGGAGAGCGGAAATAGGCCGCAAGAAGTCCGCTGCATATTTCCGCACAACCGGTACGGAGAGCTGTAGCGAGTCCTCGCAGCCTCTTTCCCCGCTTGGCACCGCCAGCAGCGGAATGCCTCAACCCCCCGGCTGCGCATCCGCATACGCATCCGTCGGCAAACACGAGCACACCAGGTTCCGATCCCCGTACGCACTCTCCACCCTCGCCACCGCCGGCCAGAACTTTCTTCCCCCGGATCCACTCCGCCGGAAACGCGGCCTGCTCGCGCGTGTAGCCGTACGTCCATGCGGTCGCGGTCACCCGCTCCAGCGTGTGCGACGCATTTTTCAAAACGTTGTCCTGCTTGTCCGCGGTCCCGATCTCGATCTCGCGGATCTCCTCCCGGATCGAAATCATCGCGTCGCAGAACCGGTCGAGCTCGGCCAGCGACTCGCTCTCGGTCGGCTCGATCATCAGCGTCCCCGCCACGGGGAATGACACGGTCGGCGCGTGGAAGCCGTAATCCATGAGCCGCTTGGCGATGTCCTCCACCTCCACACCCGACGCGCCCTTCACCACGCGCGTGCCCACGATGCACTCATGCGCCACGGTTCCGTTAATCGCGCGATACAGGACCAGGGAAATGCTGCTCACGTGCCTTGACGCCCGCGCATGCCCACACCAAGGGCCTTCGTACGCTCTTCGAGCCACGCGACGAGAGGCCTGAGGTCCTCTTCGAAAAGCATGAGTCGCCTAACGGATGATCTAGGATAACTTTCCCCCAGCGATTCGCGACTCGACTTTTGCTCAATCCAGAGTTCTGGCTTCGGCACAGGCTCCATCGACAGGACACTGCCACCGGGGAATTGTCGCTGCGACGGCCACTCATCGGCCGTATAGGATCCCCGGAGCCAACGAGCAACCCATGGCAGATCATCGATCTGAATCTCGATGCCTTCGCCCACTGTCTTTTCCTGAGGATTCCACTGCTCAACGTGAACAGTTTGTCGTTCGTCTCCAGCGAAGCGCATCCGCCACAGCCAACCACGAGATAGCGCGAGCATCGGCGTCTCGCTTGAGAAGTCATTAGAAGGCACTGTATGCCTCCGCGGAGTAGCGAGTGATGCGCTCGTGCACAGAGGTCACGGATGGAGAGAGAAATACCGCCAAAGCGGAAGCGCCGTAAGTGACCGATCCGCCGACCTTGTTCCACACCTTGACTACGGCGAAGCTGCGGCGGATCGCCCGGACGCCCAGATCCAGGTGGCCACCAGCAAGGCGACGATCACAGCAAGCACCGTTGTCAAGAGGCCGTAACGCATATTCGCCGCCTGCTGTGCCCGACGGGCGATGCGCCGTTGATCAGCTTTGCGGCGCGCGGATACCAATTCTGCACGCCCGTTGAGGTCTGTTCGCAGACTACGCGCTTGCTGCCGGGAATCCTCAACAACCTCAGGGACAGCGCCGGTCTGCCGTAACTCGAAGTACCATCGTTCAGCAGAATCCACGCGGGCCCGCGCGGCACCCAGTTCTCGTGAACGCTCGGCGTGGTCGTGCGCTGCTTGACGTAGCTCTGCCGCCGACCGGTTCGAAAGGGCACCATACTGCCATGCGACGGAGCCTAATACAGCGAAGCCACCGATCCACAGGACAAGGACCTGCACCGGGTGCCAGCGCACAATCCGCAGCTTCAACTCCACGTCAGGTCCGCATCATCGCGCCGACAGCTTCACGCGCCCATTAGGCGGCAGTGTTTCACTTTAGGTAGCCTTTAGCAGCCGGTAATCGGCAGCACGAAGGCGAGTCTTGGCCACTAGGTCAGACGAGAGGGCGTCCTTTCGAAGAGTGGCAATGAACGAAGCGAAGGCGTGCTCCTTCTCGGCTTCAGGCGTCCCGCTACCAATCCGAACGGAGTCGAGGAATCCATACGCGGCCTGGATCACATCGTCCGATGCGTACAACCAGCATAGCTGGAGCTCGTCGAGAAAGGTTTGCTTGAGCGACGTTGCCTCAGCTTGGCCCACCATAAACCCCTTGCTCAACTCCAAGAGCTTTCGATAACTCCTCTCCTTTCGCTCGAACTGCTGGAGGAATCGTCTTTCGCGATCTGCGCGACGTCGGGCCTTTTCGTTAAGTAGCCAGCCGATGACCACCGTAAGGACAGGAGCCATGATCTTCCAAAACTCGACATCACCGAGAACCTGGCGGAAATTGTCCATGTGCCTCTGATTGATCGGCTACCTGCCTGCGCGTGGCCCGCCTACGCTTCAGCTAACCTGCGAGCGCACCCAACGAAATGCGAGCGAAGCGAGCCTCAGCAAATCGCTCGATAGGTTCAGCGTTCGTTAGACGTCACTGCGACGCGAAGCTAGTCACCGACCCTCACTGAGGGCCATTCGAATTGCAAATGTCTATCGTAGTAGGTTCGCTTCAACCAACGGAGATCGCGAAACCATTGGGTACAGGCGGTACTATCGCTTCCGAGACGGCCTGCGCCCAGGTGATAGGACTTTGCGATGGCATAGGCCATTCGCCGGAGGCGGGGAGCCGACTTCGGCGACCCACAATCCGCGGCGTACTCAGTGCCAAAGCGCGTTGGAATTGCGCCCGCGTATGCCCGTGCCAGTGCGCGTCGTCGCGAGGTCGGATGGTTGCCAGCGCCATCGCCCACCCGATAGCCCTTGGCCTTGAGGAAGCTCTCCGAACGCCAGTCCGCGGAGAGTAAGCGCAACCGACCATATCCTCTAACGACGATACTCGGCCACCTGAACCCGACCTTCATCAAGTGCTCAAGCCCCGGGTGCCCCTTGCCCATTCGCAAGGCGATCTTCGGCGTATTCAGTGGATCGTGTCCGGAAATCAAGTAAGCCAGGAACATCTCATGTGAATAGACACGCAGTGTTTTTCCGGCACGCTTTCGAAGGAGTTGGTCGAGATCTCTAGCTTGCCATTCCTCTCGGCCCAGAACGAGCACTTCCGTGTAGGCCGCCGGCTCCCATGTATCGATCTTCCTTCGGCTCAGGAACTGCTCGAAGTCGTCTCGGGCGTACGGGCCGTGTCCGATCAACGAGACGTCCTCGAGATGTATGCGCGATCCGTCGACGCCACGGAACATCCAATTGCGCAGCGTGATGCTCGTGAAAGGTGTGCCGGCCATGTTTTATCGGGCGCGAGAAATTGCTGCTTCGCCGAGGCTGATCGACAGCGATGAATCGGCTACGTCTAACTATTGATTATCTGGACTACATATACTGCGGAGAGCGGCGAAACGCAGCAAGGCGGCGCTGGCTCTCGCGCCCCGGCGAAAATGGCACGCCGCGACGAACCGCCGGAGCTGAATGCACTTACGCAGTTTTCGCCAAGCAGGAGAGCGGAAATAGGCCGCAAGAAGTCCGCTGCATATTTCCGCGCAAACGATACGGAGAGTTGTAGTAAGTCCTCACAGCCCCCTTGCACACCTGCCACCACCGGAGCTCCTTACCCGCCCGGTTGCGCATCCGCATACGCATCCGTCGGCAGACACGAGCACACCAGGTTCCGATCCCCGTACGCGCTCTCCACCCGCGCCACCGCTGGCCAGAACTTCCTCCCCCTGATCCACTCCGCCGGAAACGCGGCCTGCTCGCGCGTGTAACCGTGAGTCCACGCGGTCGCGGTCACCCGCTCCAGCGTGTGCGGCGCGTTCTTCAGCACGTTGTCCTGCTTGTCCGCGGTCCCGATCTCGATCTCGCGGATCTCCTCCCGAATCGAGATCATCGCGTCGCAGAACCGGTCGAGCTCGGCAAGCGACTCGCTCTCCGTCGGCTCGATCATCAGTGTCCCCGCGACCGGGAATGACACGGTCGGCGCGTGGAAGCCGTAATCCATGAGCCGCTTGGCGATGTCCTCCACCTCCACACCCGACGCGCCCTTCACCACCCGCGTGTCCACGATGCACTCGTGCGCCACGGTCCCGTTGATCGCGCGATACAACACGGGGAAATGCTGCTCCAGTCGGTGCGCGATGTAGTTGGCGTTCAGGATCGCGATCTTCGTCGCGTGCGTCAGCCCTTCCCCGCCCATCATTTGTATGTAAGCCAGCGAGATCGGCAAGATGCTGGCGCTCCCCCACGGCGCGGCCGAGACTGCGCCGTTGCGCGAGCCGTGCGGCTGCACCACAGGATGACCCGGCAGAAACGGCGCGAGATGCTCGGCCACGCCGATCGGGCCCATCCCCGGCCCGCCGCCGCCGTGCGGAATGCAGAACGTCTTGTGCAGATTGAGATGACACACATCGGCGCCGAAATCGCCGGGCCGGCACAGCCCGACCATCGCGTTCATGTTCGCGCCGTCCATGTACACCTGCCCGCCGTGCTCGTGCACGATCCGGCAGATCTCGATCACGCCGCTCTCGAACACGCCGTGCGTGGACGGATAGGTGATCATCAGCGCGCCGAGATTGGCTTCGTGCGCGGTGGCTTTCGCGCGCAGGTCGCCCACGTCCACGTTGCCGTGCTTGTCGGTCTTTACCACCACGACCTTCATCCCCGCCATCACGGCGCTAGCGGGATTGGTCCCGTGCGCGGACTGCGGAATGAGACACACGTCGCGATGCGACTCCCCGCGCGACGCATGGTAGCCGCGAATGGTGAGCAACCCGGCGTACTCGCCCTGCGAGCCGGCGTTGGGCTGCAGCGACACGGCCGCGAAGCCGGTGATCTCCGCCAGCGCGGACTCCAATAACCGAAACAGCTCGGCGTAGCCCTGCACCTGCTCCAACGGCGCGAACGGGTGCAGCTTCCCGAAGCCGGGCCAGGTGATCGGCATCATCTCGGCGGTCGCGTTCAGCTTCATCGTGCAGGAGCCGAGCGGGATCATCGAGTGCACCAGCGACAGGTCGCGCGACTCGAGCGTGTGCAGGTACCGCAGCAGCTCGGTCTCGGAGCGGTGCGTGTTGAACACCGGATGCGTGAGGAACGGCGTCGCGCGCTTGAACCGCTCGTCGTAGCGCGCGTCCGCTTCGTCCGCCAGCTCGTCCAGCGTGATCCCCGGCTTCGCCCCGCCGCCGAACACCAGCAGCAGCTCTTCCACGTCCCGCGCGGTCACGGTCTCGTCCAGCGCAACTACAATAGAAGAGCCGCCGAGGTGCCGCAGGTTGATCCCGCGCGCGGCCGCGGCCGCGACGATCTCCTCCGCGCCGCCCGAGCCGATCTCGACGCGCACGGTGTCGAAGAAATCCTCGTGCGCCACGGCGTGCCCCAGCTTCTTCACTCCCGCCGCGAGCAGCGCGGCGAACCCGTGCACGCGCTCGGCGATGCGCGTCAGACCCTCGGCGCCGTGATACACGGCGTACATCCCCGCGACCACGGCCAACAGGACCTGCGCGGTGCAGATGTTCGAAGTCGCCTTCTCGCGCCGGATGTGCTGCTCGCGCGTCTGCAGCGCCATTCGCAGCGCGGGGTTCCCGTCCGCGTCGCGCGACACGCCGATGATCCGCCCCGGGATCTGCCGCTTGTACTCGTCGCGCGTGGCGAAGAACGCCGCGTGCGGGCCGCCGTAGCCGAGCGGCACGCCGAACCGCTGCGAGTTGCCGACGACGATGTCGGCGCCCCACTCGCCCGGCGGCGTCAGCAGCACGAGGCTCAGCAGGTCAGCCGCGACGGTGACCAGCGCGTTCGCGACGTGCGCGCGCTCGCACAGCTGCTTGTAGTCGTGCACGGCACCGTCGGTCGCGGGATACTGCACGAGCACGCCGAACACCTCGGGGCCCGGCTTGAACGTGCGGAAATCTCCCACCTCGATCGTGATCCCGCGCGCCGCCGCGCGGGTCTGGATCACGTCGATCGTCTGTGGATGACACTCCGACGAGACGAAGAACACTTCCTTGCCCGGCTTGCCGGCGACGCCGTAGCTCATCGACATCGCTTCCGCGGCCGCGGTCGCCTCGTCCAGCAGCGATGCGTTGGCGATCTCGAGTCCGGTGAGGTCCATCACCATCGTCTGGAAGGTCAGCAGCGCCTCGAGCCGGCCCTGCGCGATCTCCGCCTGGTACGGCGTGTACGCTGTGTACCAGCCCGGACTCTCCAGGATGTTCCGCTGCAGCACGGGTGGCGTGATGCAGTCGTGGTAGCCGAGGCCGATGTACGAGCGGAAGACTTTGTTCTTCGCGGCCAGCGCGCGCATGCCCGCAAGCATGGCGTGCTCGCTCAGACCCGCGCCGATGGCCAGGAGCTCCTTCGCCCGGATGTCGCGGGGGATGACGGCATCTATGAGGTCGTCGAGGGAGGCGTGGCCGAGGGTGGCCAGCATCTTCGCGACATCGGCTTCACTCGGGCCTACATGGCGGCGGACGAAGTTGTCGAAGCCGGGGAGGGTGCGGGGTCTGGTCTGGGTCGTCATTTACAGGCTTCGAGGCGGGCTAAGGGGAATCCAAGTTTGGAGTGTGGCAGTTTGGAGGGGGGGGTTTGGAGTTTCCGGAGGCTCCGATCCGAAAGCCTATAGATCCTCTGGCTTGAGTCCTGTATGGCGAGCGATGCGAGAGAGCATGCGCGGACCGATCCCTCGCTATCGTGCTGCTCCGTGTTCAGAACGCTCGGCCAAAACACGCAAAGCCAACGCCTGCACCTTGGCGACCGCATCGGTCCTGGTGGTGCCGTACGAGGCGGTGCCGGGGAGCGCCTCGACCTCGGCGAGCCAGCGGCCGTCCGTCTCCTGTTCGATCTCGATTTTGAACTTCATTCTGCCCGTCCGCGAGAAGAAGGACTGTCCACTAAAATACCCGGAAACCGAACCAAATGCGCCATAGTCCTGAGGCCGCAACCGGGTACCATTCACTCCCTATGCTGGAAACGGTGAACGAAAGGCTCGACACCGCGCGACCATATCTCGCCCAGCTGGCGTGGCGGACGCTCCTCACGCCGGCCCTCTCCGGCCCGGAGAACATGGGGTGCGACACGGCGCTGATGGAACGGGCCCGTTCGACCGGCGAGGCGGTTGTCCGCGTTTACTCCTGGAGCACGCCGACGCTCTCCTTCGGCCGGAACCAGAGGACCGGAGCGTACGACCGGGAGGCGCTCGCGCGCGCGGGAATCGCAGTCGTGCGCCGCCCCACCGGCGGACGCGCGATCCTGCACCACCGCGAGATCACCTACAGCGTGACCGCGCCCGTCGCGCCCGGCGGTTCGATCGCCGCGGAATACGACTGGATCAACGCCTTGCTCCTCCGCGCGCTGCGCTCGCTCGGCGTCGATGCGGCGATCGCGGCGCGGACGGGCCGCGCGCCCGCGCCCGACGCCAACCCCTGTTTCGCCGAGCCGACCGCCGGCGAGATCACCCTCGGCGGACGCAAGCTCGTCGGGAGCGCGCAGTACCGCGAGGCCGGCGCCATGCTGCAGCACGGATCGATCCTGATCTCCGACGACCAGTCGTCGCTGGCGGCGCTCGCGGGCGAGGGCGACACGCCGCCTCCGGCCACGCTGGAGCAGGCCCTCGGCCGCGCTCCCAGGCCGGCGGAGCTGCACGACGCGCTGCTCGCGGTGATACGGGAAGACGGCATCGAGCCCGCGCCGGTCGCGCAGGCGGAATTGGCGGACTCGGTCACGCGATACGTGCCCGCGTTCGAGGATCCGCAATGGACATGGCGCGGGTGAGGCGCAATCTTCCGGCGATGCGATCGATCTTGAAACGCTCCGCAGCCGGCGTCGTCCTCCTGTGCACGTTGAGCGCGTGCGACCGGCGGGCCGAGTCCGGCGCCGTGACCGGCGGCACGATCGTCGTCGCCGTCGCGGCCGACGTGGACGCGCTGATTCCGCCGTTGGTGACATCCACGCAGGGACGGCAGGTCACGGACCTGATCTTCGACCGGCTCGCGGACATCGGCGATTCGCTCAACACCACCGGCGACTACGGCTTCCGGCCGCGGCTCGCGGAGCGGTGGACGTGGAGCCCGGACTCGCTCCAGATCACGTTCACGCTGAACCCGCTCGCCCGCTGGCACGACGGGCGCGCCGTCACCGCCCGCGACGTCCGGTTCACGCACCAGCTCTTTCAGGACCCGGAAGTAGCGGCGCCGCTGGCCGCGCTGCTGGCGAACATCGATTCGGTGAGCGCGCCCGATTCGCTCACCGCGATCTTCTGGTTCAGGGGCCGCTCGCCGCAGCAGTTCTTCGACGCGGTGTACAACCTGCTCATCGTTCCCGAGCATCTGCTCGGCGGCGCGCCGCGCTCCCAGCTGCGCGGGACGGCGTTCGCGCGGTCGCCTGTCGGAAGCGGCCGCTTCCGTTTCGCGCGCTGGCAGCCGGCGGTCTCGCTGGAAGTCGTAGCCGACACCAACAACTACGCCGGCCGGCCGAACATCGACCGCGTGATCTGGACGGTGTCGCCCGATTTCACGACCGCGTCCACCAAGCTGCTAGCCGGTGAGGCGGACGCGTTCGAGGCCGTGCGGCCCGAAATGATACCGGAGATACAGAAGAACCCCGCGCTCCGGCTGGTCACGTATCCCGGCCTGGAGTACGGCTTCCTTCAGTTCAACCTGCGCGACCCCCGCCGGCCGTCGCTGCCGCACCCTCTTTTCGGCGACCGCCCGACACGCGTCGCAATATCGGCGGCGCTGGACCGTGCGGCGCTCGTGCGCAACGTATTCGACACTCTCGCGACCGTGGCCATCGGTCCGACCGTGCGGGGCTACGTCGGAGCCGATCCCACCCTGCCGCGGATCGGGTACGACTCCGCGCTGGCCAACGCGGTGCTCGACTCTCTCGGATGGAGACGCGGGCGCGACGGCGTGCGCACGCGCGGGGGACGGCAGCTCGCGTTCTCCATCGTCACTCCGACGTCGAGCCGGAACAGGGGTAGGATGGCCGTGCTGATTCAGGAGCAGCTGCGCGGGATCGGCGTAGCGGTGGAGATCGAGTCGCTGGACAACGCGGCGTTCCTGACGAAAATGAGGGATCGCTCGTTCGATGCAGCGCTCGGCGGCTGGCGGCTGGATCCCGCGCCGGGAATCAGACAGACGTGGGGAACCGCCGGATCCCGCGCACCCGGCGGAACCAACTTCGGGTCCTACGAGAGTCCGGAGTTCGACCTGCACGTGGACAGCGCGCTGTCCACGATGGACCCCGTGGAGGCGCACGCGCACATGCGCCGCGCGTACGAGGTGATCATCCGGGACGCGCCCGCGGTGTGGCTGTACGAGCCGCTCTCGATGCTCGCGCTGCACAGCCGCATCCGGCCCGGCGTTCTGCGGCGGGACGCTTGGTGGGCGCATCTCGCGGATTGGACGATCGACCCCGACGCGCGACTGCCGCGCGACAATATCGGTCTGACTCCGACGCCGTGACGTGATCGCGTTCCTACTGCGTCGCGCCGTCCATACGCTCGTAGTAGTCGCCGCAGTCGCAACGCTCGTTTTCGTCCTGATTCACGCGGCCCCCGGCGATCCCTTCGCCGGCTCGCTCGACAACCCGAACGTCACCGAGGAAGTGCGCGCGCGCTGGCGCGCGTCGTACGGGCTCGACCAGCCCCTCCCGGTACAATACGGCCGCTACCTTGCGCGCCTCGCCCGGGGAGATCTCGGCTGGTCCTTCTCGCGGCAGCAGCCGGTGAGCGCGGTGATCGGCGATTCGCTCCCGCGCACGCTGCTGCTCGTGGGGCTCGCGCTGGTGTTCGCGTTCGGCGCGGGAGTCGCGCTCGCGCTCGCGCAGACGCGCAGGCGCGGGCGGCCGTTCGATCGCGTCGCCGGCGGGCTGTCGCTTGTCCTGCTCTCGATGCCCGACTTCTGGCTCGGACTCCTGCTGCTGCTCGTCTTCAGCTACTGGATCCCCCTGTTCCCCGTCGGCGGAATGACGGACGTGGTGGAGTACCCGTATCTCGGCGCCGGCGCGCGCCTGCTCGACCGCGCGCACCACATCGTCCTCCCGCTCGCCACTCTCGTTCTCGCGGCGGCCGCCGCCGTCGCGCGCTACCAGCGCGCGGCGCTGCTCGAAGTGCTGCCGCGCGATTACATCCGATCCGCGCGCGCGAAGGGCGTGGACGAGCGCGCCGTCGTCCGCCGGCACGCGCTGCGCAACGCGCTGATGCCGGCCATCACGCTGCTCGGCACCAGCCTGCCGGCGCTGGTCGGCGGCGTGGTGTTCGTCGAGAAGGTCTTTTCCTGGCCGGGAATGGGACTCGTGGCCGTAGACGCCGTCTCCTCGCGCGACTACCCGCTGGTGCTGGCGGTCGTGATCGTCGGCACCGTGGTCGTGGCGGCGGGAAATCTTCTGGCGGACGTGTTGTATCGCGTGGCCGATCCCAGGCTGCGCGATGGCTGAGCGGCCGCTCGCGGTGCCGGCGCCGCGCCCGATGCGGATGGGCACGAGGGTGGCGGTCGCCGCTCTCGCCGTCATCGTGCTCGCAGCGGTGGCGGCTCCGTTGATCGCCCCGTACGACCCCTTCGCCCAGCCCGACATCGTCGGCGGCAACATCCTGCCGCCGACGCCGGAACATCCGCTGGGGACCGACCAGTTCAGCCGCGACGTGCTGAGCAGGGTGCTGTTCGGCGCGCGGGTCTCGCTGCTGGTCGGACTGCTGGCCACCACTGTGGCCGTGACCGTCGGGACTGCCTGGGGTCTCGCCGCGGGGTACGTCGGCGGCGTGGTGGACGAGATCATGATGCGCCTGGTGGACGCCCTGATGTCCATCCCGCGCGTCCTGCTCGTGCTGGCGCTCGTGGCGCTGTGGGGGCGGATGTCCACTACGGGGCTGGTGCTCCTGCTGGGGCTCACGGGCTGGTTCCAGCTCAGCCGCCTGGTGCGCGCCGAAGTGCTGACGGCGCGGGAAACGGACTATGTGGCCTCGGCCCGGGCGCTGGGCGCGCACGACTTTCGCATCGCGGTCCGCCATGTGCTCCCGAACGTGCTCCCGCCCATTATCGTTTTTGCGACGATCGGACTCGGCAACGTCATCGTGCTCGAGGCGGGACTCTCCTACCTGGGGTTCGGGATACAGCCTCCGATTCCGAGCTGGGGCAACATGATCCGCGACGGCTCCGAGCTGATGACGGCGGCGTGGTGGATCTCCCTCTTTCCGGGCCTTGCCATAGTGGCGACGGTGGTGGCGGTGAACGCTCTGGGCGACGGACTCCGGCAGGCGCTCGGACACACGGACAGCTACGCGCATGAGTAGTCCGCTCCTCACCGTGAAGGACCTGCGCACGTACTTCTATCTCGGCGGCGACGCCGTGGCGCGCTCGGTGGACGGCGTGTCCTTCAGCATCGACGCGGGCGAGACGGTCGGGATCGTCGGCGAATCGGGGTGCGGCAAATCGGTGACCGCGCTCTCGATCATGCGGCTGATCCGCTCCCCCGGCAGAGTCGAGCCGGGGAGCAGGATCGAGTTCGACGGCAAGGACCTGATCGCGCTCGACGAGGAATCCATGCGGCGGATCCGCGGCAACCGGATCGCCATGATCTTCCAGGAGCCGATGTCCGCGCTGAACCCCGTGTTCACGGTCGGCGACCAGATCGCCGAAGTCGCGCGGATTCACGCGGGCGCGACACGGCGCGAGGCGTGGAAGAAGGCCGTGGAGATGCTCGGGCTCACCGGCATCCCCGCGCCCGACCGGCGGGCGAAGCAGTACCCGCATCAGCTCTCCGGCGGAATGCGCCAGCGCGTGCTGATCGCGATGGCGCTGGTGATGAACCCGGCGCTCATCATCGCGGACGAGCCGACGACGGCGCTCGACGTGACGATCCAGGCGCAGATCCTCGAGCTGCTGCGCGACGTGCAGCAGAAGTTCGGCACCGCCGTGCTGCTGATCACGCACGACCTCGGCGTGATCGCGGAGATGACGCAGCGCGTCATCGTGATGTACGGCGGCGAGGTGGTGGAGCAGACGTCCACGCCCGAGCTGTTCACGTCCGCGCACCATCCGTACTCCGAGGGGCTGCTGCACGCCATGCCGCGGGTCGGCGACAAGCGCGAGCGGCTGAACGTGATTCCCGGCACGGTGCCGCCGCCGACCGCGTGGCCAAGCGGCTGCCGCTTTCACGACCGGTGCAAGTACTCGTGGGAGCGCGCGGAGCGCGAGCACCCGCCGCTATACACCATCGCGCCCGGTCATGTGAGCCGCTGTCATCTGGCCGAGGAGCCGCAGCGGCGGAACGAGCCGCACAGGCCGCTCGTCGCGCGGCGGAGGATCGACGCGTCATGACCGCCGCGTCAGTCGGAAACGGTCAGCCGCTGCTGTCGGTGCGGAACCTGACGAAGGCGTTCCGCTCGCGGAAAGGGCTGCTCGGGCCGGCCGAGGTCGTGTACGCGGTCAACGACGTGTCGTTCGACGTGTACGACGGCGAGACGCTCGCGATCGTCGGCGAATCCGGCTGCGGCAAGACGACCACCGGCCGCTCGATTCTCCGCCTGATCGAGCCGACGTCGGGAGAAATCACATTCGCCGGCCAGAACGTGGCGGATCTGAAAGGCGGCGCGCTCCGGCGGATGCGGCGCGAGATGCAGATAATCTTCCAGGATCCGTTCTCCTCGCTGAATCCGCGCATGACCGTGGGCGCAATCATCCGCGAGGGGATGCTGATCCACGGCCTCGCTACCCGCGCGGAAGCGGACAAGCGGGCCGGCGCCCTGCTCGAGGAAGTAGGCTTGCGCGCTGAGTACGCGTCGCGCTATCCGCACGAGTTTTCCGGCGGCCAGCGCCAGCGGATCGGCGTCGCCCGGGCGCTGTCCGTGGAGCCGCGGCTGATAATCTGCGACGAGCCGGTATCCGCGCTCGACGTGTCGGTGCAGGCGCAGGTGATCAACCTGCTGCAGGACCTGCAGCGGGAGCGCAGCCTCACCTACATCTTCATCGCGCACGACCTGTCGGTGGTCGAGCACATCGCCGACCGCGTCGCCGTGATGTATCTCGGCAAGATCGTAGAGCTGGGCCGGTCCGAGGCGCTGTTCAGCCGGCCGCTCATGCCGTACACGCAAGCGTTGCTCTCCGCGGCTCCCGTGCCGGATCCGGCGCGCAGGCGCGAGCGCATCGTGCTGCAGGGCGACGTCCCCTCCCCCGCGAACCTTCCGAGCGGCTGCGTGTTCCACCCGCGCTGCCACCACCCCGCCAGGGACGAGGCGTGCGGGAAGATCGCCCCGCCGCTCGAGGAGAAGGAGGCCGGCCACTTCGCCGCGTGCATCAAGCAGCCGCCAACCAAGGTGACCTGGGAGGAGCAGCAACGTGCCGGTGGCGTGCATGAGCCCAGGCGGTATCTTCCCGTGGCGGCGCTGCACTGAATTCAGCTATTGGCTGTTGGCTATTGGCTATTGGCAACGGCCGAAAACCATTTGGAACCGATTGCAGCACGAAGTAAGAAGGCCAACAGCCAACAGCCAACAGCTAACAGCGGGGTTCCATTCATGTCGGGCATTGTCGACGTAGGCGCAACGACCATCGATAGACCGCCGGCGCTGGACGACCGCGCGCTGTTCGGACATCCACGCGGTCTCGGGCTGCTGTTCGTCGTCGAGATGTGGGAGCGGTTCTCGTACTACGGCATGCGGGCCCTGCTCGTCCTGTACCTCGTCAACGCGCTGCACTGGCCAGACGGCGACGCCGCGCGGCTGTACGGCGCGTACACCGGCCTGGTCTATCTCACGCCGCTGATCGGCGGCTACCTCGCCGACAGGATCATCGGCACCCGGCGCTCGCTCGTGATCGGCGGAATCGTCATCGCGCTGGGGCATTTCGTGCTTGCGTTCGGGCCGGGTGCGGTGCCAGAGGGCCAAACGCTCAAGGACATGGGACAGCTGATCCCGTTCTACCTCGGGCTCGCGCTCGTCGTCATCGGCACCGGCTTCTTCAAGCCGAACGTCTCGACGATGGTCGGACAGATCTATCTCGAGGGCGACGTCCGGCGCGATTCGGGCTTCACGATCTTCTACATGGGCATCAACCTCGGCGCGTTCATCGCGCCGCTGGTGTGCGGCTACCTCGGCCAGAGAGTCGGCTGGCACTATGGCTTCGGCGCCGCCGGAGTCGGCATGACGCTCGGCCTCATCATCTACATGTGGGGCCGGGACAGGTATCTCCCGGGGATCGGCCTGCACGCCAAGCACGATCCGAACAACGCGGCCGCCGTCGCGGCGGAGTCCATGGAAGTGCCGTGGAATCCGTGGGCCGTCACCATCGGCGCCGCGCTGGGCGCGGGCCTCGTCTTCCTCGGAGCCGGCGACATCCATCCGGTGGACCTCACTATCCGCATGGCCATCGCCGGCATGGGCGTGGCGGCAGCGGTGCTCGCGATCTCCGGCACGCGCGGCGAAGAGCGCAACCGCGTGATCGCGCTGTTCATCGTCGTCTTCTTCGTGATCTTCTTCTGGATGGCGTTCGAGCAGGCGGGCAGCTCGATGAACCTGTTCGCCGACCGCCACACGAACATGAACATCAGCGGCTGGGAGATGCCGTCGAGCTGGTTCCAGTCCATGAACCCGCTGTTCATCCTCGTATTCGCGCCGGTGTTCGCGATCATCTGGATCTCGCTCGGCCGCCGCGGCATGGAGCCGTCGACACCGCTGAAGATGGTGCTCGGACTCGTGCTGCTCGGCACCGGTTTCCTGTTCCTCGTCGTCGCCGGCCGCTCGGTCGATCAGGGGTTCCAGGTGAGCGCGATGTGGCTCACGATGGCGTACCTGTTTCACACGCTGGGCGAGCTGTGCCTGTCGCCCGTCGGGCTGTCCTACGTCACCAAGGTGGCGCCGTACAAGTTCGCGTCGCTGCTGATGGGTGCGTGGTTTCTGGCGAGCTCGGCCGCGAGCTACCTAGGCGGCTGGCTTGCGGCGCAGACGGAGACCATCACCTCGCAGGCGAGCTTCTTCTCGATCCCCGTGGCGACCTCCTTCGGCGCGGCGTTCCTGCTGCTGCTGCTCGTGCCGCTGCTCAAGCGCCTTACCCGGAGCGTGAAGGCCTAGTCCCCTCGCGCTGGGAAACGACAAAGGCATCCTCTCCGAGAGCTACGCTTTGCTAACACGCTCTCTGAGAGGATGCCTTTGTCGTTCCAGCGCTCCCGGCTCTTTGTGCGTGCGTACTGCGGAGGTAAGGGAGCGGCGGGCCCGCGGGCCCTAGTCGGCCGCAGGGCTATGCGGAGGTCGCCGCTGCGTGCGAAGGTGTGCCCCGGGGCATCCGGGTGGGTGTCCCGTGCAGGCGCGTGTTAGCGAGCGCAGTTTGCTCGCGTAGCGCCGAAACGGGATACCCATTCGGATGCCAACCGGGCACACCTTCGCAGGGACCGGCGAACTCGGATAAGAGCTTACGGCCAGCTGAACACGCTCGCGGGCCGGCTCCGCTCGCGAGCCTGGTACAGATCCCGCGGCTCTCTCCAGAACACGCGGCCGAAGTCGCGCACCGTCAGGCGCGCCTCCAACCGCCGCTTGCCGTCGGTGTTGAGCGGATACGCCAGATCGAGCCGCGCGAGCCGGCGCGAGCGCGGAGGCACCGCCATCAACAGACTGACACCCGCGCTGTACCGAACCGGCGTGTCGACGCCGAAGGGCGAATCACCCGCCCAGATCTTCCCCGCGTCGACGAACCCCGCGATACCGATCGTCGCGTACTCCCGGAAGCGTCCCCAGACGTACTTGTCCTCCGCCCGCAGCACCAGCCGGCGCGCCCCGCCGGTCTGCGAGCTGCGATACCCGCGCAGTCCGCCGTCGGGTGAAGCGAACGTGACCTGGTACGGCACGCGCGACCTCCAGCCGCCGCTCCATTCGAGACTCGCGGTGGACGTGTGGCGGAGAAACGGCCGCGCGAACAGCGCGAGCCGGCCGCTCGACGCCACGCTGTTCCAGTTGTCCTCCTTGCCCGCCCTTCGCCCTTCCACGTTCACCTCCAGCGCCGTGAACGCGGACGGCGACCCCATCCCGGCGTAGGCGCTGACCGACGCGAAGTAATCCTCGTCACCCTTTGGGTCGAGGAAAGTGAATCCGCGTCCGAGCACGAACCCGAGCTGCAGGCCCTTGCGCACGTCCTGCCTCGCGTCCAGCGCGTCGAAGCCCGTCACCGCCATGAATCGCAGGAGGCGAACGCCGAGCAGCGCATTGGCTCGCGCCTGCCGCTGCTCGATGTAGCGGCCGATCAGTACCGTCGAGGTGTCGGTCACGAGCGCGCCGTCCACCATGCGGACCGGCCCTTCTCCCGGCATGACGCGCTCGCGCGTGATCGATCCGCCGGCCAGCAGAATGCGTCCGATGGGACCGACGCGAACCACGCCGCCCGCCTCGATATATTCCCGGTCGACCGCGATGTGGACGGGATCCGCATCCGGGCGCCGGAACCGCGTGTAGATGTCGAGCTGCCCGGCGCCGACCCGCCAGGCAATGCGCTGCAGGTCCGTCAGAAAGGGGTGGCTCGCGTCCACCAGCCACTCCGTCCCGACCTGCAGCCGGCCCGCCTCCGCGGCGATCTGGTACGGGCGACCGAAGAACTGGTAGTCCCTGACGCGGATGTTGTACGCGTCACGAAATTCCCGGCCATCCTCCCACCTCACTTCGGCCTGCAGCCCGCTCCCGAAGAAGTTTCTGTTGCCGAGCTTCACCGAGCGGACGTGCGGCGACGAAGCCGAAATCGAGCCGCCCGCGATCAGCGAGATTTCGTCCACCGTCGTGACGCTGAGCACCACTCCCCCCTGGCCGTCGCTCAAGGCGACGACGGTGGCATCCGAGATGAACGGTTGGGCGCGCAGGATGCGCTCCGACTCCGCGCGTCGCAGCTCCTCGCAGCGATCGCCGAGACCGAGCGCCATGTACCTCCGTACCGTTTCGGTCCGCGTCGTCGTATGTACCTTGCTCGCCGCCTGCCCGGTGCGTCCTATGAAAGTCCCATCGGCGCCGGGAAAGGGCGGGCGCGTGTCGATCTCGGTCGCCGTGATGACCTGGCCGGCGCAGGGGACGGCTTCACGCTGCGCCACCTGCGCGGCAGCGGCGGCCGGGACGGCTGCCATGAGGCAGCAGAGGGCGGCGCTCAGCCATGGGGGTCGCGCGAAGCGAACGCTCATGGGTACGATATAGGGGCTCGGCACGACTACGGACAGGGCTGGACCGGGCGACCGGGTGACGCGAGTCGTCACGCTATTGCACCAGGAGACGCACTTGTACACAGGGCCAGTCGTCGCTGTCACTGCATCCATCCAGGAAGAAGAAGAACCCCGCCGCGTCCGATTGAACGCGGCCTATCTCACGGCCCTGGAGAACGCAGGGCTCGTACCACTCGTTGTTCCGCCGCTGGCCGACCCGCATGCGGCCGACCGGATCCTCGCGGGAGTGGACGGCCTGGTGCTGACCGGCGGAGAGGACGTCGCGCCCGACTACTTCGGGGAGGAGCGCCATCCAGCGCTCGGCACCGTCAACAAGGTGCGCGACGCAACCGAGATCGCGCTGATCTCCGCGGCGCGTCGGCTCCGGATGCCGGTGCTGGCGATCTGCCGCGGAATCCAGGTGCTCAACGTGGAATGCGGCGGAAGCCTCATCCAGGACATCGCCGCGCAGCGGCCGGGCGCCCTCGCGCACAGCGGAGACGGCGAACGAAATGAAACCGTGCATTCCGTGACGATCGAAGATGATTCCATTCTCGCGCTCGCGACGGGCGCGGTCCGGCTCGACGTGAACTCGCTGCACCATCAGGCCATCGACCGGCTGGGCGATGGGCTGCGGGTGACCGCGAGCGCGCCGGACGGGATCATCGAGGGCGTGGAGAGCAGCGACGACTGGTGGGTGCTCGCCGTGCAGTGGCATCCGGAGGAGATGGACGCGGGCGCGCAGCCGGGCGCCGAGCCTGGCCCGCTGTTCAAGGCGTTCGCCGAAGCGGTTCGATCGTTCTGAGGATCTGAGCGGGTGGGGCTCGATATCGTGCACGTCGACGCCGGCGCGAGCTGGCGGGGCGGGCAGCGTCAGGCGCTGCTCCTCGCCGCGGGGCTGCGGGAGATCGGCGACGAATGCCTGCTGATCGCGCAGCCGCGCGGACCGCTGTCGGCCCGAGCGCGAATGGCCGGCTTGCGAGTCGCGCCGGTGCGAATGCCGAGCGAATGGAGCCCGCGGGCCGTCCGGCAGATACGCTCGCTGATTCGCGACCTCGCTCCCGCGATCGTTCACGCCCACGACGCGCGGGGCCACGCGCTGGCACTGCTCGCACTCGCGTCGCTGCCGCGCGAGAAGCGCCCTCCCCTGATCGTCACCCGGCGGGTCGTGTTTCCTCCGCGCTCGGCGCGACTCAAGTACGGCGGCCGCGTCGCGCGCTTCATCGCGATCTCGCAGGCGGTCCGCGACGCGATGGCAGCAGCGGGCATCGCTCCCGGGCGAATCTCGGTCGTGTACTCCGGCGTCCCGGCGCCGGTGGTGACGGCGCCCCGCGACTGGCGGAAGGAATGCCACTGGCCCGCGAACAGCGTGATCTGCGGCGTGGTCGGCGCGATGACCGGCGAGAAGGGCGTCGCCGAGGTCGCCGCGATCGCGCGCCGGCTGCCGGCGGACGCCGCCCGAAAGGCGCGGCTCGTGCTCATCGGAGGCGAGCGCGCCGACCGCTCGACCATGGGCGGCATCGAAGTGCACCGCCCAGGCTTCATCGAGGACGTGCACGACGCGATGGCCGGCCTGGACGCGCTCTGGCATCCGTCGTCGAGCGAGGGACTGGGGACCGCCGTCATCGACGCGATGGCGCTCGGAATTCCTCCGGTGGCATACGCCACCGGTGGGCTGCCCGAGCTGATCGAGGACGGCGTCAGCGGCCTGCTTGCGCCCGCGGGCGACGTCGCGGCTCTTGCCGCCGCGGCGGCCTCGCTGATCCGCGACGCCGCCCTGCGCGCCCGCTTGAGCGCCGCGGGGCCCCCGCGCGGGGCGCTGTTCGGCGTCGAGCGCATGGTGCGGGGCACGCGGGCCGTGTACGGAGAAGTACTCTCCCCGGAGCCTTAGTCGTCCATAGGTGTACCCATCTTGCATACGCCTTCTATACTTGCACGTTCGTTCCAGCTCACCCAACAGCTCCGCTGAATAGTGCTCTATATCTGCATTCCGACGTACAACGAAGCGCCCACCGTTGGAGTCCTGCTCTGGCGGATTCGGTCGGTATTCCAGGAATACTCCCGGGAATACGAGATCGTCGTGTATGACGACGCGAGCACCGACTCCACCGCGGAGACGCTCGAGCCGTACAGGGAAGTGCTGCCTCTCACGATCATTCGTGGAAAGAGCCGCGCGGGATATCCGGCGGCCGTCGAGGCTTGCTTCCGCGAGGTCGTCCGTCGCACGCGGTACCCGCGGCGCGACGCCATCATCGTGATGCAAGCCGACTTCACCGACGCGCCCGAGCAGCTGCCCGAGCTCGTGCGGCGCTTCGAGGGCGGCGCGGACGTCGTGGTCGCGGACCGGACCGGCTCCGCCGAGCTGCCCAAGCCGGTTCGCCGGCTCAAGCTGCTGTCGTCGCTGCTGGTCAAGCGGTTCACCGGGCTCACGGGCGTCGGCGATCCCTTCAGCGGTTTCCGGCTGTTCCGTGTCTCGGTGGTGAAGGACCTGCTCGCGAAGGGCGGAAACGGCGGTCTCAGCTCGGCGCCGGGGCTCGGCGCCAACCTCCAGCTGCTGCTGGCGGCGTCGCGCGTGGCGCGGCGTGTCGAGAGCGTGCCGCTACCGGCCAGCTATGATGTTCGCGTGCGCGAGAGCCGGGTGCGCCCGGTGAGTGACGCGGTCGCGCTGTACAAGTTCGCGCTGGGCCACTGGAGGGCGCCGCTTCCCCCGGCGGCGCCGGCGAGGGCCGCCCGATGATCGCCGCGGTGGCGCTCGCCATTCTTACGGGAATCGGCGCGGCCGTATCGCCGCCCGCTGTGGACCACCCGTTCGGCGTCGGTGAAAAGCTGGTCTTCGATGTCCGGTTCGGTCCCGTGAAGGTCGGAACCAGCACGATGGAAGTGCGCGAGATCAGCCACATTCGCGGGCGGGCCGCGTACAAGACCTACTTCCGCGTGCAGGGCGGGACGTTCTTCTACAAGGTCGACGACATTCTTCAGAGCTGGATCGACACCGAGACCCTGTCGTCGCTGCGCTTCGTGCAGCGGCTCGACGAGGGGTCGCGCGAGCGCGAGCGGCACTTCGAGATCTACCCTGACCGCTCCGTCTACGTGGAAGTCACCAAGAGTGCCACAGAGCATCCGTCGGTGTCGAATCCGCTGGACGACGCATCCTTCCTGTATTTCATCCGGACGATTCCGCTGGAGGTCGGTCGGACCTACGAGTTCAACCGCTACTTCCGGCCCGATCGCAACCCGGTGAAGGTTCGCGTGCTGCGCAGGGAGCGGATCGTCGTTCCGGCGGGAACGTTCAACGCGATCGTGCTCCAGCCGACGATAAAGTCCAAGGGGATCTTCGCGGAGGGCGGCCAAGCCGAGCTGTGGCTGTCCGACGACGATCGTCGGATGGTGCTGCAGCTGAAGACGAAGGTTGCGTTCGGGTCGCTGAACCTGTTTCTCCGGTCATTTACGCCCGGCAGGTAGCAGTGACTAGTCACTAGTCACCGCGTTTTCAGTACGTGCTGACCCGCGTCTCCGACCAACGCTCGCGCAGACGCCGCGCCGTGCCCGGGCTGACGATGCGAATCGCGAGATACGCGATCGCCCCGACGATGGCTATCTTGACCGCCACTACGACCAGCCATATGGCGATACCGAGCAACCCGCCGAAGATCTTGAACACCAGACCCAGGGCGAACAGTCCCAGCATGGCGAACAGGCCGGTCATGAGAATTGTGCGTATCATACGAATCTCCAAAGCGCTATTGGCTATTGGCTGTTAGCTGTTGGCTAACCATACCTCTAGCTCGTCACATTAAATACGAAAGCTGGCTGCGAGTGTTTCAGCAACCACTAGTCACCAGTCACTAGTCACTAGTCACCATTCCGCCACCCCCCTTGGCAGACGTCGCAATCGCCGGCGGCGGCCTCATCGGCAGGGCGTGCGCCGCTGCGCTGGCCGAGCGTGGCGCCACGGTGCTTCTTCTCGAGCACGCGCGCACCGGGGAAGCGTCCGGCGCGTCAGCCGGAATGCTGGCTCCCTCGGTGGAGCGCGCGAGCGGCGCCGACAGTGCCGCCAGCGCGCTGGCGCTGGCCGCGAGAGAGCGGTACCCGGCGTATCTCGACTGGCTGCGCGAGCGGTCGGGCATCGCCGTCCCGCTCAACCGCCTTGGCATCCTGCAGGTCGCGCTCTCCGCGGCGGGAGTCAAAGGCCTGCGAAAGACCGCCAATCCGGGGTCGCACTGGGTCGACCGCGCGGAGCTCACCGCGCTCGAGCCGGCGCTCTCCCACGCGCTCGGCGCGCTCTTCTCGCCGCACGACGGCTGCGTGGACAACGTCGCCCTGCTCGCCGCGCTGGACTCTCTGCTGGCGCGCGCGCCGCTCGTGCGTCGCGTCGCCGCGCGCGTGAGGGCCGTCTCGTCCACGGAAGAGTCAGTGACGGTCGTTACCGCCGACGGCACGCGCCACTCCGCGGGCTATGTGGTGATCGCCGCCGGTGCGTGGTCGGGCGGGATCGAAGGCGCGCATCTGGCTGCGGTGGTGGAGCCCGTACGCGGGCAGCTCGTGTCCTACGCGGCGGCGCCCTGCCGGCACACACTGTACGGCCCGCGCGGCTACGTCGTACCCCGCGGAAGCTCGACCATCGCCGGCAGCACCATGGAGCGGGTGGGCTTCACGCCGGGCACGACCGCCGAAGGGATCGCGCGAGTCCGCTCCGCCGCCGAAGAGATCTGTCCTTCGCTGGGAGCCGCGCAACCGGCATCGGCGTGGTCCGGCTTCCGGCCAGTGACCCCGGACATGCTCCCCCTCGTCGGTGCGGACCCGCACACCCGGAGAATCGTGTACGCGACCGGCCATTCCCGGAATGGCGTCCTGCTTGCTCCGCTCACGGCGGAAATAGTCGCAAATCTCGTATTTGAGGACGTCCTAAATTTTGTTGCCGCACGATTCCGTCCGGACCGGTTCTAGCATACATTGACAGTCAAATGCCGCCTGCCGAGCTCGGGGACGCCGCCGTGAGTCAACCGCTGTACCAGATTCTGGGACGACACAGGTCGGAGGCCCTGCCCGAGCGGAAGCCGTCCTGGCTGAAGGTCCGCGCGCCGGGTGGAGGCAATTACCTGAAGCTCCGGCAGATGATGCGGGAGCTCGACCTGCACAGCGTCTGCGAGGAAGCCCACTGTCCGAACGTGGGCGAGTGCTGGGAGCACGGCGCCGCCACGTTCATGATCCTGGGCGACACGTGCACGCGAAACTGCGCGTACTGCGCGGTGAAGCACGGCCGGCCGCCCACGTACGACGTCGCCGAGCCGGCGCGCGTGGCGGAAGCGATCGCGCGAATGGGGCTGCGGCATGCCGTCATCACCTCGGTCGACCGGGACGACCTCCCCGATTTCGGCGCGTACATCTTCGCGGAGACGATTCGCCAGATCCACGACCGGCTCCCCGGCTGCTCGGTCGAGGTGCTCGTGCCCGATTTCCAGGGGAGCGAGCCGAGCGTCCGCATGGTGCTCGAGGCCGGTCCTGATATCTACAATCACAATACGGAGACGGTGCCGCGCCTGTACAAGCGCTGCCGGCCCGGTGGCCGCTACGAGCGCGTGCTCAGGATCTTCCGCATGGCCAGGCGGATCGCGCCGCACATCCCCACCAAGACCGGAATCATTCTTGGCATGGGCGAGACGATCGAGGAAGTGAAGCAGACGATGGCCGACCTGCGTGAGGTGGACGTGGACATCCTCACGCTCGGCCAGTATCTGCGTCCGTCGGATTCGCACATCCCGCTTGACCGGTACGTGAAGCCCGAGGAGTTCCGCGAGCTGTACGTGGCTGGCATGGCGATGGGCTTCCGCCACGTGGAATCGGGTCCGCTCGTGCGCTCCAGCTACCACGCGTGGGAGCAGGTGCAGTCGGCGGGAGTGGCATGAGGGAGCTATTGGCTATTGGCTGTTGGCTATTAGCCAAAAGCCCCGCGTTCCTGCTTTTCCCAGCCCCAAGCCAAGAGCCAATAGCCAACAGCCAAGAGCTTTATTGAATGGCCAAGAAGCCGACTAAATCGCCGGGCTCCAAGAGCGACGCTGAGCTGAACCGCGCGTTCCTCCGCTCCATGCTGCTGCAGCGGCGGTTCGAGGAGCGGTCCGCCGAGGCGTACGCGCTCGGCAAGATCGGCGGCTTCTGCCATCTGTACATCGGGCAGGAGGCGATCAGCACGGGCGCGCTCTCGGTGCTGCGGCCGGACGACTACGTAGTGACGGCATACCGGGACCACGGCCAGGCGCTCGCGCGCGGGATGACTCCGCGCGCGGTGATGGCGGAGCTGTTCGGCCGGCGCGACGGCTGCAGCGGCGGCAAGGGCGGCTCCATGCACCTGTTCGACGCCAAGCTCAACTTCCTCGGCGGCCACGGCATCGTAGGCAGCCACATTCCGCTCGCCACCGGCGTCGCGTTCGCGATCAAGTACCGCGGCGGCGACCAGGTGTGCCTGTGCTTCTTCGGCGAGGCAGCGGTGAACATCGGCGCGTTTCACGAGGCGCTGAACATGGCGGGCCTGTGGAAGGTGCCGGCAGTGTTCATCATAGAGAACAACCGGTACGGAATGGGGACGGCGGTATCGCGCGCCATGGCGAACGAGGACGTGAACGCGCGCGCGGCGACGTACAACATCCCCGCCGAGTCGGTGGACGCGCAGGACGTGTTCGCCGTGCGCGACGCAGTGACGCGGGCGGTCGATCTCGCGCGCGCCGAGAAAACTCCGACGCTGCTCGAGATGCGCACGTACCGGTTCATGGGTCATTCCATGTCCGACGCCGTGAGCGGCACGTACCGGACGAAGGCGGAGCTCGAGCAGGAGATGCGCCGCGATCCGATCATCCTGCTGCACAACCACATGACGGAAGCGGGCGAGATCGACGATGCCGCCTACGCCAAGCTGGACGAGGAAATCAAGGCCGAGGTGCAGGACGCGTGGGACTTCGCGGACGCGAGCCCGGAGCCGGAGCTGGAGGAGCTGTACGCACACGTCGTAGTTGATTGAAGCTGGTGACTAGTGACTTGTGACTAGTGACTAGAAACGGCCGATATCCGACAACTTCCAGTGTTTTTGCAGTTACAAGTCACTAGTCACTAGTCACTAGTCACACTATGTCGATTGTTACGTACCGTGATGCCTTGAACCAAGCCCTCCGTGAGGAGATACAGCGCGACGACCGCGTCTTCCTGATGGGCGAGGAAGTCGGGGAGTACAACGGCGCGTACAAGGTGTCGCGCGGCCTGCTGGACCAGTTCGGCCCGATGCGCGTGGTGGACACGCCGATCGCGGAGCTGGGCTTCGCCGGCATCGGCGTCGGCGCGGCGATGGTCGGGCTGCGTCCGATCATCGAGTTCATGACCTGGAACTTCGCGCTGCTCGCTCTGGACCAGGTGGTGAACTCAGCGGCCAAGATGCTGTACATGTCCAACGGCCAGTTCCCCATGCCGATGGTATTCCGCGGCCCGAACGGCGCGGCACTGCAGCTTTCCGCGCAGCATTCGCAGGCGTGGGAGAGCTGGCTCGCCCACATTCCCGGGCTAAAGGTCGTCACGCCGGCGACGCCGTACGACGCGAAAGGGCTGCTGAAGAGCGCGATCCGGGACGAGAACCCGGTGGTCTTCCTGGAAGGCGAGATGCTGTACAACACCAAGGGCGATGTCCCCGAGGGCGAGGAGATCCTCATCCCCCTTGGCAAAGCCGAGCGCAAGCGCGAGGGCGAGCACTGCTCGATCATCGCGCACGGCAAGACGGTGCTCATCGCGATCCAGGTCGCGGACGCGCTCGCGAAGGAGGGGATCAGCATCGACGTCATCGACCTGCGCACGGTGCGCCCGATGGACGTCGAGGCGATCGCCGAATCGGTGAAGAAGACGAACAGGGCGGTCGTCGTCGAGGAAGGCTGGGAGCTGTGCGGCGTCGGCGCCCAGGTCGTGGATTACATCCAGCGCGAGTGCTTCGATTTTCTCGACGCGCCGGTGCTGCGCGTGCACCAGGCCGACGTGCCGATGCCGTACGCCAAGAATCTGGAGCGCGCGGCCAAGCCCGACGCGCAGAAGCTGACCGCCGCCGTGCGCAAAGTCCTGTACCTCGAGTGATCGCCAATGGCCACTAAAGTCGTGATGGAGGCGCTCTCGCCGACGATGGAAGAGGGCCGCCTCGTCAAATGGACGAAGAACGAAGGTGACGCCGTCAAGTCCGGCGAGATCCTCGCGGAGGTCGAGACCGACAAGGCCGTGATGGAGCTGGTCGCGCGCGGCGACGGCGTGCTGCGCAAGCGGCTGATCAACGAGGGCGACACGGCGCCGGTCGGGCAGCTGATCGCGATCGTGGCCGCGGCCGACGAGAACATCGACGAGCTGGCGGCCGGCGCGCCCGCGGCCGCGGAAGCCCCGCCCAAAGCGGAAGGTGCGCAGCCAGCGGCAGCCGCTCCCGATGAAAAGGTGGCGCCCGCGGAGGAAGGCGCGCCGGCCAGATCCCCCGCCGACACAGACAAAGCGCCGCCCGCGGAGGGGGACGTACCGTCCAAGCCCCCCGCGGACCGCGTAGCCGACGGCCGAACCTCCGTTCCGGAAGATCCCTCGCATTCCCAGGGCGAGGCATCGATGCCGCCGCAGGAACGCGACCGCCGAGGCGCCCAGCGATTCGCAACCGACGCGCGCGGGGCGGCGGCGGGCAGCGGCCGGGCCGAGTCGGGCGATCGCGTGCGCTCCTCCCCGCTCGCGCGCAAGCTCGCTTCCGACCGCGGGGTCGAGCTGGGCAGCGTACAGGGATCCGGTCCGGGCGGCCGCATCGTCAAGCGCGACATCGAGCAGGCCGCGGCTCAGCCTCAGCGCGGCGCCGCCGCGCCGGGCGCGCAGCGCGCCGCGGTGCCGGTGGCCGAGCGAAAGATCTCCACCGAGGGTGACTACCAGGACATCCCGCTCACGCAGATCCGGAAGATTATCGCGCGCCGGCTGGCCGAGTCGATCGGCCCCGTGCCGACATTCTATCTCACCTCGGAGCTCGACGTCGAGCGCGTCGCGGAGATGCGCGAGGCGATGATCGAGCTCGGTGATCAGTACAAGGTGTCGTTCAACGACATCGTGCTGAAGGCCGTGGCGACCGCGCTGCAGCAGCACCCGGAGGTGAACGCGCACTGGCTCGGCGACAAGATGCGCTACTTCAACCGCGTGCACGTCGGGATGGCGGTCGCCGTCGACGACGGACTCATAACGCCGGTGATCTTCGACGCCGACACAAAGGGTCTCGCCGACATCTCGCGCGAGGCGCGCGAGCTGGCCAAGCGAGCCCGTGACCGAAAGTTGAAGCCCGAGGAGTACACGGGCGCGACGTTCTCCGTATCGAACCTCGGGATGTTCGGGATCGACCACTTCACCGCGATAATCAATCCGCCCGAAGCAGGGATCCTCGCGGTCGGCGGCGTGGAGGAGCGCGTCGTCGCGGTCGACGGCGCGCCCGCCATCCGCAAGCGAATGAACGTGACCATGAGCTGCGATCACCGCGTCATCGACGGCGCCACGGGCGCGAAGTTCCTCCAGACGCTGCGGCGTCTCATCGAGAATCCGCTCATGCTCGTCTACTAATGCGCCACTCAACCTTGCTATTGGCTATTGGCTGTTGGCTCTTGGCCACAGACCTGCAGGGCAGTAGCCAACAGCCAACAGCCAACAGCCAATAGCCATGCCTTCCTTTGACGTGATCTTCATCGGCGGCGGACCGGCAGGATATGTCGGCGCCATTCGCAGCGCGCAGCTCGGCCTGTCAGTCGCGGTCGTCGAGCGCGACGGACTCGGCGGCACCTGCGTGCTATGGGGATGCATCCCCGCCAAGGCGCTGCTCGAGGCGGCGTCCATCGCCAACCGGGTGAAGCACGCGTCCGAGTTCGGGGTGAATGTCGGCGAGGTCAAGCTCGACTACTCGGTCGCGATGAAACGCTCGCGCGCGGTTAGCACGCAGAACTCGAAGGGCGTCGAGTTCCTCTTCAAGAAGAACAAGATCACGCACATCAAGGGCACGGCAAAGCTCGCTGGCAAGAACGCGGTGTCGGTCAAGACCGCGGACGGGAAAGACGAGAAGCACGACGCGAAAAAGGCGATAGTGATCTCCACCGGCTCGCGGGTGAAGGGGCTGCCGCAGGCCGGCCTCGAGCTCAACAAGACGACCGTCATCTCCTCCGACGAGGCGCTGACGCTCGAGCAGGCGCCGAAGACGATGGCGATAGTCGGAGCCGGCGCCGTCGGCTGCGAGTTCGCGGACGTGTTCAACGCCTTCGGCACGGCGGTGACGCTGATCGACATCGCGCCCGTCATTCTCCCGCTCGAGGATGCCGACTGCTCGGCCGAGCTGACGAGAGCGTTCAAGAAGCGGAAGATCGACGTGATCACCGGCGCGAAGATCTCGAACGTGAAGGTCGGTAAGAGCTCGGTGAAGCTGACCGTCGAGGCGGGCGGGAAGAAGAACGACCTGGAAGTCGAGAAGGTCCTCGTCGCCGCCGGACGCGCGCCGAACATTGACGACATCGGCCTCAAGGAGGCGGGGGTCAAGATCAACGACCGCGGCTTCGTCGAGATCAACGAGCGGATGGAGACGAGCGCGAAGGGCATCTGCGCGATCGGCGACGTGGCCGGCCCGCCGATGCTGGCGCACAAGGGATCGCGCGAGGGCTTGGTGCTGGCGGAGATCCTGGCGGGCCACGCGACGCACGGGGTCAACTACTCGAACATCCCGAACGCCACTTACTGTCATCCCGAGGTCGCGTCCATCGGGCTGACCGAGCAGCAGTGCAAGGAGCAGAAGCTCGAGTACAAGGTCGGCAAGTTTCCCTTCTCCGCCAACGGCCGGGCGCGCACGTCCGGCGAGACCGAGGGCTTCGTGAAGATCATCCGCGACGCGAAGTACGGCGAGATCCTCGGCGCGCACATCGTCGGCGCGCACGCGACCGAGCTGATCCACGAGCTGGCCGTGGCGCGGGAGAACGAGTTCACGGTAGAGGAGATTGACCTCGCGGTTCATGCTCATCCCACTTTGGCCGAGGCTGTTGCTGAAGCGGCGCTCGACTCGCTTGGACGATTGATTCACGCATGAGATTGGTGACTAGTGACTTGTGACTAGTGACTAGTGGAAGCGGAACTGCGGGAACGGCTCGGCATGGGGCAGTTGCCGTTACTAGTCACTAGTCACTAGTCACCAGTCACCTGCATGCCCGAGCTCTGGGTCGCCGACCTCCACACCATGCCCTACGGCGAAGCGCTGGAGCTGCAGCGCGCCGTGGCCGCCGACCGCATCTCGGGGAAGATCCCCGAAGACGTGCTGCTGCTCATGGAGCATCCGCCCGTCGTCACCCTGGGGAGATCGAGCAAGGACGCGCACCTGACGGCGTCGCCCGAGCTGCTGAGGCTGCGCGGCGTCGAGCTGTTCGAGGTGGAGCGCGGCGGCGACGTGACGTTTCACGGCCCCGGTCAGTTGGTCGGCTACCCGATCATCGACCTCAAGCGGCACAAGCAGGACCTGCACTGGTACCTGCGGACGATCGAGCAGTCACTCATCGACACGCTGGAAATGCTCGGGATCGCCGCCGGACGGAACAGCGGCTACACCGGCGTGTGGACCGGCGGGAAGAAGATCGCGTCCATAGGCGTGCACGCGCGCGACTGGGTGACCTGGCACGGGTTCGCGCTCAACGTGACCACCGACCTCTCTTACTTCGACCTGATCGTCCCCTGCGGCATCCAGGACGTGACGATGACCTCGATCGCGCGCGAGCTGCCCTCCGGCGGGGTGGCCTTCGAGCGCGTCGCGCGGACAGCCACCAACGCGCTCGCCAGGCTCTTCGACCTCACCCCGGTGACGGTGCCGCTGGATCAGTTGCGCTGAATCTGCCCGCGGATCTCCCCGCCGGGATTCGCGCTGGTGTGCACGTTCACGTACGCGGTGCCGTTCCGCATCCGGGTGAGCAGCGAATCGAGGCTGAACGGGGTGCAGCCGTATATTTGGAGCAGTGACCGACACTCCGCGTACCTACCAGCCGCGCGCGCGCGTCCCCAACGCCGCGCCGGCGCGGGGCGATCTTGCCGCCGACCTCAATCCCGTCCAAGCGGCCGCGGCCACGCACGGCGACGGGCCGCTGCTGATCATCGCGGGCGCGGGCACCGGCAAGACGCGCACGCTGGTATACCGCGTTGCGCACCTCATCGAGCGCGGCATAAGACCGGAGCGAATTCTCCTGCTCACCTTCACGCGGCGCGCGGCGCAGGAGATGCTGTCACGGGCCGAGCGACTCGCCGGTGGCAGCAGCCGCAGCGTGCACGGCGGGACGTTTCACGCCACCGGGCACCGGCTGCTGCGGCGCTTCGGCGAGGGCGCGGGAATCCCCAGGGACTTCAGCATCATGGACCAGGGCGACTCCGAGGACCTGATGCAGCTCTCCCGCGCGCAGCTCGGCTACGCCAAGGGCGCGAAGCGGTTCCCCAAGAAGGAATCGCTGCAGTACGTGTACTCGCGGCACGTGAACACGGGCTTCGACATCAAGGAGATCATTCGCGACGAGTACCCGCAGTTCACCGACTACATCGACGACTTCCGCAAGATTTACGGCGATTACACGAAGCGGAAGCACGAGCGGAATCTCGTGGACTACGACGACCTGCTGCTGTTCTGGGCGGGGCTGCTGGAGGAAGCGCCGGCGCTGGCCGACCGGATCGCGGCGCTGTACGACCACATCCTGGTGGACGAGTACCAGGACACGAACGCGCTCCAGGCGCGGATCCTCCGCGGCATGTGCCGGACGCACTCGAACATCACCGTCGTCGGCGACGACGCGCAGAGCATCTACTCGTTCCGCGGCGCGAACTTCCGCAACATTCTCGATTTCCCCAAGCAGTTCCCGGGCACCACGATCGTCCCGCTCGAGCAGAATTATCGCAGCACTCCGGACATCCTGGACGTCACCAACGAGCTGATCGCGCGGGCGCAGGAGCGGTTCACCAAGCATCTCTGGACCGAGCGGACGATCGGGGAGAAGCCGTGGCTCGTCGCCGCGCGCGACGAGCAGCAGCAAACCACGTTCGTGGTAGACCGGATCCTCGAGCTGCACGAGGAAGGAATGAGCCTGCGCGACATGGCCGTGCTGTTCCGCGCCGGGTACATGTCGGCGGACCTCGAGATCGAGCTGACCAACCGGAAGATCCCGTTCGAGAAGTGGGGCGGGATCAAGTTCCTGGAGACGGCGCACGTGAAGGACGTGCTCGCGTTCCTGCGCATCCTCGAGAACCCGCGCGATGAAGTCAGCTGGTACCGGATCCTCCAGCTCCTGCCCGGCATCGGTGAGACGACGGCGCGGGCCGCGATCGACGCGATGGCCGCGCTCGCGTGGGAGTCGGGCGCGTTCGGCAGATACAACCCTCCCCCGCGCGCGCGAGCCGCGCACGCCGCGCTCGTCGCGCTCCTGGACACACTGCGCACGCGCGAGAGCGCCGATGCCGGATCCGTCAGCGCGGAGATCGCGGGCGTGCGCTCGATGTACGACGCGATCCTGAAAGAGCGGTACGACCGGCCGGAGCCGCGCCTGGCCGACCTCGACCAGCTCCAGGTCATCGCCGCCGGCTATCCCGACCGCGAAGCGTTTCTCTCGGCGCTCGCGCTCGAGCCGCCGCAGGCCACGCAGGACCTGGTCGGCGACAAGTCCCGCAGCGAGGACGACTGCCTGGTGCTGAGCACTGCGCATTCAGCCAAGGGCAAGGAATGGGACGCGGTGTTCGTCATTTGGGCGCTGGACGGCTGGTTTCCTTCTTCGCGTTCATTGTCCGATCCCGAACAGCTGGAGGAGGAGCGCCGGCTCATGTACGTCGCGATGACGCGCGCGCGCGACCACCTCGCCGTGATCTACCCGCTGAACAGCTACGGCTCGCGCATGGGCTCGGACTACTTCGTCGCCCAGCTCTCGCGGTTCATCGACGCGGGCGTGCGGGAGAAGATGGAGCGCGTGACTCTGGCGGCGCCCGCGGCGGAAGCGGCGCCAGAGGTCCAGCTGCCGACCGTGGATCTGCGGGCGCTGTTGCGGGGGCGGTTCGGAGGCTAGCCCCACCAACTGGCCCTCCAAGTGCGTTGAGGGGTGCGCTACAATGCCCCCGTTCATATCATAGAAGGACCGTCAACCCGGAGAGTCACGTGGTCCTTAACCAGTCAGTGTCGCGAGCCCTCGCCGTCCTTCTCGCTGCAACCGCGGTCAGCTGCAGCGATCCGGCCGAGCCCGAGGTGGTCACCGACGTCGCCGTTATAGGCGTGATCCGCAGCATGGGGATAAATCAAACGCTCCAGTTCGAGGGGCGCGCCATCACGAACTACGGCGTGCGCGTGGACGAACTGGTCACGTGGAGCGTGTCCAACTCGGCCGTCATCAGCGTGTCAGGCGAGATAGTGACAGTCGACGGGAACCTGGTAAACCGCGCGACCGTGACAGGACTAGCCGTAGGAGCGGCCGACCTCATAGGCACCGCCCAAGGGGTGACCGGCTCCGTCAGGGTGACTGTGAATCCACCTGTCTGATGACACGGCCGATTGGCGACCGGTCGGCGATGACTAGCCGCCGCGCAGCCGAAGCCATTGCCGAATCGCGCCGAAGGGGTCGTTCGGCGACCCCTTCGCCAGACGCAGCACCGTCGCGATCGTAGCGCGCAGGTCGCGGTCTTCGGCCCAGTAGATCTCGTCGAACAGCGCCAGCTCGTTGGCGTAAACCACGCGGGCCAGAACGTACGCGTTGTTCAGCGGCACGCGCTCGGCGTACCACGGGCCGATCGTGCGCAGCAGCGGTCCGACGCTGTCGACGAGCGCGCGGCGCGCGTGCGCGTACACGGTGTCGCGCGCGAGCAGCCGGCGCTCGCGGCTCTCCGGATGCGCGGCGAACGCCGAGTCCAGCGAGCGTGACAGCGACGCCCAGAACGCGCTCAGCACCTTCTGGTCGCGCCACGAAGCGTCGCTCCGCGCCGCGGCATCCACCGATCCGCGCGAGCGAAAGAATCTCTCCGCGCCCCGCGCGCCCACGAAGCTGGCGAACGACTCGTTGAAGATCGCCTGGCCCTTCGGGAAGTACGTGCTGTGCGTGATCTCGTGGATCACGGTGTTGACGAGATCGAGCGAGTCGTGCCGCAGCGTGGTGCTGAGCAGTGGGTCCTCGAACCAGCCCAGCGTGCTGAAGGCGTCCGACGTTCTCAGATACGTGTCGTAGCCCTTCTCCTCCAGCTCGCGGCGCGCCTTCAGCGCGTCGTCCAGGTCGAAGAAGCCGCGATACGGCAGCCGTCCGACGACCGGGTATCGCCAGCTGTAGCCCGCGAGTGAGTCGCGCCGCGCGGCGCTCAGCACGAGTAGGAGCGTGTCGCGCCCGATGTCCGTGAACGTCGTAAAGCTGCCCCCCGGATCGAGGCCCAGGGAATCCGCCGCGAACCGGCGCGCGGCGAGGACGAGCCGGAGCTTCTGTCTCACCGAGTCCGCCAGGGCGGGGTCGTCGATCAGCCGCTGAATCGGCCGCCGGCCGGCGAGAATCCTGGCCTCCTCGACCGCCGCCCGCCCGAGGTAGCACCCCTGGGCGATACCCAGCAACGCGACCAACGCGAGGACCTGAGTGGTCCTGTTCATGTAATGCGGCATAGGTATCTTTCGTAATAATATGGCTCGATACCAGGGAGGAGAAATGCTCAGGAAGAGGTTCATGCTTTCGATCGGCGCCGTCGCAATGGCAGCCGTCATGGGATGCGCGGACGAAGTCGACCCCATGTTCAACGAAGTCGCGCAGGTCACCGTTTTCTCCGCGAGCGGATACTCCGTGCAGGTCGGAGCTACGCTCCAGCTCGAGGGGCGTGCGGTAACCTGGAGCGGGGACCGGGTGGACGAGAGGATCGACAAATGGGAGTCGTCCGATCCCTCGAAAGCCACCGTCTCCAATGCCGGACTGGTGACCGGCGTGGCAGTGGGCAGCACCGAGATCACCGCCACGGCGGACGGCATCAAGTCCCTGGGCAGGCTGATCAACGTGACGGCGAACGACGGGGGCGTGCAGTAGGAGCCGCGGGTGGCTAGCGGATACGTCCTCGGAATATCCGCGTTCTATCACGACAGCGCCGCGTGCCTCCTCGACGCCGAGGGGATCGTCGCAGCCGCGCAGGAAGAGCGCTTCACCCGGCTGAAGGGCGACGAGCGCTTCCCGGGAAATGCCGCCCGGTACTGCCTGGACGCGGGCGGAATCGCCGCCGGCGATCTCGACGCCGTTGTCTTTTACGAGAAGCCTCTGCTCAAGTTCGAGCGTCTGCTCGAGACGTACCTCGACATAGCGCCCCGGGGATTCGGCTCGTTCCGCCGCGCCGGCCCCCTGTGGATGAAGGAGCGTCTCTTCGCCGAGCGCGACCTTCGTGAGGGGCTGAGCGGCTACGGCGGCAAGCTGTTGTACGCCGAGCACCACGAGTCGCACGCCGCCAGCGCGTACTATCCTTCCCCGTTCGACGAGGCCGCCGTGCTCACGATCGACGGCGTCGGTGAATGGGCCACGGCCACCATCGGGGTCGGTCGAGGCGCGGAGCTGGAGCTGCTCGAGGACCTCCGCTTCCCCGACTCGGTCGGACTGCTTTACTCGGCATTCACCTACCAGGCTGGCTTCAAGGTGAACAGCGGCGAATACAAGCTGATGGGGCTCGCGCCCTTTGGTCAGCCGCGATACGTGGACCGGATCTACTCCCATCTGCTCGACGCGCTCGACGACGGCTCCTTCCGTCTCGACCAGCGGTACTTCGACTACCGCGGCGGCCTGCGAATGACCAACCGGCGGTTCGACCAGCTGTTCGACGGACCACCACGGAAGCCGGAGGCCCCGATCACGCAGCGGGAGATGGATCTGGCCAGCTCGGTCCAGGTCGTGTGCGAGGACATCGTGCTGGCGATGGCCCGGCACGCGCACCGGCGCACCGGCCTGGCCAACCTTTGCATGGCCGGCGGCGTCGCCTTGAACGCGGTGGCCAACGGCCGGCTTGTGCGCGAGGGCCCGTTCTCCGAAGTCTGGGTGCAGCCGGCGGCGGGGGACGCGGGCGGTGCCCTCGGCGCCGCGTATGTCGCGCGCCACAAGTACTTCGGCACGCCACGGCCGGCTCCGACGGGCGACTCCATGCGCGCCGCGCTGCTCGGCCCCGCGTTCGGAGCCGAGGCCATCCGGGACACGCTCGACGCTTCGGGCGCGCGGTACCAAGAGGTGCGTGGTACCACGCCCGCCGACGCCGCGGCCGCCATGATCGCCGACGGGCAGGTCGTGGGCTGGTTCCAGGGACGGATGGAGTTCGGCCCGCGGGCCTTGGGCGCGCGCAGCATCCTGGCCGACGCGCGCGATCCCGACATGCAGTCCAGGATCAATCAGAAGATCAAGTTCCGCGAAGGATTCCGGCCGTTCGCGCCCAGCGTGCTGAGCGAGCGGGCGACGGAATATTTCGAGATCAAAGGCGACGCGCCGTACATGACGGTCGTGTACCCGGTGGCCGAGACCAGACGGCGAACACCCGGCGAGACCGGACTCGACGGGCTGCCGCGCGTCCACGAGGTGCGCTCCGACATCCCGGCCGTCACGCATCTCGACCACTCCGCTCGCGTGCAGACCGTGTCACGCCGGGAAAACCCGGAATTCTACGAGGTGATCGCGAGCTTCGACCGTCTCACGGGCTGCCCGGTGGTGGTGAACACGTCCTTCAACGTTCGCGGCGAGCCGATCGTGTGTACGCCGCGCGATGCGTACGCCTGCTTCGCCCGCACGCGGCTGGACGCGCTGGTGATCGGCCCGTTCATCGTGCGGCGCGCGGGCCAGGATGAAGCCTCGCTGGCCGCCGCCGCGCCCGGCACCGGCGCGACCGGGCTGGATTGAGCGCATGACTCCGGCAACGACGCGGCCCGACGACCTCGGGCACACCGGACGGGTCTTCGCCTTCACCATGACGGCGGGGTTCGTCTTCGTGGCGCTGGTCAGCCTCTGGCGCGGCATGCCGGCGCTCACGGGGGTCGCGCTGGCGCTGGCGGTCATCTCTTTCGTCGCGGGACTCGCGGTCCCGGGAAGGCTGGAGCCGGTCCGCAGGGGCTGGATGAAGCTGGGAGAAGCCATCGGCCGCGTGACGACGCCGATCCTGCTGGCTATCGTGTACTACGTCGTCCTCACGCCCACGGGGCTCCTGCGGCGCGCATTTACCGGCCGTCGCGCGGCCCCGGACTCATACTGGCAGCCGCGCGCTCCGCTGCCGGACAAGTCACGGCTCGAGCGCCAATTCTAGTGGAGGCCGTCCAATGCTGTCCGTTATAAAGGAGCTGTGGGCCTTCATGCGCGAGCGGAAGAAGCTGTGGCTGGCGCCGATCATCCTGGTGATGGTCCTGATCAGCGGCTTGTTGTTCCTCGCTCAGGGGACGGCGCTCGCCCCGTTCATCTACTCGATCTTCTAACGACAGCTATTGGCTATTGGCTATTGGCTGTTAGTGAGCCAAGAGCCAACAGCTCAGCTAAGAGCTAACAGAAAACCGGGTGCGCGTCCGAAGACGCGCACCCGGCTGTATTACGTGGAGCTGTGAAGCTTACTGTTCCTTGCCGGGACCACCGAAGGTGTAAATCGGCAGACCAAGCGTCTCCAGCTCCTTCGCAGGAATCGGGAGGTGGCGGAACGTTCCCGCCTGCAACCGCGCCGTGAGACCCTGGCGGGCTCTCTGCAGATCGAGCCCGTTGGTGCTGAACAACTCGACCTGACGCTCGTAGTCTATCGCGGCGAGCAGCGTAGCATTGTCCTCGACGCCGGTCAGCGCGGGCAGACTGCCCCGCGTCACGCGGCTGTTGTTGATGAGCGTGGCGGCCGTCGTCTTGCTGCCACCCGACCGGATCAGCGCTTCCGCTCTAAGCAGATCGCTCTCGGCCGCCAGGATGTATGGCACCGGAGTTTGGCCGCGCGTGGTTGACGTCGTGCGAGCGTGGTGCGCGTATCTCCTGTGGTACCAGACGCTCTGCATGTAGATCCCTCTGCCGGGATCGCCGAGTACAGGCGTCGTACAGGAAGCCACGGTTCCCGTAGCCGGTGGATTGCTGGCCTGGCAGTACTGGAAGTCCGACTCGTACCGGGCATCCGGCGACGTGCCCTTGGGCGGGACCGTACCGTCGAACTTCGGCGGGGTCGTACCGTCCATCAGATTGATGAGGCGATGGTCCGTCCGCGTCCAGCTATTCTCGTTGCCGTAGTAATTGATGTACGACCACCAGTTGGTGAGGTCGCCGGTAACGAACATGTCGAAAGGAGCGCCGGCCGAACCGGTTCCGATGCCCTTGTCGGCGAGCGTGGCGACCTTCGCCCAGTTCACCGCCGCGTTCTCCGTAGCGTTCCGTGGAGTGTACGCCATGGTCAGAGCGGCGAAGGTGTTCGCCAGTCTGTTGATCTTCGCACCCGTCAGGTTGCCCACCATCGGCAGCTCGCCCTGCGAGTACGTAGCGGTATTGCCGGCGCTCGAGGCAATCAGCGCCTCCCACTTCGCCAGCGCCGCGGCCGAGATCGCCGTGTAAGGCTCGAGCTCAGGCCGTGGGCCGTTCGGATCGAAGGTCTCATCCACGATGAACGCCTGGTCGAACCACAGGGCGATGTTCATCAGCGAAGCGGCCTGCGTGAACATCGCGAGGTGCTTGTACTTCGCCGTCTCTGCCGCGGTGGCCAGAGCGACTCCGCTGCCGAACGCGCGCAGGGCGTCGTTCGCGGCGCCGAGCGTGCTGTAGTTGAAGTCCCACGGCGCTCTGGCAACCTCACGATCGCCTCCCGCCGAGAGATTCTCGTACGCGATCCGCGGCTCCAGGTTGTTGAACCTCATGCCGAAGTTGCCGTAGTTCGCCGTGAGCATGTCGGCCGTTACCGATGTTGCCAGGTACGGCTCGAGGTACGTGCTCGTGAGGTACCACGAGTTGATCGTCGAGACCGCGAGGTTCTTCACGTCTTCAGCCGAAGCCAGAGCGCGCTCGACGTCCGGCGCGTTCGGGTTCGTCACTTCGAGGTCGGCGCAGGCGCTACCGAACAGCAGCGCGCCGGCTCCAACCATCGTGTACAGCTTTCTAAATCTGGTCATGTATTTAGCTCCCCGGTCGGGGTAGAGATCAGAACGTGATCTCTACCTGACCCGTGAATGTCCGGAAGTTGGGATAGCGGAAACCGTCCATGCGGAAGTTGAAGTCCGTGCCGGACGTAACTTCCGGATCGAACCCGCTGTAGTCGGTCCACGTGAGCAGGTTGCGGCCGATCAGCGCCAGCTTGATGCCGCTGGCGAACCGGTTCAAGCCGGCGACCTGAAGCGCACGGTCACCCAGCCTGTACGCGACGGAGAGCTCGCGCAGCTTGACGTAGGAGCCGTCCTCGACGAAGTAATCGCTGGCGACAAGACCGTTGTACAAGCTGACGCCGCCCGAATAGAAGCTCTGCGGAATCTTGTCCGCGTCGGCCTTGCCGAACTGGTCCTGGTCACCGTGGCGTTCATCCTGGAACATCCACTGCTTGGTGAAATTGTAGATGTTGCCGCCTCTCTGCCCGTCGAGCAGGGCGTAAACAGAGAAGGCGTTCCAGCGGAGGTTGTTCGCAAAGCCGAAGCTGTAATCGGGATTCACGTCGCCGATGATGTGCTGGTTCTGGGTGAGGCCATCTGCATCGGCCGTGACATATCTGATGGGAGACCCGATGTTGCTCTTGGCCACCAGATAGCCGAGCGAGTTAACCATGTAATCGCTCTCCACCGCCGCCGCGTTAGCCGGATTCTGCTTCAGCTCGGCAAACGTGCGAACCCACTTGGTGCCATAGATGATGCCGAGCGGCTGACCTTCCCAGTAATAGAAGGCGTCCTGCCCCTGCAGATTTTCCGGGTTCACGCGGAACGGAGCGCGGCCCAGCTTGTCGATCTTCTGGGTCGTGTGATCGCCGGTCAGGCTGAACGAGTAGCTGAAGTTCGGCCGGTCGAACACCCGCGTCTGGAGCGCTATCTCGGTGGTCTTCGCCGAGACGTCGGCGGCGTTCTGTACCTGCGTGCTGAAGCCGCCGGACTGCGCGAGCGACAGCGGAATCGCCAGGAACGCGCCTTCCGTCACGCGGTTGGCCTGCACGATCTCGAGATCGAACCTGTTGGCGAAGCTCGTGTTGATGCCGAACTCCGTCTCGGTCTGGATCGCCGGCTTGAGCAGCCTGTTACCCTGCTGCTGCTTGGAGATCTGCCCGTCGCTCACCGAGTACGTCTCGTACTGGTTGGCGAACTGCGGCCGCAGACCGGCGGTGCCCTGCGCCCCGCGGATCTTGAACTCCTGCACGCCAGGAATTCTGAAATCCTCGCTGAGACGCCACGCGCCGGAGATGCGATAGAAGCTCTCGCGGCGGTTTCCGGGACCGAACAACGATGAGCCGTCGTTCCGGATCAGGAAGTCGAGCAGGTACCGATCTCTGATATCGAACGCCTGCGAGCCCATGTAGCTCTCGGACCGCGACAGCGATTGGAACGACCCGATGGAAACCTGCGCCGGGTCGAGCGCGTCGAGATCCGGCACGGCGTTCACGTTCAACTTGCTGCCGCCAGCGGAAAACTGGCTCAGCCGGTTCTGCTCGTAGTTGTAGGCAAAGCCCGTTGTCGAGAGGATCGGGCCGAACTGCTTGGTCGCGATCGCGCGGGCGCCCATGTTGTCGCCGATTATGTTTTGCGTGAAGCGGCTGAGGTCACCCTCCTCAGGCACACCCGTCTCACCGAGAATCCCGCGGTACCCATAGCTGGTCTGGAGCCGGTTGAGACGGTCGGTTCCGTAACTGGTCTCGAGGCGGAGCCACTCGAACGGACGAAAGCGCAACGACGCCGAGCCGATGATGCGCTCACGCCGAAGGTCGAACTCCCGGTTCACCAGATCATAGAGCGGATTCACACGGGAGCTGGCCGACTTGTTGGTCGGGATCAATGGGTAAAACTCAACCGGATCCGACCCGCTCGGATTCCGGAGATCCACGTCGCCCGGCATCTGCATGAAGCTGAACCAGGATGGAGCGTCGTCCGGATTGTAGTCGTTCTTATTGGTTCCGTACGTGGTGCTGAGCGAGAGATCCGCCTTGCTGCCCAGCCCCTGGTCAACGTTCAGCCGCACGTTCTGGCGGTGCTGGCCGCTGGTGAACGGAACGACGCCCTGATTGCGGTCGGCCGTGTAAGAGGTGTGGAAGTTCGTGTTTCCGCGACGCAGTCCGAGCTGCAGGTTGTTGCTGTAGAAGACGCCGTCTTCGAGCCACGTCTTCAGCTGGTTGCGCCACCGGTCCGGTCCGATAGCGGGGTACGAGTTGTCGGCGTAGGCGAAGCCGCCCTCCGTATCCACGACTCTCTGACCTGCCGCCGTCTCCCGAATTCGGCCGTCGGGATTCAGGACGTAGAAGTGGTGCTGGTTGAGCGGAACGTAGCGCTGGAAGCCCGACTGCCCGTACTCGGACCGCAGCGTGAACGCCAGCTTGTTATCCGGGAGATCGCGGCCACGCTTCGTGGTGATGCTCACCACGCCGTTGGCGGCGTCGGAGCCGTAGAACGACGCGGCCGCCGCTCCCTTCAGGACTTCGATGGACTCGATGTCGTTCGCATCGATGTCGGCGATCGTGCTCCGCGTGATGACGCCGTCAACGAGGATCAGCGGCGTGCTGCCACCGACGCCAAGGTTGGTCGAGCCGCGGAGGCGGATCGACGGCTGCGAACCGGGGTTACCGCGGCCGATCGCGATCCTCGCGCCTGAAATCTTGCCCGCAAGCGCTGCGATCGGCGAGCTGGCCGGAACTTCCTTCATCTGAGCTTCAGTGACCGTGGCGACCGAGAACGTCAGCTTCTTCTGCGACGTCCCGGTGGCGACACCCGTCACGACCACCTCTTCGAGGCGGAACGGATCGGCGCGGAGGGAGAAGTTCACCGTCTGCGTTCCGGCGGTCAGCGCGATGTTGCGCGTGGCCGGCGTGAAGCCGATGAATCTGGCGGTCACGGCGACCGTTTGGCCGTTCGCCTGCGCGTCCGGCACGGTGAATGAGTAGTCGCCGCTGGCGTCAGCCTGCGCCCCGACTCCGAGAGTCCGGATGGCGACGTTGGCGCCCGGAATCGGCGCGCCCTGTTCGTTGGTCACCCGACCTGTGATGACCGCCGCCTGCGTCTGCGCTTCCTGAGCACCAAACAGGCTCAGTGCAAGCGCGAAGAGCGGGACGGTGATTCGCGTACGTGCGAGTCTTGTCATGCTCGATCCTCCTGGTACCACTGGTGAAAGCCAAAAAGCCTCGGGCTGTATGAAGCGATGCACCGGACATGCGCGGGCAACGCATGCCTGACGTACCGATTCATGAACAGCTCGAGAAGTTGCCGCCCGCGCGAACCGGAGCGATTCGTAGGGGGATGCCCCACAACATGCCGCCGGGGACTGGCGTTCCGCAAGGATTATCTCGTGACCCCGCGAGGAGCCGAAGCGTCCGCCCGGCCGGCCTTGCCGCAGTTCCCTAGGAACGGCTCCCGTCGGGCTGCGACTCCTGTCCCGGGGTCGGCTGTGTACGGTCGAAAACAAATGGTACTTGAACGAGCTGCCGGACAGCCTTGCCTGCCAATCTAGCAGATCTAAAGATGGCGCTTTCGAGCGCCGCGCGAACCGCCGCCGAGAAGTAGGGGTGGGTCGTGGAAGCGACGCTGAACGTGCCCTGCTCGATCACCCCGTCGGCCCCGACGATGAACTCCGCGACGACCCGGCCGCTCAAACCCGCCTGCCAGAGCGTGTCAGGATAGGCTGGCTCCACGCTGCCAGGCACCAGGATCGCCGGCTCGTCCACCTCGGCGGCGGTATAAACCGCTGGCGAGGCCACCGCGCGGTCCAGCTCCCCTGCCCGGGCTTCGGCGAGTCGCCGCGGCCGCGGCCGAAAGGGTCTCGACCATATGGCTATCACTCCGCACCGCTCCGTACCCTGGATGCTGCGGAACTCCGGCGGGACCGTGGCGAGTCCCGAATACACCTCGATCCCTTCGACGCTGGCGAGATCGATCATGTCGAGATCGACCGGTCCGGCCGCCGCGGGGAAGCCGTCAAAAAAGACGAGCGGCGAGCAGTTGCCGCGGATGGCGATCGTCCTGCCCCCGCCGGACCCCCGGAGGGGACGCACGACCACACCGGGGATCGTCCGGAGAGCGTCCGCGAACCGCGGAGAATCGTGCCGGTCCAGCTGATCCCGCGTGATGAAATGGCCGACGCGCCTCTCGCGGCGGGCGTTGAATCCCGCGAGCCGCGGCTCGAACACCTCGGGCTTGCGAACGACTTCCACCGTCGGCAGCACCTCCGGCACGGCGACCAGTCGGATGACGATGCCCGTTGCACCAGGCCCGCCGGATTCCACGGTGACCGACCGCTGCCTGTAACCAAGCCGGCGGACGTTCAGCGTGATGGTGCCGGGAGGAACGCGCTGAAAGCGAAACGCGCCGCCATCGTCGGTTATGGTGGCCGCGCTGGTTCCCTCTATGGAAACGTGGGCGCCGGTGATCGCGCCGCCCAGTGAATCGACGACGGTGCCGCTCACGGCCTGCGCGAAAGCCGCGGAGGGTATGAAGGAGACCGCGCCGATCAACAGGGCGATCCAGATGGCGTACGTGCGGCTTGGCGCTGATGTGCGTCGCGTCACAAAGACCTCCAGTCCATCAATACACGACACCCCTACCGATGTTGCGCTCGCCCCGGCCAGTCAAGAGCAATCTGTTTCGCCGTCAGCGAAATCCCAGACTCGCGAGCCAGTCGGCCAGCCCGGGATGACCCGGGCTCAGCCGTTGCAGCTGCGCCGCGGTCGCTCGCGCCTGCGGAATGTCGTTCGCCATGCCATATGTGAGAGAAAGCTGATACAGCACTTCCGGCTGGTTGGGCGCCAGCGCGAGCGAGCGGCGGAAAAATGCGATCGCCTCGCCGAGCTCCCGGCGGTTCACAGCGGTGGCTCCGAGCTGGGCGAGCGCGTCCGCTGTGGGCCGGATGGAGACGGCGCGCCGGAGGGCGGAGTCGGCGGCAGCCTCCCTCCCCGCGAGAGCGAGGGCGCGCGCAAGGAGCCTGAGCGGCTCGTCGAAGAACGGCGCGTCGCGAGCGAGTCCGGCATACTCCGCGGCCGCCGAATCGTACTGCCGCCGCCGCTCGTAATCCGCGGCGAGTCTCAGCTTCGCGGCCTCCCACGGCGCGCCCCGCGAGACGTCGAACGCGAGGCTGTCGAGCAGATCCGCGGGAACGTAGGTCCCGCGATAATCCACCTGCCGCTCGACCGGCACGAACGGCCAGCGGGAGCCCAGCGTGCGCACCAGGTGATGCGCGATCCGCTCGTCGAACGCGGTCAGCGTCGTCCTCGCGGCATACTCGCTCAGCGGCCGCACCCGGGAGCGGTCGGTCCGGCCGCCGAGCACGCGACTCGCCGCGATCGCGTCGAGGAACACGCGGCCGATGAGGGCGTAGCCCGCGCGGTTCGGGTGGACGTGCTCCAGCAGCAGCTCGGATCCGGGGACGCCGGCGGGTGAGCCTCGCTCGAACGCTTCCGCCACCGGCACGTACGTAGCGCCGGTGGCGCCGCTGATCCGCCGGATCACTTCATTGAATTCGCCGGGCGCGCGAAAGCGCACCACATCGAGATCGCGCGCGCGCGCGAACAACCGCGCGGCGCCGGCGCTGTCACCGCCCGCCAGCGCGGCCCGCGCGCTGTCGAACACGGCGGCCGCGCCATCCGGCAGCCGGTTCGTCTCCGAGGCGAACGGCGGCTGGTCGCGCAGGTTGCTGACGAGGCTCCCCACGAAGACGGGGATTCCTTCCCGCCTGAACGCGCGCACGAGCGCGGCCAGGTTCGTCTCGAACTGGCGCAAGCCGGCGGCGTACCGCTCGCCCCCCAGCGGGACCTCACGGTCGCGGGCGAGTATCTCCATCAGGCTCGCCGCTTCGAGGTCCGTTTCCGTTTCGCCGCGGCGACCGGTCAGCGCCGTCAGAGCGCCGCGCGCCGCCAGGACCGTGCGGAACCGCAGCAGTCCGAGATAGAGCCTGACCGCGCCGGCGCCACCGGGGATCTCCACGCGCGATGCCGCGCCGAGCGCGCCGTAATACTCGTTGTGCCCCGCGTAGACCAGCACCGCGTCGGGCTGCTGCGCGACGATCTCGCCCGCCATGTCCAGCATCGCGAAGCTGTTGGTCGCGGCGACGCCGAGGTTCACGACCTCGACCGAGTCGCCGGGGAGCGCGTCGGTGAGCATGTCGCGCAGGAGCCGGGAGAACGTCCCGTTGCGGGGATAGGGAAAGCCCGCGGTAGTGGACTCGCCCAGCACGAACACTCGAAACGCGCGCGCGGGCTTGACGCGCGAGAAAGGCTCGGCGGGAGGCGCGGGCGCGTTGCGCACTCCACCGAACCACCGCTGCCCAACCGACCGGCTCGCGACCAGATAATCGCCGCGGACGAACGCCGCCCTCTCGAACAGCGGCAGGCCGCCGTCCGGACGCGCCACGCGCAGGCCCAGCTCCAGGAGGCCGAGCAGCGCGAACGGGAGGACCAGCGAGATCGCCGTATAGATTGCGTATCTGCGCTTCGATATCGGCTTCCGGGCTCCGGCTGACGCTTTATTTGACAAGCTTCGGCACCGACCCTAGTCGTATGGGGTAAGCAGCGAGCAACGGACGTTCCGTCAACTCATCTACAACTTCCGCAGGTGAATATGCATCTACGTCGAATCAGCACGGGACTCCTGACGATCGCCGCCATCGCCGGCTGCGCCAGCACGCCCCCCGCCGTCGAGGCGCCCGCGTCGTCCAACGACCGCGCGGCCGCGATTGCGGCCGCGGGCACGCCGACGCGCTGGCAGACCATGCTCCAGGCGACGCAGCAGCGTACCGCCATGGCAGCTCCCACGTCCCAACAGAAGACCACGGGCTCGGTGTTCCTGTCGGAGGCAGGCACAAATCGCGCGCGGGTACGAATGATCGTCTCGACCGACGTCCGCAACGCCTCGCAGATGCAGTGGGCGATCGTGTCCGGCCGCTGCGGCAGCGGCGCCCTCCCGGTCGCGGGCCTGCAGACGTTCCCGGTCATCGAGATCGGCAATAATGGCCGGGGCGAGCTGGACATGGAGATATGGCTGACGCTCCCGACCACGGGCAGCTACCATGTCAACGTGTACAACGGTGGCGCGCAGCTGAACAACGTCGTCAGCTGCGGCAATCTGACCATGGGCCGATAGAATCGCAGCTAGATTTCCGGGGTGTCCTTCGTCCATCTCCACTGCCATTCGGAGTACTCCCTTCTCGACGGCGCTAACCGGATAGGCGACCTGATATCGCGGGCGCTGGAGTTCGAGCAGCCAGCGCTCGCGATCACCGATCACGGCAACCTGCACGGGGCATGGGACTTCCAGGAGCAGGCCAGGAAGGCCGGCATCAAGCCGATCATCGGCATGGAGGCCTACGTCGCGCCCGGCGACAGGCGGCTCAAGGCCCGCACCGACCTCCGCTCGAAGCCCTACTACCACCTTGTTCTGCTGGCGCGCGACGCCGTGGGCTACAAGAACCTGGTCAAGCTCTCGTCCCTGGCCTACACCGAGGGCTTCTACGCCAAGCCGCGCGTGGACCGGGAGCTCCTGGCCAGGTACAGCGAGGGGATCGTCGTTTCCTCCGCGTGCATGGCCGGCGAGGTGGCCGTGTCGCTGCTCAACGACGACTACGACGCCGCCCGGGAAGCCGCTTCGTGGTATGCCGACGTCTTCCGCGACCGGTATTACCTCGAAGTCCAGGCGCACGACAGCCCCAACCAGGCGGCGCTCAACGAGCGCGTCTTCAAGCTCGCGGCCGAGCTGAATCTCCCGGTCGTCGCCACCAACGACTCGCACTTCCTCCGGCGCGAAGATCACGACGCGCACGACGTGCTGCTCTGCATCGGACTCGGCCGCGAGCGAGCGGAGCCCGACCGCATGCACTACGACGAGGGGCTCTACTTCAAGAGCGCCGACGAGGTCGCCGCGAGATTCCCCGACCGGCCCGACGTCCTGGAGAACACCCTCAGGATAGCGGAGGAATCATCGATCGCGCTGTCCAAGAAGTACCAGGTCCCGTCGTTCCCGCTGCCGCCCGGGGTCGGGACCGAGAACGACCTGCTCATCCGGCTCGCGACCGAGGGCGCGCGCGAGCGGTATCTGCCCGGCGCGGCCGCCGACGCGCCGCTGCCGCCGGAAGTGCGCGAGCGGCTCGACTACGAGCTGGGCGTAATCACGAGCACCGGCTACGCCGGCTACTTCCTGATCGTGTACGACTTCATCAAGGCGGCGCGCGACCGCGGGATCCCGGTCGGCCCCGGGCGCGGCTCCGCGGCCGGCTCGCTGGTGGCGTACTCGCTCAGGATCACCGACGTGTGCCCGCTCCGTTTCGACCTGCTGTTCGAGCGCTTCCTGAACCCCGAGCGCGTGTCGATGCCGGACATCGACGTGGACTTTTGCTTCGAGCGCCGCGGCGAGGTGATCGAGTACGTCCGGCAGAAATACGGGCGCGACTCCGTGGGACAGATAATCACGTTCGGCACGCTCAAGTCCCGCGCGGCGGTGAAGGACGTCGGCCGCGCGCTCGGCTTCACCCCGAAAGAGACCGACGACCTCGCCAAGCTGATCCCCAACGCGCCGAACTTCTCGCTGACCGTGCGCGAGGCGATGGAGCGCGTTCCCGAGGTGCGGCTGCTGTACGCCGAATCGCGCGACGACACGAAGGAGGCGCGCGAGCGGAAGGCGCGCTACCGGGAGCTGCTCGAGTACGCGGTCAAGCTCGAGGGCCTGTCGCGCCACGCTGGGGTGCACGCCGCGGGCGTCGTCATCGCGCCCGGCCCGCTGGACGAGTACGTGCCGGTGTGCACGACGGCGTCCAGGGGCGCCGCTGGTCTCGCCTCGGACGACGACACGATCGTCGTCACCCAATACGACATGAACGCGCTCGAGAAGGCCGGCATGCTGAAGATGGACTTCCTCGGCCTCACGACGCTGACCGTCATCGACGACACGCTCAAGTCGATCCGCGCGCGCACCGGCTCGGCGCCCGACCTCGCCACGCTGCCGCTCGACGACGCCGAGACCTACCGCATGCTGCGGAGCGGACGCACGGCCGGCGTGTTCCAGTTCGAGTCGCCGCTGGCGACGGACATGGTTCGCAACATGCGCTGCGACCGGTTCGACGACCTGGTCGCGTCCAACGCGCTGATGCGTCCGGGCCCGCTCGACGCCGGGATGCACAAGGTCTATTGCCGCCGGAAGCGCGGCGAGGAGCCGGTGACTTACCGGCTGCCCGAGCTGCGCGACATCCTCGAGCCGACGTACGGCGTGATCACGTATCAGGAGCAGGTGATGCGGATCGCGCAGACGCTCGCCGGGATCTCGCTCGCGGAAGCGGACGTGCTGCGGAAGGCCGTCGGCAAGAAGGACGCGGAGCTGATCCGCGAGGAGCTCGGCAAGTTCGTCGAGAAGGCCGTCGCGCGCGGCTACGACCGCTCGATCATCGAGGAGATCTCCGGCCAGCTCGAGACGTTCGGCCGGTACGGCTTCAACAAGTGTCTGCCAGGGCACGCGGAGATCCTCGACGCCGCAACAGGACGACTTGTTCGTATTGAGGATCTGTACACCGCGGCAGCCAAACTTGACCATGTCGTCACATGCGATCCCGCATCGCTCAAGCTCCAGCACGGCCGGGTTGCGACGGTGATGGACAACGGCATCAAAACGGTCTATCGGTTGCGGACGGAATCGGGACGAGAGATTGACGCGACGGCGAACCACCCGTTCCTGACCTTCGATGGCTGGCGCGAACTTGGGGACCTCGCAATCGGCGAGCACATCGCGGTGCCCCGATCTCTTCCTGTAGAAGGCACCGTCGAATGGCCCGAACACGAAGTGATCGCGCTTGGACACCTGCTCGCCGAAGGCAACCTATGCCACCCGACTGGTGTGTACTTCTACAACCAGGACTCCGCAGAGGTGGGGGACTTCGTCGCGGCAGCCGAGCAGTTCTCCAACGTGGCGTGCACGACGAAGCCACACAAGGGGACTGATTCGGTTTACACCCGTCGCATCGATCGTACGCAGCCGTCCGGCATTTTCGAGTGGGCCCGCCTGCTCGGCATGCTCGGTAAAACGGCGGTTCACAAGGAAGTTCCCGGTGCGGCTTTCGCACTTAACAACCGGCAGATTGGCCTGCTGCTGAGCAGGATGTGGGCGGGCGACGGTCACGTCAACACGCTCGATCGGAACGCCTATTATGCTACGTCCTCGAAGCGCCTCGGGCTGCAGGTGCAGCACCTGCTGCTCCGCCTTGGGATCATCGCGCGAATCCGATGCGTGCAGTTCCGCTACCGAGGCGCGCACAAAACGGGCTATCAGGTCTTCGTTACCGGCAACGACAACCTGCGGCTCTTCTCCAGCCACATCGCGTCTCGGTTCCTGAATGCCGAGCGGCGGCGTTTGGTCGCGGAGCTAATCCTCGACACCCCGGTCTACGGTCCGTCCAAGGATGTCGTGCCGGTAGCCGCGCGCAGCCTGGTGCGCGCGGCCAAAGTGCGGGCCGGCTCGACATGGGCTCAAGTCGAGTCGGGCGCAGATGTGTCGTCGCGCGACTTCACTCCCGCCGGAACGAACCCGCACAAGATCGGCTTCACGCGTGCGACAGTCGGCCGCCTGGCCGCATACTTCGACGACGCCGAACTCCGGCGACTCGCGGAGGGAGACGTCCTGTGGGACCGAGTTGACGCGATCGAGTTGCTGGGAGAAATGCGGACTTACGATCTCGAAGTGCCCGGCACGCATAACTTCGTCGCGAACGACGTCATCGTTCACAACAGCCACTCAGTCGCGTACTCGATCATCGGCTACCACACCGCCTGGCTCAAGACGCACTTCCCCGCCGAGTTCATGGCGGCGCTGCTGTCGTCGCAGATCGGCGACACGGACAGCGTGGTGAAGTACATCGCGGAAGCGCGCGACATGCGGCTCGACGTGCTGCCGCCCGACGCGAGCGAGTCGGGGTACAAGTTCACCGTAGTCGGCGAGCGGAAGGTCCGCTTCGGCCTGGGCGCGGTGCGCAACGTGGGACATTCCGCGATCGACTCGATACTCGCCGCTCGCGGCGAGAAGCCGTTCGAGTCGCTGTACGACCTGTGCGAGCGGGTGGACCTGCGCGTGTGCAACAAGCGGGTGTTCGAGGCGCTCACGCTGGCCGGCGCGCTCGATTCGCTGGGCGCGCACCGGGCGCAGATCTTCGCCGGCCTCGACGCGGCGATCCGCGAGGGCTCGCTGCACCAGGACGACAAGCGGTCCGGCCAGGTGTCGCTGTTCGGCGGCCCGGCCGAGACCGAGCGCGGCGAGGTGCGCGCGCCGCGGCAGCTTCCCGCCGTCGCGCCCTGGACCGAGAGCGAGCGTCTCACGCGCGAGAAGGAGATCCTCGGCTTCTACATCTCCGGCCATCCGCTCGACCCGTTTCGCGCCGAGGCGGAGCTGTTCGCGACTCATACCGTGGCGAACCTGGGAACATGGGCTCCCGAGACCATGTCGCTCTGCGTCGTGGTCACCTCCGTGAAGAAGCAGCTGAGCAAGCGGACCGGGGCCGAGTTCGCGCGGCTGATCATCGAGGATTTCTCGGGATCCGCGGAAGTGATGGTGTTTCCCGAGAAGTGGGCGTCGCTGTCCACGCAGCTCCGGACGGACGTGCCGGTGCTGCTGCGCGGCGCCTACGCGCGGCGCGATCAGACCGCGGACAATCCGCTCTTCGTCGTGGAGTCGGTGAAGCCGATGACGGATCTGCGGGCCGACGGCCAGGTCGCCGTGCAGCTCGAGCTGACGCTCGGGCAGCACGCGACCCCGGCGCTGGCGGACGAGCTGCGCGAGGTGATCAGCCACCATCCGGGCTCGGCGCCCATCGAGATCCGGTGGAGCGACGGCAACGGCGAGCGGGCGGCGTTCCGATCGCGCACATTCACCGTGTCGGCCGACGGGCCGTCGATCGCGGAGCTGCGCGCGCTCGTCGGCAACGACCGCGTCAAAGTCGTGCGGGCGAACCAGTGAGCACGGGAGTCACTCTGGAATTCGAGAAGCCGATCGCCGAGCTGGAGCGGCGGATCGAGGACCTGCGCAAGGCCGCGGGCGACGGCCAACTGAGCGTGGACGAGGAAGTCGCCACGCTGGAGGCGAAGCTCGCGGAGATGCGCGCCGAGGTGTATCGCAACCTCACGCCCATCCAGCGCGTGCAGGTGGCGCGGAGCAGCAAGCGCCCGTTCACCGAGGATTACATCCGGCTCATCTTCACCGACTTCATCGAGCTGCACGGCGATCGCGCGTTCCGCGAGGACGCCGCCATCATCGGGGGATGGGCCAGGCTCGACGGCGAGACGGTGATGATCATCGGCCACCAGCGCGGCCGCGACACCAAGGAGAATCTCAAGCGCAACTTCGGGATGCCGCATCCCGAGGGATACCGCAAGGCGCTGCGACTGATGAAGCTGGCCGAGAAGTTCCACGTCCCGGTGCTGACGTTCGTGGACACTCCCGGCGCCTGGGCGGGACTCGGCGCCGAGGAGCGGGGCCAGTCGGAAGCGATCGCCCGGAACCTGCTGGAGATGAGCCAGCTCATGGTGCCGATCGTGGCCACCATCATCGGCGAAGGCGGCTCCGGCGGGGCGCTCGCGCTCGCGGTGGCGGACCGGGTGCTGATGCTGGAGAACGCGGTCTACTCGGTGATCACGGTCGAGGGGTGCGCCGCGATCCTGTGGAAGGCCGACGGCAAGAACCAGGAGCTGCGCGACCGCGCTGCGTCCGCGCTGCGGATCACCGCGCCCGACCTGCTTCCGCTCAAGGTCATCGACGAGATCATTCCCGAGCCGCCCGGCGGCGCGCACGCCAACCACGAGGTGGCCGCCGCCGCGGTGCAGGAGGCACTGATGCGGCACCTGGAAGAGCTGCGCAAATACCGGCCGGAGAAGCTGGTTCGGCGCCGACGACAGAAATTTCTGCGAATCGGGCAATGGAGCGAGTAGAAGTGACTAGTGACTAGTGACTAGTGACTAGTAACAACAACTACCCCATGCCGAGCTTTTCCTGTCGTTCCGCTTACACTAGTCACTAGTCACTAGTCACTAGTCACCGCTTGCAAATGACTCATCTCATTGAAGTGGCCTTCAGCGGCAACAGAAAGGAGTTCTTCGAGTGGCCGGAATCCGAGCCGCCGCCGCTCAAGGCGCCGGTCATCGTCGACGCCGATCGCGGCGAGGACTTCGGCTACGTGCACGCGGTCGGCGAGCTGGCGGAGAAGCGCAGCCGCGGCTGCGCCCACGGCTGCGGCTATTCTCCCGGGACGAACGAGCCCGCCGCGCCCGCGCGCCGCGCGTTGCGGATCGCCAACGAAGCCGACGTGCGCCAGGCCGGCAGCATGAAAAAGCTCAGCGCCGACGCGCGCCGGCAAGCCGCCGAGAAGGTGAAAGGCGCCGGGCTCCAGATGAAGATCTCGGACGCGGAGTGGCAGTGGGACCGGCGCAAGCTCACGCTGTACTTCACGGCCGAAAAGCGCGTCGATTTCCGCAACCTCGTGCGCGACCTCGCGTCGCTGTTCAAGACTCGGATAGAGCTGAAGCAGATCGGCGTGCGCGACGAGGCCAAGCGGCTCGACGGCATCGGGCGCTGCGGCCGGCAATACTGCTCGGCGTCGTGGCTCCCCGAGCTGCGGCCCGTCAACCTCGGCGTGGCCAAGGACCAGCGGCTGTCACTCAATCCATCGCAGATCTCGGGCGCGTGCGGCCGGCTGATGTGCTGCCTGAGATACGAGCACGAGATGTACGTGACCGCGCGGAAGCGGTTCCCCAAGGAAGGCCGGACGTTCACCACATCGACGGGTGAAGAGAAAATCGTCGCCAACGACATCTTCCAGGAGCGGGTCACGCTGCGCGCGGCCGAGGGCGAGCAGCGGGTCTTGACGCTCGCTCAGTTCTCGCTCGAGACCGGGTTCGTGTCGCCGTCCGCCGCGGTCGCGGCCGCGGACTCCATGGAGACGGCCGAGATGGCGGACGATCTCGCGCTAGTGGATGAGCTGATCGCCGAGGAGACGGGCGCCGTCGAGCCGGCCGCGCCTGCTCCAGACATGGCGCCGCAACCGTCGCCCGCGTCCGGCGAGGATTCCGCGCAGACGGCGCGACGCCGGCGGCGGGGCCGCCGCGGCGGGCGCAGGAACCGCGGTCCCAAGCAAGGCGACTGAGCTTGGCGAGATTTTACCTCACGACCGCGATCGACTACGCCAACGGCGACCCACACCACGGGCACGCCTTCGAGAAGATCGGCGCGGACGTGATCGCGCGGTACCACCGCATGCGGGGCGACGACGTGCACTTCCTCATAGGGATGGACGAGCACGGGCAGAAGGTCGCGCAGGCGGCGTCCGATCGCGGCATCCCTCCGCAGGAGTTCGTGGACCATATCGCGGCGAAGTTCCTCGCGATGTGGCGGCGGCTGGACATCTCGCACGACCAGTTCATCCGAACCACGGACGCCGCGCACCGGAAGGGCGTGCGCGCGCTCATCAAGCGCATTCACGAGAACAACCCCGACGATTTCTACGAGCAGAGCTACGAGGGCTGGTACTGCGTGGGGTGCGAGCTGTTCAAGCGCGACAACGAGATCGTCGACGGCCGGTGCGTGGACCATCCGACGCGCGAGCTGGAATGGACCGAGGAGCGCAACTGGTTCTTCCGGCTCACGAAGTACGCCGACTTTCTCCAGCGGCTGATCGGGGAGCGCCGCGAGTTCCTCCAACCGGAGACGCGGCGCAACGAGATCCGCTCGCTGCTCGAGCAGGGGCTGGAGGACATCTCGATCTCGCGCGCGCGGCTGAGCTGGGCAATTCCCTTCCCGCTCCAGTCGGCCGATCCCGCCGCCGCCGAGCAGGGCACGTGGGTCTGGTTCGACGCTCTGCCGAACTATCTGACCGCGACCGGCTACCCTGACGCCGGCTATCGCGACCGCTGGCCGGCCCAGCTGCACATCGTGGGCAAGGACATCACCCGGCTGCACGCGGTCGTCTGGCCGGCGATGCTGCAGGCCGCGGAGCTGCCGCTGCCGGAGCGCGTGTGGGCCCACGGCTTCGTGCTGCTGGGCGGCGAGCGATTCAGCAAGTCATCCGGGGTCCGGCTCGACCTCGACGAAGTGATCGACCGGTACGGGGCCGACGCGCTCCGCTACTATCTGATGCGCGAGATCCCGTTCGACGCGGACGGGTCATTTTCCTGGGAGCGGTTCGAGGAGCGGTACAACTCCGAGCTCGCCAACGCGCTGGGCAATCTCGCGAGCCGTACCGTGGCCATGGTGGAGAAGTACTGCGGCGGAGTGGTTCCCGCGGGCGCGCCGAACGAGGTGGACGCCGCCGATGCGCGCGATTACGCGGCGTACCACTCGGCCATGGACGGCTCGCGCGGGTATCTGCTGCACGAAGCGCTCAAGAGCGTGTGGGCGACGGTCGCGCGCGGCAACGAGTTCGTTGACCGGCAAGCGCCGTGGAGGCTGGCCAAGGATCCGGCAAAGGCCGGCGAGCTCCACGCAGTGCTGGCATCGCTGATCCGGCAGCTCGCGCGACACGCGGTTTACCTCGCGCCGTTCATGCCGGCGAAATCCCAGGAGCTGTGGCACGCGCTCGGCGCGCCGGGCGACGTGAACGCGGTGCGGTTCGCGGAGATCGAGAGGATCGATCCGAGCGGGTGGAGGGTGGCGAAAGGGCCGCCGCTCTTCCCCAAGGAAGCCCCCCCGTCTACCTCCCAGCCGGGTCGCTGAGGGACACGACGATCGCCCCATGCGGGTGACCCGCGCCAAAGCGGTAGTTGGCCGCGGCGGGATTGAGGAATTCCATCCATGCGACGTTTCCGGCGGCTATCTCCCGGAGGGACTCTACTCCTCCGAGGCGGGCACGGTCGAGATACACCCAGATATCGGCCTCGAAGCTGACGCTCTGCGGTCCCCGCTTGACCAGCCACGTTGGACGCAGCACACGCACCGCATCGAGAGCCGTCCCCGAGACCTGGGCGCGGATCTCTTCCTGGGGAATGAAGTTTCGCGATCGGCCGGGAGCCGTGTCCACGCCCGGCGGCACGGAAGCGCAGGCCGTGGCGATCAGAGTGAGAGCGGCAACCGTGAAAATCCCTTGGCGCGACATGACATGCTCCTACCGTGTCCTGGCGTAAGTCCTTCTGCCGGAACGGACACGACCCTCCCGGCTTCCGGAAGATAGAGCGCGCTCGCCGGGGCGTCCAACGCGGCCCCCGCCGCGTCCGGGAATGAAGAACACTTGACAGTCGCGGAGCCGGGCGCAACGATGAAGAGGAAGCCCCTGGAGGTGGCAGCATGATTGCGCGGTATCTCGGCACGGCCGCATTGGCGGCAGCTTTCTCTACGCCGCAGTCTCTTTCGGCGCAAGCGACGCCCGCCGCGCCGGCGCCGTCCTACGAGCTCAAGGGCACCATCGTCGATGGATCGAATCGCCCGTTGGGCCTCGTCGAAGTCGTCCTCATTCGCGACGCGGCCGTAGTCCACACGGTCCTGTCGGGAGATAACGGCCGGTTCACGTTCGGGCGCGTGGCGGCGGGCCAGGTGATGCTGCACTTCCGCCGGATCGGGTACGCGGCGCAAACGATCGATATGGTCGTCGGGCCCGGCGGACACCCCAGCGTGAGCGAGATCGTGCTGGTCGAGCTTCCATCGCAGTTGACGGACGTCACCATCAACACCGCTGCGGAGGACGAGAGATATCGCTCGTTCTACGAGCGGAAGCGGCAGCGGGCTTCATTCGGACGTTTTCTGGAACACAAGGACATTCGCCGCCTCGGTCCCGCCAACCCCAGCGATCTGTTTCGAACGGTGCCGGGAACCACCATCCGGTCCGCCAACCTGTACGGGAATACCATTCGCGTTCGAGGTTGCCAGCCGATGGTCTGGGTGGACGGGCAGCGTGTTCCGGGCGCGGAGCTGGACGAGGTGGTTCAGCCCACGGAGATCGGCGCGATCGAGTTTTATCCGTCTTCCGCCGGAGTGCCGGCGCAGTACATGGAGCGGGGGAACCGGTTGTGCGGGCTCATTCTCGTCTGGACACGCTGACGGCGCGTTGTCGGTCCTGGTAAGGGCAAGCGGTCCCACAAAAAAGCCCCTCCACTTCGGAGGGGCTTTTCTGTTTCAAACGACGGTATTTACCTCACCCCGCAGCTTGCTCCGGGGTACGTCGGCGCGTCGGTTGGGCTCGTGTCCCAGTAGATCCGGGTCGTGAACTCATCCGGCCCCTGCCTGGCAATAGCGGCATCCACGTTGGCCGTGTTGACTGATTTCTCGCGAACGGAATACTGATACCGCCGGGGGACCGTACCGATGATCGCGGCGGGTCCCGGCTTGACCGTTGCCGGCACGCACGTCCGGCGCCATTCCGCCCACGCCTGGACGCCCTCGCCGTAAAGAGCGATCCACTTCTGCAGCGCGATCTGGCCGTGTCCAGCCGTACCGCCGGCGTATACGATCTCCGGACGGGCGAGGAAGGTGGCGATCGCAGCGGCGTCGGTCACGCCCCACTGCGCCATGGACGCCTGGATTCCCTGCGTATAGTACGCCGCCGCGCTCCCCGTGATCCAGCCCCGTTCCACCGCCTCGGCCAGGATGAACGACACTTCGGCGTAGGTCAGGACGAACGACGGGAACCTCTGGCCGGTAAGACCGGTGCAACCGGAGCAGAACCGGTCCGTGGAATAGAAAACCCTGCCCGGACGCGACGAGATAAGAGAGTAATTCCCGGCCTCGGACGCCGTGAGAGCATTGGGCATTCCGGCATACACGGTCGGGTCCGCGAGCGTCGGCTGCGCATACACCGGTATGCGGGGATCATTCACTGGCAGCATCTGGCCCATGAGACGATCCGACAGCCGGTGATCGTCGCGGGTGCGGTTGTTGACCGCCCACGGGTTGTCGTAGATGCCGTCTCCCGGCCAGTTCATCTGCGCGTTGTCGGCGTTCGACGCCAGCAAGCCGCCGGGCGCGCCGATGGCGGCCGTGAGCTCCGCTCGCGCCGTGGTCGGATCGACGTTGGCGAGCCGCATGGCGTGGCGGGCGCGGAGGGAGTTGCCGAACCGCTGCCACCTCAGGCTGTTCCCGGCGAAGATCGGGTCGGCATTGCCGAGAGTCTGGCCGGAGCCGCCGGCGATGGCGGTCACGGCCTCGGCGAGATCGCGGAAGAGACCGGTGTAAATGTCCTTCTGCGCGTCGTACGCCGGTTGGATTAGCGCGTCAGTAGCGTCTCCCTGGAGTGCCTGCGAGTACGGCACGTCACCCCAAACGTCGGTCACGTAGCCGAATATCAGGCTCCGCATGATTTGAGGAGGACCCCATAGCAGCGGCTGCGTGGCCGTCTTTCCGGCGTCGATTACGGCCTGGAAGTTCTTCAGCTCTTGCGCGTATGTGAAGATGAAGCTGTTGTTGGTGACTTCCCCGCCGAGCCGCAGGTACTGGTCTTCATCCGGGTACTGTACCTGGGCGAGGTGCTGCGCGGTCAGCACCGGACCGCGCATGTTCGTCGGATTGCTCCCGAACCAGCGCTGCATCGCGATGCGCGTGGCGTACGTGAACACCGCTTGCGGCGGAGCCGACGTCGGGTTGTTCGGGTCCTCGTTGACCCGGGTCAGCCTGTCGGCGTCGCATGCCGCGACACCGAGCAGGAGCACGGCACCGAGACCCGCGAGTCCAAAGATCCTGGTTCGCGATCCGGGATTGCTATAGCGCATGGTGTTGGCGTCTCCAGTTATATGCGTCATGGGACGATCCGGAGGTTGAAGCCGATGCTGCGCGGATTCGGCGACATGTTGACTTCGATACCCTGATCGTTCCGGCTGCTGTAAGCGAACTCCGGGTCGATGTTCGGAACATTCGTCCACATCTTGAGATTCCGTCCGGTCAACGCGATGCTCGCTTCCCGCGCACTGAGGAACCTGCTCGCCCAGCTGGCCGGCAGGTTGTACGACAACCGCAGCTCGCGAAGCTTCACGTAGCTCGCGTCGTACACGTACCGCTCGGTGTACGCGAAGAGGCCGTGGAAATACTCCTCGGCGCTGATCAGCTGCGTGTTTGGCAGCCCGGTCGCTACGTCTATCCCCTCGACGAGAACGCCCGGCGAGTCCCAATCGTCTTCCCGCCCGAGCAGGCTGCTCTCGAGCACGCCGGCATACTCGCCGAACATGTTGGTGACGCTGTACAGCTTGCCACCGCGCTTGATGTCGAGCAGCGAGTTCAACGAGAACCTGCCGAAGGTGAACTGGTTGGCCCATCCGCCCGTCCAGTTCGGCTGGATGTTGCCCAGCACCGACAGAGTGTTCTCTCTGACGGGATATCCGTCTTCGACGAGAATGTTGCCGTCGTCGTCCCGCGCATACGCATAACCCCGGATGGCGCCGTACGGCTCGCCTTTCCGGGCCTCGACGATGACGTCGCCGAAGCCGCCGCGCCCGAGCACGATCGTCTCGACGTCGGGCGCGAGATCGACTACCTGGCTGCGATTCCGCGCGTAATTGAACGTGGAAGTCCAGCCGAATCTCGGCGTCTGCATGATGTCGAGCGACACCAGCGCCTCGAGTCCCTTGTTGCTGATCTCGCCGGCATTGACCCACTTCCTGTCGAAGCCGCTGGCCCCCGAGATCTCCACGTCGAAGATCTGGTTCGTCGTCGACTTGCTGTATGCGCTGGCGTCCAAAGTCAACCTGTTGCCGAACATCGACAGCTCGGCGCCGACCTCGTCGGAGCGCGTTATCTCCGGTTTCAGGCCGGCATTAGCCAGGCGCGTGTCCAGTCTGTACTGCGGCTGCGTACCGAACCTCTGTGCTTCGCCGAGGAACACCGGCACGAGCGAATACACCGGAGCGTCGCTGCCGACCCGGGCGACCGCGCCGCGGAGCTTGAGCGAGTTCAGCACCGAGTTCTGCATGGCCGGGAAAGCGTCCGTCACCACGAAGGAAGTGTTCAGCGACGGATAGAAGTAGGAGTTGGCGCCGACCGGAAGCGTCGACGACCAGTCGTTGCGCGCCGTGCCCTCGATGGTCCAAAAATCCCTGATCGTGAAGGCGGCCGATCCATAGATGCCCCGCACGTGCCGCCGGACGATCTGCTGGTCGATAGCGGGCGCGATCGCCGCGTTGGACGGGTTGTAAACCCGCGGCACGACGAGCCCCGTCGTCTGCTGGCTGTTGCCGTTGAAGTACTCGCGCCGGAGGCTGCCACCGGCGACGCCACTGAAGTCCAGCCAGCTGGAGAGCCGACGGTTTCCCGTGAAGTTCAGAGCCGTGCTGTTGTCGTTTCTGTAGTCGTTGGCGAAACGGAACCCGCCGTTGTACGCCAGGTTGATGAACTGCTCGGCACCGGGCGCGTACAGCTGCTGGATCCCGAGCCGGTAGATGTCCGAGCCCGTCCGCAGCGTGGCATTCAGGCCTTCCGCGAATTGGTACTTCACCGCGACCGATCCGATCACCCGATCGCGATCGTCGAGCTGCGGGTTCTCCTGCATCACCCAGAACGGATTGTTGTGGTAGCTGTAATTCCAGTTGAACTCACGCGTATCGGGCCCGCCGTTGGTGGCGCCGCCCCTGCCGTACTGTCTGAGCGACTCCGTGTTGACCTGCCGGCCGTACCAGTTGAACATCGACTGGAGCGGATTGCGCCCCGAGTAGCCGACGCCGGGACGGTTGCGTCCGGCGTTGTGGATGTACTGCACCGAGCCGTCCGCCGTCAGCCGGCTGCTCGCGCGGAAGCTGCCCGTGAGCGAAGCCGTCCGCCGCTGGAACATGTTGTTCGGGAAGATTCCGTTGACGTTGTCCGCGCCCATCGACAGCCGCCCGGACGCGCGGTCCGTGCCTCCGCTGACCGCGACCGTCGTGGACATCGTAGTGCCGGTCCGGAAGAAATCCTTGACGTTGTCGGGATGCGCGATCCATGGCGTCGGCTGGCAGTTCGCGGTCCCGGCGCCCGGGCTGTCGAACTGGCAAATCAATCTGCCGTCGAGCTTCGGCCCCCAGCTCTCGTCCACTCCGTCGTTGATCCCGCCGTAGTTCCCGTCCGCCCACTCGAACTCACCTTCCAATCCCTGACCATACAGATTCTGGAAGGAGGGGAGGATAGCGGGCCTCTCGAACGTGAGATTGGTGTTGATCTCGGTGCGCATCCGCCCGCCGGTGTCGCCGCCTTTGCGGGTCGTGATGATAATGACCCCGTTAGCCGCGCGCGATCCGTAAATCGCCGCCGCGTTCGGGCCCTTCAGCACGCTCAGCGACGCGATGTCGTCCGGATTGAGGTCGTTCAGCGCGTTGCCGTAGTCGAACATGGTATTCGAGCCGACGAAGGGCGCGCCCCCGAGGTTGGCGTTCGACACCGCCACGCCGTCGACGATGAACAACGGCTGGTTGTTCCCCGTGATCGAGTTCTGACCGCGGATGATCACGTTCGTCGAGCCGCCCTGCGTTCCGGGCGAAGTGATCTGGATGCCGGAGACCTTTCCCTGAATCTGCTGCATCACGTTCTGTGCGCGGGTCTCGTTCAGCTGAGTCGCGGTGACCTGCTGTTGCGCGGTGCCGAGAACGCTTCGCGTCCGCTGCTCTCCCAGCGCCGTGACGACCACCTCCGACAGCACGGCCGCGGTCGACGCGAGCGTGAAGTCCTGTTGGATCGTGCCGCTGGTGAGGGTTATCGTCGCAGTGGCCTGGCGATACCCGATTCGTCGGGCGATCAGCCGGGCCGCCTGGCCATTTACCGAGGCCGCCGGCACGCTGATGGTATACGCGCCGTCGTCCCGCGTCTGCGCCCCGATGTTGGTCCCTTCCAGCACGACCGACACGCTGGGAAGGGGTGCGCCGGCTTCGCTGCGAACGACTCCGGTGATGGTGGCTCCCTGCTGCGCGGCCGCCAGGCCGGGCAAGACAAGGAAGACCGCTAGTACAAAATACGAGCGTATGCCTTTCATACCGCCCTCCTTTGCCGCCACCGATTCCTCGGGACGGCGAACGTTGTTATTCCGGGAAGGTCCCCGGAAAAGTGGATGCTACGGGCGGCCGCAAAGTCCCGGCAAACGAGCAAGGGCTCCGTCATTCCGCTACTACGCCCGTCATCCGCTTCCCACTCTATATCGTGCTGGACAGCGGTTTCCACAAGGGGGAATCCCTGCAGGGCGGCGAAGAGCCCGCACCCGCCGCGGCACGAGGCCGGTCGGGTTCGGGCAGTGACGCGTGTTTCCGGCAACTTGCGCGGCAGTCCCGGCCCGGTACGGCGCCGGTTTGGGGGCGGTGCCGCTGATCCGGGCCGGGCAACCGCCTCAGGGTCGCGAGAAATCCACCTGGGGAGGGGTCGCGACGTCCCCCGGCGCATTGAAGTACTCCCGCGGCTTGGCCCCGGTCACCATCGCCGTGAGCTTCTGCGGCAGCGTCCGGATGTACGCGTTGTACTGGTTCACTGCGGCGTTGTAATCCGTCCGCGCGACGGCGATCCGGTTCTCCGTGCCGGCCAGCTCGTCCTGCAGCCGGAGGAAGTTCTGGTCCGACTTGAGCTGCGGGTAATTCTCTACCGTTACGAGCAGACGGCCGAGCGCGCCGGTGAGCTGCGCGTTCGCTGCCGCTGCCTCCGCCGCGCCACCCGACTGGATCGCGTTCAGCAGCCCCGAGCGGGCGCGGGCGACTTCGATGAAGATGGTCTGCTCCTGTTGCGCGTAGCCCCTCACGGTCGCCACGAGGTTCGGAACGAGATCGGCCCGGCGCTGCAGCTGGACGTCAATCTGCTGCTTGGCCTGGGCGGCCTGCTCGTCGTAGCGCTGGATGGTGTTGTAACCGCACCCGGTGAGAATCAGCGGGATCACTACCGCCAGGTACAGTTTCGAGGTGTTCATCACAGGTTCCGGTTATGAGTTGTGAGTAGAACTACGCTGCGTGCTGCGTGCTGCGTGCTGCGTCCTAGAGAGTACGTGCCGCATTCACGGTTTGTGCCGTACCACTGACAACTGATAACTGCTTTTCCCCGCGCGGAACACCCGTGGCATTCTCTCGCTCAAATCCCTGCGAGCACGCAGCACGCAGCGTTTTTCAGCAGCACGCAGCACGCAGCGCTTTTCATCATCCCCTCGCAAACCTGTCCAGATGATGCGCCAAATGCTCGACCGCGAGCAGGTAGTCCCCCAGCGCCTTCGCCGCTTCGCCCGCGCGAATCCTGGTTTGTCCCCGAACGTGGCGCACGACCCGGACCAGGGACTCGGCATCGAACCCCGACCGGTCGGCGACCATCCGGCTCAACGCCTCGTAATCGGTCGGTGGTGTATCGCCGTGCAGCCGGACCACGGCCCGCAACAGGATCATGAGCTTGCTCAAGCTCCGCTCGAGTATCTCCAGCTGCGCGCGGGTATCCGCGCTCGCGCCGAAGACCGACTGCCGGAGGTGCAGCAGCTTGCCCATCGCCTCCTGCTCGACCTGCAGCCGCAGATGCTCCGGCGACACGCTGATCCCCGCGAACACGTCGTCGCCGAACAGCACGCGGTTGCGCTCGAGAATGTCCGAGTACTCCATCGGGAACACGTCGGCGGAAGAGCGCCACTCGCGCTCGGTGAAGATCATCGGAGGCGGATTCCCCTCCGCCACCCACGCCTTGGTGACGGCCGCCGCCGCGCGCAGCGTCTCCAGCGGCAGCTCGCTCACCACCACCAGCACGTTGGAATCCGAGCGTCGCGGGATACGCTCTCCCGCCACGGTAGAGCCGTAAAGAACGATCGCGCGGAGTGCGGGGCCATATGCGGCGCGCAATTGAGAGACTAGTTCGTCCAGAGACATGAAAGGTGACTAGTGACTAGTGACTGGTGACTGGTGACTGGTGACTGGTGACTAGTGGGCTGTAACTGAAATAACAGGAGCATTGATCTTGCAGTACTGGGC
>JBBEBQ010000008.1:0-74715 GCA_040882285.1 Gemmatimonadaceae bacterium
TGCGCGAATATACATGTCAACCACTACCGAAGCAATTGTTACAGTCCACTAGTAGATGCGGAGTGGAACAGCTTATGCCTCCTTACCATTTGCCGGCCCGGCTCGTCTAACTGACGAGAGGGGTCTCGCTCGTTCATGAAGAAAACTTCATGGGACGAACGTTGACCGCCGGTGTATTATTGGCCGCCCAAAACAAAGGAGGCTGGATGGATGTACTCGTAATGTTAGAGGAGAACGCGGAACACTCGACCGTGCTCGCTCACGTCAACTCGGTGCCTTCGCCGCTGCATTCCGAGCGGCCTCCGCGCGAGATCGTGACCTTGTACGGCGCACCCAGCTCGGAATCGCTGGCGCTCGCATTGGCGGCCGCGGTCGAAGGGCAGCGCACGGCGCTGTCCGGCGGCGGTGGGTCCGGTGCGATCCGGCACCTGGGTGTGTGGGCGGAGCGCGGCGCCGTGGGCGACGCCGCGTGGCGCGACACCGCCGGCGAGCTTCACACCAGCGATCTCGAGATTCCGCTCGAGATCCTCGGCATCACCGCAGGCCGGCTCCTCGCCGAATGCGGCTCGGTGATCCAGCGGCTCGTCGCGGGTCTGGCGATGCCCGACTGGCCCGAAGGCGCGCGGCGCGCGATCAGCTTTTCGCTGACTCCCGTGTTCGCGGGCGCAGGCACGGCCGAAGCACTCGAGGTATTCCGCCAGAGCGGCGGACTTGCTTTCGAGGACTTCGAGGATGATGGGGAGGGGATCAACTGAACTCTGCCATCGTCCGAGCTACAAGAAAGGCCACCTGAAGTCGGGTGGCCTTTCCCTTATGCGGGCTACGGGGATTCCCCGTCAACCTTCACGTAGGCTGCTGCTCTCGCATTGATCATCACCGCCACCGAAAGCGCGACCATCATCAGGACCGCTGCCAAAAGGAAGGCCGCCCCCGGGATGTGCCACTTCGTCCCCGCGCCGATGAAGTACGCAAACGTCAGCGTGAACAGCCCCGGACCCACGAGCCCGGTGAGTCCCATGATGCTGCTGTTGGCTCCCTGGAGCTGACCCTGCTCGTGCGGCTGCACGCGCACCGTCATCAACGCCTGCACCGACGGCCCGACCAATCCCATCAACGAGAAGATCGGCAGACCCAGCCAGAAGACGCGCGTGTCGGGCGCGAGCCCCCAGATCGCGAAGCCCGCGGCGCCGAACGACAGTCCGATCAGCAGCGTGATCCGCTCGCCGAACGCCGCGACCGCGCGCCGCACGACGAACAGCTGCACGAGAATGCTGCCGAGCCCGACGGCGGCGAGCGCAAGCCCGGTCATCCCGGTGCTCCAGCCGTAGCGGTACCCCGTGTACAGCACCCAAACGCTCGGCAGAACGTGGTGCGCCAGCAGGTAGATCGCATTGACGGACGCGAGGCCGAGCAGCTCGTGGTGCGAGCGCAGCAGCGTGAGCGCGCCGACTGGATTCGCCTTCCTCCAGGTGAACGCCGCGCGCTTCTCCGGCGGCAGCGACTCGGGCAGGACGAAGAAGCCGTACGCGACGCCCACGAGCGCGAGCCCGGCTCCCGTCCAGAACGGCAGCCGCGGGCTCACCTGGCCGAGCAGTCCGCCGAGCGCCGGGCCGATGATGAAGCCCGCGCCCCACGCGGCGCTGATGAGCCCGAAGTTCGCGGCGCGCTTCTCGGGCGGTGACACGTCCGCGATGTACGCGCTCGCGGTCGCGATGGTGGCCGCGGTGATGCCGGATATCATCCGCCCGACGAACAGCCACGCCAGCGTCGGCGCGAGCGCCATCATGACGTAGTCCAACCCCAACCCGAAGCACGAGATGAGGATGACCGGTCGCCGGCCCAGCCGGTCGGAGAGCGAGCCGATGATCGGCGAGAAGATGAACTGCATCAGCGCCCACACCGTGCCGAACAGCCCGAACACTCTCGCGGCGCGCGCGGTGTCGCCGCCGGAGAGATCGACGATGAGCTTCGGGAGGACCGGGATGATCAGCCCGAACCCGAGCACGTCGATGAACACGGTGACGAGAATGAACGCCAGCGCGGCGCGGCGCCCCCCGAACCGCTGGATTGCGAGCATGGGGCGGAAACCTAGTGGAAGAAAGGCCCTCGTCTACGTCATTTGACGCAGCGCGGAGCCCCCTTTGGCCGGGGTATCGTGGGGGCGAAGAGCTGGTTGTTACAGTCGACTCACGGAGCCCCTCATGAACCCCGATCCCCGAATCCGCCCCACGACGCGAGAGCGCCTCGAGTTCGCCCTCCAGGCACCGTGCGATTTCGTGCTCAAGCTGGCCTGCGCGACGTATCCCATGTTTCTCGGCGTCTTCAAGCTGATGCCCCCCGCCTACATGGCGTGGGCGTCGCGCGTGAAAGCGCGCAAGGCGTACTATCGCGCGCTGCGCGAGGTGCCGGCGTACCGCGACTTCACGCTCGCGCGGGCGGACGGCCGCATCCCCGAGACGGACAAGGAGTCGTACATCAAGCCGTACGCGACGGGCGCGCGCTGCATCGGCGGCACGTTCTTCCACGGCCAGACGATGATCGACGAATCGTCGGGATCCACGGGCACGCCGTACAACTGGGTGCGCAGCGCGAAGGAGCGGCGCCAGAGCCACACCTTCGTGAGCTACTTCGCCACGTACGGTTACGGCCGCGAGCGGTGGATCACTATCAACGGCTTCAGCATGGGCGCGTGGGCGACCGGGCTCAACATGGGGATCTCGCTGCAGCGGAACGGGATCGTCAAGAACACCGGGCCCGACATCGCGAAGATCCTGCACACGCTGCGCTTCTTCGGTCCCGGCTACACCTACCTCATCACCGGCTATCCGCCGTTCCTCAAGCACCTGATGGAAGTCGCCGAGAAAGAAGGGTTTCCCTTCGACGAGTATCGCATCTTCGGGCTGGCGGGCGGCGAGGGGATGTCGGAAGGGCTGCGCGACTACCTGCTGCGCAGCTTCACCAAAGTCTATTCGGGCTACGGCGCGACCGATCTCGAGATCGGCATAGCCGGAGAGACGCCGATCTCGGTCGCGATCCGGCGGCTGGCGCGCGAGCGCGAGGACGTGAAGGCCGCGCTGTTCGGCTCGGATTCACGTCTGCCCATGGTCTTCCAGTACAATCCGATCATGCATCACTTCGAGGTGAACGAGCACAGCGAGCTGGTCTGCACGATCACGCGCGGCTCGCTGCTGTCGCCGCGCATCCGGTACAACGTGCACGACGTGGGCGGCATTCTCTCGAGCGACGACATGAAGACGCAGCTGGCCGCGCTCGGCGTGGACATGGACCAGCTCCGGCGCGAGTGCGGCGACGGCAACGTCCGGCTTCCGTTCCTGTGGATCTACGGACGGCGCGATCATACGATCAGCGTCATGGGCGCGAACATCTATCCGGAAGACATCGAGCAGTGCCTGTACAACGACACGGCCCTCGCCGCGATAACGAGCTCGTTCTGCCTCTCGGTCGCGGAAGGGCCCGACGGCGCCGTGCGGCCCCGCTTCCTGTTCGAGGTCTCGCGCGAGCCGGACGCCGCGCTGGCGCGCCGGTTCGCCGAATCGATCGTACCGAGCCTCGTGTCACTGAACGCGGACTTCCGCGAAGCGTGGCGCGAGTATCCGGACACGCTGGTGCCCGACATCCAGCTGTACCGGATCGGGGAAGGGCCGTTCGCCGGCGACTCCGGCAGGATCAAGCAGGTGCGCTTTCTCCCCGCGGCCTGAGCCGCGAATGCGCCCGTTCGTTCAGTTGGTTCTCCGGCACCCGCGAGCCGTCATCGCGCTCTGGCTCGTGCTCCTCATCGCCGCCGCGCCGTTCGCGCTCCGGCTCGGCGGCGCGCTCCGCGGGAGCACCGACGCCGTGAGCGGCAGTCCGTCCGAGCTCGTCTCGCGCGACATCAACGCCGCGTTCGGCGAGGGCTCGGCGTTCGTGTTTCCGGCGGTGCTCACCGCTGAGTCCACGGCGGTCGCCGACCCCGCGTTCGCCGCGGCAGCGGAGACGATCGCGCGCGCGCTGATCGACTCGGTCGGTGTCCGGGACGTGCGGCACTTCTGGAACACGCGGGACAGCGCGCTGCTCGGCCGCGACGGGCGATCAGCGCTGCTGCTCGTCACGCCACGGGCCGCGACGTTCTTCGACGCGGAGACCAACGTCGGCCGGATCCGCGCGGCGGCCGCCAGCGCAGCCCTGAGCGCCGAGTGGGAGGTCAAGCTGACGGGAATGGTCCCGCTCTTTCACGATCTCGACGTCAATTCGTCCGACGACCTTATCCGCGCGGAGAAGATCGGGATTCCGCTGGTGCTGATCGTGCTCCTGGTCGTGTTCGGTGCGCCACTGGCCGCGGGGCTTCCGCTCGCTATCGCTTTGGGAACGAGCGTAGTCGCGCTGGCGACGCTGTTCCTCCTGTCGCGCTCCATGCCGGTGAGCGTGTTCGCGCAAAACGCGGTGACGATGGTAGGGCTTGGCGTCGGCGTGGATTACGCGCTGTTCCTGGTGAGCCGCTGGCGGGAGGAGCTGGCCCGGGGCGCGACCGTGCGCGACGCCGTGGAGATCGCCACGCTGCGCGCCGGACACGTGGTGCTGGTCTCGGGGCTGGCGGTGTGCACCGGCTTTCTCGCGCTCTTTCTCGTGCGCATCAGCTTCCTGCACACGCTCGCGCTCGGCGGAGTCACGGTGGTGCTCACATCCGTGCTGATGACCGTGACGCTGCTGCCGGCGCTGCTGCTCCTGCTCGGCGAGAAGGTGAACTGGCCGCGCCATCCGCGGGAAAAGTCCAGTGCCGCGGACTCGCGCTGGGGTCGCTGGGCGCGTCAGGCGATGACGCACCCGTGGCGCTACCTCATTCCGGCCGTCGTGATTCTCGGGATCTTCATCGCCCCGACGCTGCGGCTCCGGGCGTGGAACATGGGGGCGAGCGACATCTCCGAGGAGATGGAAGCGCGCCAGGGTTACGAGCTATTGGAGCGAAACTTCTCCCGGGGGTGGATGGCTCCCATAGTGCTGCTGGCGCAGCCGCGGTCGGAGGGCAGCGCGCTCTCTCCTGAAGACCTGCAAGCTTTGGGAGCCCTTCGCGCACGATTGGCAGCGGAGCCGCGCATCGAGCACGCGACGATCGGCGGCATGAGCGAGGACGGACGGCACGCGTTGGTGGTGCTCGTGCCTCGCGGCGCGCCGGAGTCGGAGGAGGCCATGGACCTCGTGCGGGAGCTGCGCGTCAGCGCAGCGGATCCAGCGAGCGCCGCCGGCCTCGATCTGCGGGTCGGAGGAATGACCGCCGCCGTGATCGACTTCGACGCCGAGCTGTTCGGCAGCCTCAAGCGCGTCGTGCCGCTGGTGCTTGCGATCACGTTCATCGTGCTCATGATCGCCTTCCGCTCGCTGGTCGTGCCGCTCAAGGCGATCGCGATGAACCTGCTGTCGGTGCTCGCGGCGTACGGCTTTCTGGTGTACGTCTTTCAGGACGGCGTCGGCGCGGAGCTGATCAACCTCGTGCCCCCGGGCGGACTCAACTCGTTCATCGTGCTGATGCTGTTCACGATCCTGTTCGGCTTGTCGATGGACTACGAGGTCTTTCTGCTCGGCAGAATCAAGGAGGAGTACGATCGCACCGGCGACAACCGCGGCTCGGTGATCGCGGGGCTGTCGCAGACCGGCGGGCTGATCACGAGCGCGGCGCTCATCATGGTGGTGCTGTTCGGCTCGTTCGGCTTCACGCGGCTGACGGCGACGCGCGAGTTCGGGCTCGGGCTGGCGTTCGCGGTCGCTCTCGACGCGACACTGATCCGGGTCGTGCTTGTGCCGATTTTGATGGGACTCATGGGAAGAGCCAATTGGTGGTGGCCGCGCGGGTGGCTCCGGAGAAGCTGACGGGGAATCCAAGTTTGGAGTGTGACAGTAAGGAGGGGTGAGTTCGGAGTACCAGCGAGCTGTGACTGCCAACTCACCCCTCCTTACTGTCACACTCCAAACTTGGATTCCCTTGCATCTCGCTCGGAGCCACCGCCACCCGGCAGGATCAAGTCGTTAAGAAAAAACGCTGCCAATTCGGCCCGGCCTTGCAATCCCGCCTTGCGGTAAACCTCCACCGCGTGCTGCCGGACCGTGCGCTCGGACCGGCCGAGCTTCGCGGCGGCCTGCTTGTGCCCTTCGCCCTTGAGGATCAGCAGCGCCACCTCGCGTTCCGCGCGCGAGAGCTGCCATTCGTCGAACTGCCGGTCTATCGCCCGGGAGAATCCGGCGAGCGCTTCCTCGGCGGTCCTGCGCCAGCGGTCGCGCTCGGCCTCGCGCCGGGTGAGGGCCAGGTCCGTCGCGGCGAGCGTAGCGTGCGTCTGGCGCAGCGCCCCCGCCGAGCGGCGCCAGCCCGTAAAGAGCACGATCGCGAAGGACAGGCTGACGAGAACCATCGCCGCCTCGAACGCCACGTGCCAGGACCAGAGCGTCGTCGGCCGGTCCATGAGGAGGTCCATGGTTCCGCCCACCACGACGACAACGAGGAACACGGCCAGGACCGGTGGAAGCGGTCCCCGGAACGCTGATTCGGGAGCGAGCTCCTCCCGTTCGGACTCTGAGCTGTTTAGATCGGCCATTGGGGCTCCGGCGCCGAGCACCGCGACAATTGTCCCGTCAAATCAAGTCAAATGCCGGATATGGCGCTGTCGGGACTTCGCGGAGATTGCGGGGCAAGCACGAAGTCGCACCCCATATACGGGAGAAATCATGTTCTCGCTGCCATCTCCGCTGCACCCATTGATCGTTCACATGCCGATGGCGTTGACGATCCTGATTCCGCTGTTCGCGATCGGTGCGCTGGTCGCCATTCGCCGCAAGGCGCGCGTGCCCGTCGCCTGGGGCTTGACGATCGGCATGCTGGCGCTGCTGCTCGGCAGCGGCTGGCTCGCGCTGCAGACCGGTGAGAACGAGGAAGACAGAGTCGAGCGCTTCGTGAATGAGGACGCCGTGGAAGAGCACGAAGAGGCCGGCGAGCAGTTCGTGTACGCGGCCGGCGCGGTGCTGCTGCTCTCCGGTGTCGGCTTGATCCGCGGGCGGACAGGCGCCGCGGCGCGCGTGGTCGTCGCGCTGGCGACCATCGGTCTCGTCGGCATGGGCTACAACGTCGGGCATTCCGGCGGCGGGCTGGTATACGGCGGCGGAGCCGCGCAGGCGTACTCGGCGCCGGTTTCAGGCGCTGTCTCCATCGACGATGACGACGATTAGAGGCAGGTTCCGGGAAACCCGAAGTGGCTCCTGGATTCCCCGGCACTTCGCGAATCCGTCAGACGGCCGGAGCCACCATTGCGGGGATTACGCCCGTCGGTATAGGAGGCACGGTGGGAGTTCCGATCCGCCGCAGCACCGCCTTGAAGCGCGGGTCTCCCCGGAACAGGTCGTACTGCGGTCCGAACGCGGCCATGGGGAGCCAGAAGTCGCGCTGATCCACCGATTTATCCAGCCAGGTGAACGCTTCGTCCGCGTCACCGAGCAGCATGTGGCCGAACGCCAGAGCGAGCGGAACAACGTTCCCGCTGGCGCGGCGCTCGGCCAGCTCAGCGACGCACCGCTCGACGTCGGCTCGCCGGCCCGCCATCGCGTGCGCGATGCACATGTTCACCACCGTCCACGGATTGCGGTTGGTCAGGGCGGCGGCCTGCTCCGCGCGGGCCAGCGCTTCCTCGCTGTCGCCGGTAAGCGATGCGACCACGCTCAACCAGCGATGCGCCTCCGCGAAATGCTGATCGAGCTCGAGCGCTTCCTGGAGATACGCCCGTCCTTCGTCGTAGTGGCGGATGCACACGAGTGCTCCGCCGGCGATGTGCCGTATCCAGGCGGACAGGGGATCGAGCTCAACCGCGCGGCGGGCGTGCAGAATGGTCGCAGCCACCGCTCCCCGGCTTGCCTCGAACATGGCGACGCGCCCGTGGATGCTCGGGTCGTTCGGCTTCAGCTCGAGAGCGCGCCGGAATCTGCGATCGGCCTCGTCCCAGTCCCAGTCGTACATGAATGAGATGTAGCCGGCAATCGTGTGAGCGTCGGCGAGATCCGGCTCCAGCGACATCGCTCGATCGGTCGCCGCGCGCGCCGCGGTCATCGCTTCCGCCGTCGGCATCGCCAGATATATCGACGCCGCCAAATAGCCGCCCGCCAGCGCAGCGTACGCCGGCGCGAAGTCCGGCGCGAGCGCAACGGCTTCCCTGTAATTCGCCAGCGCGCGCGTGATCGCGTTGCCGGTCACGAGCTGATTGCTCAGGATGAACTTGCCACGCAGATAGAGGTCGTACGCCCGCGGGTCCACGCGGTGTGTCGCCCCGACCGGTGTCGCGTTGGCCGCATCCGCTTGCGTGGGGGACAGCGCCGAGACCACGGCCTGTGCGATCTCGTCCTGCAAGGCGAATACGTCGGTCAGCTCGCGATCGAACTGCTCCGACCACAGCTGAAATCCGTCGCTTGCGTTGACGACTTCCGCCGTCACGCGCACGCGATTCCCGACGCGCCTGACGCTTCCCTCAACAAGCGCCTGCACGTTGAGGCGCTCACCGGCCTCACGCAGGTCCACCTCCTTCCCCTTGAAAGAGAACGACGACGCGCGGCCCGCGACGCGGAGCCGCCGGGAGCGGGCGAGCGCTCCGATGATCTCTTCGGTGACGCCGTCGGAGAAGTAATCGTTGTCGGGGTCGTTGCTGACGTTGGCGAATGGCAGCACGGCTACGGAAGCCACCTGGTCGGATGGACCGCGCTCTGCGCGAACGGAGCTGCCGTCCAGGACCAGGAGGACTTCGCTCGCGGACTGTGGGCGCTGATCCGGGTTTTTCTCGAGGCAGCGCATCACGAGGTCGGGAATGTCCTGCGCACCACGCCATGCCTTGTCCAGCACCATCGACAGCGTGGCCGGGCGCTCCACGACGTGTGCCGACATCATCTGCTGCGGCGATCGCTTGCCGGCGAACGGGTGCCGTCCAGCGAGCATCTCGTAAGCCAGTATCCCCCAGGAATACAAATCGGCGCGGCCGTCCACGGAGTCGGCGGTGACCTGCTCCGGCGCCATGTACGCGGGGGTGCCGAGCGTGGAGCCGGCAGTCGTGAGCATGCCGCCGGCCTGCGGCGCGCGCGCGACGCTGATCGCCTTGGCGATGCCGAAATCCGCGACTATCGCCGTCCTTCCGTTGAGCAACACGTTTTCCGGCTTGATGTCGCGGTGCACGATGCCGTGGGAGTGCGCGTGCTCGAGCGCCGTCGCGACGTCGCACAAAATCCTGCACGCCTCGTCGCGCGGAACGCGCCCGGACCGCATGTAGTCGCGCAGCGACTGGCCCGGCACGAACGGCATGACGAAATACGGGATGCCGTCGGTCACGCCCGCCGTCAGGATGGGAACGATATGCGGATGCTGCAATTCCGCGACGAGCTGGATCTCGCGCGCAAAGCGCTCGCTCGAGATGGTTGCCGCGAGGTCGGCGGAAAGGACCTTTATGACCACGTCGCGGTCGAGCGCGTCCTCGCGAGCGGTGAATACGCGAGACATTCCGCCGCTGCCGAGCTCGCGCCCGATGTGATACTGTCCGGCAAAGCTGCGATCGAGCTGGCCCTGCAAGTCTGACATAGGACTCCCGCCGCCAAGATAGGATGCTGCCATGCGGGGCGCAAAGCACGCGAAGTTGACGGGAACGGCGCGCGGGGGCGGAAAATGCGAAATTCCGCGCTTCGCCGCGCGACGCCGGCAGTCCAAGGTAAGACCGCGTCCGCAGTTAGCTCCGGCCAGTCGCTGGAGTAGATTCTCCTGTACCTCACCCTGACTCCGCCGACCGAGCCATGGTTCCCAACGCACCGCTCATCGCGACGATCACCGCAGGCCTGGGACTGGCATTTCTCCTCGGCCTGCTCGTCACGCGCGTCGGGCTCCCGCCGATCGTCGGCTATCTGCTGGCGGGGGTACTCGTAGGCCCGCATTCGCCCGGGTTCACCGCCGACATCGCGATCGCGGGGCAGCTCGCCGAGATCGGCGTGATCATGCTGATGTTCGGCGTCGGGCTGCACTTCTCGCTCACGGATCTCCTGTCGGTGAAGCGGGTGGCGATCCCCGGCGCCATCGGGCTCATAGTGATCGTGGCCGGGTTCGGCGCGGTCATCGCCAGGCTGTGGGGCTGGCCGCTCGGCGAGGGACTGGTGTTCGGCCTCGCATTGTCGGTCGCGAGCACGGTCGTGCTGCTGCGCGCGCTCGAGCAAAGGGGCGGGCTCGACAGCTTCGATGGCAAGCTCGCTGTCGGATGGCTGGTGGTCGAGGATCTGGTGATGGTGCTGGCGTTGGTACTGCTGCCGGCGTTCGCGGCGTCCATGGGGACCGCGCCCGAACTCGTCGGCGAGGCGGGAGATCGCAGCCTCCTGCTGACGCTCGGCATCACCCTCGCGAAAGTCGCAGCCTTCTTCGCGCTGGTGCTGATTGCCGGCCGCCGGATCGTTCCATGGATGCTCGAGCACGTGGCGCACACCGGCTCGCGCGAGCTGTTCACGCTCGCGGTGCTCGCGACCGCGCTGGGCATCGCGCTCGGATCTGCCGTGCTGTTCGGCGTTTCGGTCGCGCTCGGCGCGTTCTTCGCCGGTGTCGTGATCAACGGCTCCGACCTGAGCTACCAGGCGGGCGCGGAAGCGCTGCCGCTGCAGGACGCGTTCGCGGTGCTGTTCTTCGTCTCGATCGGGATGCTGTTCGATCCGGAGATCATCGTGCGCGAGCCGCTGGCGGTGCTCGGCACGCTCGGAATCGTCGTGGTCGGCAAGTCGCTGGTCGTGATCGCGATCGTGCTGCTGCTGGGCTATCGCATCAGGTCGTCGCTGATCGTCGCGGCGAGCCTCGCGCAGATCGGCGAGTTCTCCTTCATTCTCGCCGGTCTGGCCGTGACGCTCGGCCTGCTCTCCGTTACCGGACGCGACCTCATTCTGGCGGCCGCGATCCTCTCGATCACGCTCAATCCGCTCATGTTCGCGCTTGCGGGCAGGCTCGACCGGTGGACGAAGGGGCAGCCGCGCATGATCGAGGCGCTGGAGCGTACGACGGAGATGTCGATCGCGTTTCCGCCGGGCGAAGAGCCGCTGAGGGGACACGCGATCCTCGTCGGCTACGGGCGCGTGGGCCGCGCGATCGCCGGCACGCTGGCCTCGCAGAACCTTCCATTCGTGGTGATCGAGACAGACCGTTCCGCGGCCAAGGCCGCGCGTAACGACGGAGTGCGCGCGGTCTGGGGCGACGCCGCGCGGCCGGCGATCTTCACGCTCGCCGCGCCGGAGACCGCGCGGCTACTCATCCTCGCCGCGCCGGGAGCCTACCAGGCACGGCAGGTACTCGAGCTGGCGGGGCGGCTGAATCCGAATCTCGACACCGTCGTGCGGACACACAGCTCGACCGAACAGGAGTATCTCGATGCGATCGGCGTCGGGCGCACGGTGCTCGGCGAGCGCGAGACCGCGCTGGCGATGTCACATTACGCGCTCGTGTCGCTCGGTCAGACGGACGACCAGGCCGACGCGGCGGTGGAGTGGGCGAGGGAAGGGGTGGCTACCTATGACACGATCTCGTCGCGGAAGTCTGCGGATTCCGGGAAGGCTGATGGGGGATCCAAGTAGGGAGTGTGGTAGTTTGGAGTTGGCAGTTTGAAGTTGCCGGAACGCTGGTAACTCCAAACTCACAGCTCCCAACTGCCACCCTCCTTACTTGGATTCCCCGTCCACGCGCTCGGGTCCGCCCGACAGCCAGTGCATGAGGTTCAGCACGAACCGCTGATTCTGTCTTGCGACCGGCGCGTTCATTCCCATCGGCCGCCGGTTGGGGCCCGCGACCTGCGCGGTGAGCATCGCCGCTTCTCCCAGCACCACGACACGGCCGGCGGCGAGCACGCGCGCGGCTCCTTGCAGCATCCCCGCTGCCGAGCCCGCCGGCACACCATCGAACTGCCACGCGACTGTTGGCTCGTATGTGATTATCCCGGGGCGGAACGTCAGCAGCGAGCCGCCATCGTTCACCCAGCGTCGCACCGCCTCGATCTCGTCCGGAGTGTAGGCCGACGGCGTGGGGAGCTTCCAGTTGCCGACGTTCTCGGCGGCGAGCACGTTCACGATGACGAGGATGTCCGCGTCCGTCAGCGCCGCGGCGCTCAGCTTCGCAGCGAGAGGCGCCACCCGGTATCCGTCGAGGCGCAGCAGCTCGGCGAAAGGCCGGAACGAGCGGCCCAGCGAATGAAAGCTGTTGTGCGCCTCGTCGAACAGGACGACCGGGCCTGTACCCGCGGGATAGACCGGGCGTTCGACGCGCGGATGAAACGAGGAATCGACGGCCTGCTGCGCGGAAATACCGGGGGCCAGCGTGCTCGCGCAAGCGAAGAGCGCAGCGAACGTGAAGCGACTCATCTTGGTCTTTGTCCTCGCCGGCTCGTGTCGCGCTTGGGGTAGCCCTTCTTCTTGCCGCTCTTCCTGTCGAACTTCTTCTCGAATCCTGCCCCTGTTGGGCGCTTGCGAGCGGGCTTGTCGTATTTCTTGGCCTTCGTGGCTTTCTTGTAGCCGTCGCGCTTCGGCGCGCGCTCCCGCTGCGGCTCGAGCACGACGCGCGCGATCTCCTTCTCGTCGATGGGACCGAGCAGCGAGTCGTGCGCGACCTTCATTGCCGCCGCGGCGATGTCCATCAGGTCGTAATCGCCGGCGAGCGAGCCCAGCTCGATCACGTACTCGTCCAGATCGCCGGCGATGACCGCGTCGCGCACCGCGGCGCTCACCAGCCCCACACGGCGCGCGCGCAGATCCATCACCGTCGGCACCGGCTCGACCTTCATCTTCTGCCCGACGAGCCGCTCGATGTTTTGCAGCATGCTCCGCTCGCGCGGCTCGGCCAGCGTCACGGCGGTGCCTTCCCGCCCCGCGCGCCCCGTGCGGCCGATGCGGTGCACATATGCGTCCGGCGCCGCGGGCACGTCGAAGTTGACCACGTGCGACACGTGCTCGATGTCCAGCCCGCGCGCTGCAACGTCGGTCGCGACCAGCAGCTCGCACGTCCCCTCGCGGAACCGCTTCATCACGCGCGACCGCTGGTCCTGCGTCATCCCGCCGTGCAGCGGCTCGGCGGAGTAGCCGTGCCCTGCGAGCTTCTCGGCGACTTCGTCCACTTCCGTGCGAGTTCGGCAGAACACGATCGCCGATTTGGGATTTTCCATGTCGAGCACACGGCCGAGCGCGGTGATCTTGTCGCGCCGCTGCACCATGAAGACGAGCTGGCGCACGCGCGGCAGCTCGCCGGCGGCGACCTTCTCGCGGCCGATGGTGATGCGCTTCGGATCGCGGAGATGTTTCTCTGCGAGCTTCGCGATGCGAGGCGGGATGGTAGCCGAGAAGAGCGCGGTCTGCCGCTCCGACGGCACGGCGGCGAGAATCGCCTCGAGGTCTTCGGCGAAGCCCATGTCCAGCATCTCGTCCGCTTCGTCGAGCACGAGCGCACGCACGTTGCGGAGGTCGAGCGTGTTCCGGCGGATGTGATCGAGCGCGCGGCCCGGCGTCGCGACCACGACGTCCACTCCCCGTCGGAGGACTTTCAGCTGCGATTGAAAGTCCTGTCCGCCGTACACCGGGAGGACCTGCATGCCCAGCTCGCGGCCGTAGCGGTGCACCGCTTCGGCGACCTGGATCGCCAGCTCGCGCGTGGGCACGAGCACGAGCGCGCGCACGCCCGAGCGTCCGCCGCCGCCGGTTTCATCAGCGAGCCGCTGCAGCAGCGGCAGCGCGAACGCGGCGGTCTTGCCGGTGCCGGTCGCCGCCTGGCCGAGCAGGTCACGTCCCTCGAGCAGCGGCGGGATCGCCATCCGCTGGATCGGCGTCGGCTCCTCGTAGCCGAGCGCTTCCAGCGTCCGCTGTAGCGCGGGCGAGACGCCGAGCGCGTCGAACGCCGTGGGAGCTTCGCCCGCGTCGCTCAAGAGCAGCGTCTCGTCAGAGATCGACGGCGACGTTGAATCCACCGTACGCCATGCGCTTGTCATCGAACGGCATTTCGCCCGGCTCCATCATCTTCTGCAACCGGGGATCGGTCATGACTTTCTTGTTGATCCGGTTCCGGTCGGCCTTCGACCTGTAGACGATCCAGGAAAAGAATACCGTCTCGCTCGGCTTCGCTTTCACCAGTCGCGTGAACGGCACGGGCCCTTTGGGATGGAGATCGTCGCCCGCGCACTCGCGGAACTCGAGCGCGCCGTACTCGATCCAGATCTTGCCGGCCTTGCGCGCCATGCGCCGGTAGGCGGCGATGTGCTTTTTCGGGACCGGTAGCAGAAAGCCGTCTACATATGGCATGTGTTCTCCTGGGTTCGAGTGCCGTAACTTCCTTCGCATGGCCGAGCATATACTGCCTAAGACCATTTGGCACGGCAAGCCGCGGCTGGCGGAAACGCTCGCGCGAGCCGCTTTTACGGCCGGCTGCGTCCTGCTCACGAGCACAGCCGCTCCGGCGCAGGCAGTCACCCGCATCGAAACGGTGCCCGCGCCGTCGCTCGCGGCGAACCTGCTCGGCGACCCCGCGTGGCGGCAGGTGACGGTGTATCTCCCGCCGAGCTACCCGCGCGAGCCGCGCCGGCGATATCCGGTGGTGTACTGGCTGCACGGCTTCGCCAGCGCGGATCGCGAGCTCATCTCGGGAATCCGACAGGGCCTCAACATCCGACTCGCGATGGACAGCCTGCTCGCCGCGGGCGCGGCGCGCGAGATGATCATCGTCATGCCGAACGCGCGGAACGCATTCGAGGGCAGCTTCTACGCCAACTCGCCCGTGACCGGCCGGTGGGAAGATTTCATCGTCCGCGATCTCGTGAGCTGGGTGGACGGACGCTACCGCACAGTGTGGTCGCGATCCGGCCGGGGGATCGCGGGGAGCTCAATGGGCGGCTTCGGCGCGCTCCGCATCGCAATACGGAATCCGGATACGTATTCCGCGGTGTACGCGATGAGCCCGTGCTGCCTGGACTCGGAGGTGTTCTTCGAGCGCAGTTGGCTCGCGGCGTGGCGGGGCGCGGCCGCCGTGAAGACGCTGGAAGATTTCGCGCGCGCTCCGTTCAGGTCCCAGCTCGTGATCGCGCGATCGGCGTTCTACTCGCCCGACACCGCGCGCCCGCCACTGTATGTCGCGTTTCCCGTGATTCCGGACGGGGATTCACTGCGGCTCGTTCCCGGGATCGCCGCGCTCTGGCGCAACGACCCGCTGGCGCTGATCCCGCGGTCAGCTCCGGCGCTGCGGCGGCTGGCGATCGCGCTCGACGCGGGGGCGCAGGACGGGTTCCCCGACATCCCCGCCAACGTCCGTGCCGTGGACAGCCTGTTGACGGCGATGGGGATCGCGCACGAGGCGGAGATCTATCAGGGCGGCCACGTGGACAAGGTGCGCGAGCGGATCGTCACGCGGGTGCTGCCGTTCTTCTCGCGCGCATTGAGCGGAGCGCGCTGAGCAGGAGGAGCGCTATCCCGGCCGCCCCGCCATCCCGTAGATAATCTCGACGCGATATTCCAGCTCGGCCGGCGTGAGCTGCTCCAATCGCGCGCGTACGCGGGTCGTGCATTCGCGGGCGGCGCCGGCGCTCAGCGATTCCAGCCTGCGCGAGGGAAGTCCGCAATGAGTCTGCGTCGCCAGCAGCTGGTCGACTTCCCAGGCGTGCACGAAGCGATTGCTCCAGACGCGGTCTATGACGAAGCCGCCGCGCCGCAGCAGATCGGTCAACTTCTGTGGCGTGTCCATCCAGGCTTGCCGCATGACCGACGCGTCGCGGGGATCCGGCGCGGCGCCGGCGTTGTCCAGCTCCCCGCTCCAGATCTCCCGGCCCGGAAGTCCCGGATCATCTCCCCAGACGACGATGCCGAGCCGTCCGCCCGGCCGCAGCGCCGCGCGGGTCTCGCGCAGAGCGCGCACCGGATCGGCAACGTGGAAGAGCACGTACAGCAGCAGCACCGCGTCGAAGCTCGCCGGACGGACGCCGAGCAGCTCGGCGTCCATCACGGCCACCCGGCCGCGCAGCGAGTCGTGACCCGCGCGCAACATTCCTTCCGCGCCATCCACGCCCCATAGCCGCGCCGCCGGCGCGGCTGCCTGAATCAACGGCCACAGCGCCCCGGTACCCGTGCCGACGTCGAGTATCGTCCTCGCATCCGCCAGCGGCATCGCGCGCAAGAGTGGATGCGCCATCGGATGAATTACCGGCGCCCAATAGCGGGCGTACGCGGCCGCGCGCCGCGAGTAATCGGCGGCGAGCTCGCGGGAGGGATGCGAATGTCCTGGTGTCACTCGGGCGGAAGAAACCCCGGTCTCGGCGTCACTTGCTCCATGCTACTCCCAGCTTTCCAGCACCGACCATTCCTCGCGTGAGAGCTCGATTCCCTCGGGAAATGTATCGGTGAAATGTTGCCGTAGCCGGGGGGCGTGCTTGGCGAGGTAGCTGTCCAGCTCCGCGCGGCTCCGCGCCTTGTATCGGATGCGGTAGCGGCCGGCCGCCGAGCGGCTGAAGCTTGCCGCGACGAACGCTCCGGTGCGCATCAGGTCGGGGATGTGCCGCTCGCGCATGTAGCGCTCGTACTCGTCGCACAGGTCGGGGCGAACAGTGGCGGTGATCTCGTAGGTCAGCATCGCATGATGTTCCAGTGATTGACTGCGCGGCTCACAACAGCGCCATGATGAGAAGCTTGAGGTAGTGTTCGCCGTGCTTCGAGCTCTTGGCGCCATTCGCATCGTGCTCGTGATTCATTCTTCCCCCAGTACTTTCGACATGTAGATGTCCGGTTTTCCGCGGCCGTTCGCGTCCGGCATGACGCCCGTCACGACGTATCCGAGCCTGCGGTAGAACAGGAACGGGTGCGACCTCCCCAGGTCCAGCAGCCCGGCTATGTGCCGGGGAAGGTCGTCATACAGGCGGATGTGCGCCAGCGACGTCATCCCCGAATCGTCGTCGGTGCCGAGGGTCGCGGTGAGCGCGCCCCGGCGAGCCGCCTCCTGCTCGAACGAAGCCACGAGCGCGCGGCCAATCCCGTGCCGGCGGCGATCCGAGCGCACCACCAGCGGATGCAGCTCCCACACGCGGCCATGGTACTCGGGCAGGCCGCCGATCCACCCGAGGACGAGATCGCCCTCGATCGCGGCGCGGGCGAACCCGTCGCGAATCACGGCCGCCACCTCCTCGCGCGCCTTCTCGATCGACGGCCAGCCGCGCGGCTCTATGAACTCGTCCACCAGCATCACCGCCGCCTGCTCGCGAATACCGGCAGGCCCTTCCTCGAGATCGACGATCCGCATCGGTATTAGAAGAGGCGGGTACCGCGGAAGAGTATCATGTATCCGTGCGCGAGCATCGGCAGCGCGCCGATCACCACCGCGGTGGCCACCGCGGTTGGAGACAGGCGCCGCGTTCGCACGACGCGAGTGATAATGAGGGCGCTGAACGGCACGTACAGCAGCAGCGCCGTAATCACGCCCGGCGCATACCCTTTGTCGACGATCGCGCCCGCCGTGTGCAGCACGGCGTTACCGGCCATGACGAAGCCGATCCAGGTCAGCGCCAGGAAAGCCGAGGAGCGTGAGCGGCTCATCCAATGGAACAGCACTATCGCCAGCGTGATCAGAAGGCCGGTGACGTTCACCGTCCAGAAATCCGACTGCGTGATGTCGCGATCTATGTGCGCGTTGACCCAGGTGACGAAGCCGGGAGCTTCTTCGACGACGTGCGCTACGAATATGAGCGGCGCCGCGAGGAGGAGCCTATGGAAAGGCGTGGACGGCAGAGGTGAAAACCAGCTGGTCGCCATGGCGCCACTACTATAGGTAGTGGCGTGCGGCGGGGCGAGGGCCCAGCATCGGTCCTGCCCGTCGCGCCTCAGTCCACCGTCCGAAAAGCCAGTCGCTTCGCGAAGCTCTGGTTCGGAGGGGCTCCCTACTAGTTCTAGTAGTTACGCCCCCGCGGATTTGGAGGCAACGTTGATGTCATGCCTTCAGCGCACGAGAAGCGCGTCGCGGTCATCGCCGTCCACGGCGTCGCCGACCAGAAGCCGGGCGACTCGCAGGCCGCAATCGCGGCGCTGCTCCTCAGCAGCACCGCCGCGAACGGACAGCCGCTGTACGAGCCGTTCGCCTCGCGCACGATCTCCGTTCCGCTCGAGCCGGCGTACGCCAAAGCCGCGGCGGCGGACATCACGCGCGCGGCGTATGAGGCGGGTGAATTCGAGCAAAGGCCGTCGCTCATGCGAAGCCTCACCGGCTGGTTCGATGAGTCGCCGGTCGGTTACCGTACGCTGCTGGCCGAGCAGCAATCGGTGGAACCTCCACCGTCGCAGGTCACAACAGAAGAGCAGGCGGCGGCGAGCAGGCTCGATGCCGGACTGGCATACATGCGCATGCTGCTCGCGCGCTACAAGCCGAAGATCGGCGCGCGCGCGTACAACACCGATCGGCGCGAGGGACGCCGCAAGGACGGCGACGGAGCGTCGGCGCGCACCGTCGACGTGTACGAGATGTACTGGGCCGATCTCTCCACCCTCGGCAAGGATCCGTTCCGGTTCTTTTCGTCGCTGTATCAGCTCGTGCTGCACCTCTCCGAGCTGGGCAGACGCGCTCTGGAGGACGGGCTGACCGAGTTCTCGAATTTCCGGCGGTGGCGCTGGCTGCTCTGGTGCCAGGCGGTGTCGGTGCGGCAGCTCGCGGTCCCGATCCCGATCATCAACCTGCTGCTGCTCGTGACGCTGCTCGGCGCGGTCCTCGTGCGCGTGCTCGGCGGCTCGATCGGAGAAGAGGGCCCGGCGAGCGTGGACCTCGCCAACGCCCAGGGTGTGCGCGTCGCGGTGGTGCTCGCCGCGGTCGTCATCGCGATCGGAGCGATGTACGCATTCGCCGCGCCGCCGTCGCGCCCCCGGGTGCGCGACTGGTGGCCGCTGCCGGCGCTGGCGGCGCTGGCCGGCGCCGCGCTCGGCGTGGCGGGCATCCGCGTCATCGGCCGCGCGGACGTGGTGCTGATAACCGAATGGTGGCTGATCGCGTTCGCGCTCACCGAGATGATTTTGCGGAAGTACGACAAGGTGCGCCCGGGCGCGAGGAAGTTCGGGCGGGCGATGTTCCTCGCGACCGCGCTGCTGTTCGCGTGGGCGATGGTGGAAGCGTTCTCGAGCCGCGGACCCGCGGCGCGGGAGATCGAGTACGCCGCCTTCTGGGCGATGCAGATCCTGTTCATCGTGCTCAGCTTGATGTGGATCCTGCTGATTGCGAGCGCGATCGTGGCCTGGCTGTCGGGCTCGGCGGTGATTCGGTCGTTCAGCGGAGCGGAGCAGGCCCGCGCCAGCGCAGCGGTTCGTACGAGCCGGCTCTCGCTGGCGCTCTCCGCGTCCGCCATGCTCGCGCTGATCGTCATCGTATGGAGCGGCCTACTCGCGTGGGGGCTCAGCTCGGTCAATGTCTTCGAGTGCATGCAGGTGGAGATGTTCCCGCCGCTCGCCGGCGCGGACTGGATGATCGCGACGCCGGAGTCGTTGCTGCGCTGGCTGGGCGACTGGCCCGACACGCGCTCGTGCCCGGGCATCACCGTGACGGTGCACGGCTACTTCCGCGCGGTCCTGCTCATGAGCACCACGTCCGGGCTGCCGGTCGCTTTGCTGCTCGTCATGTTCTCCCTGCTGCTGCTGGTGTGGATGGCCGTACCTTCGGTGCGGCTCGAGAGCGAAGCGCCGAGCACGTGCACCAACGAGCAGTCGGAGCGCGTGGGGCTGTGGCTGTCGCGCGGGCTCGACGCGACGCGGATCGTGACCGTGGTGTGGTGGGCCGCGGTGTTCGTGGTGCTGGTCGTCTTCGCGGCGGGTGACAGCGCCGCGCGGCACGGGTGGCTGCAGTATCCGGCGCTGGCCTGGCTGTTCGAGACGAGCCGGGAGCTGGCGCTGCCGATCCTCCAGACGACGGGCTCGGTGATAGCCGCGTCCGCCGCGGCGCTGTTCTTCGGGATGGCGAAGTTCGGCGGCTCGGGGCTGGACGTGATGCTGGACGTGGACAACTACCTGCGCGAGCTGCCGCGGGAGAGCACGCCGCGCGCGCACATCGCCGAGCGGTACGTGTCGCTGCTGCGCGCGATCGCGAGCGACCGCTCGAGCGACGGCCGGCCGTACGACTCCGTGATAATCGTGGCGCACAGCCTCGGCGCGCTCATCAGCGCGGACCTGCTGCGCTACCTGAACTCCGAGAGCGAGGCGGGAAGGGGCGATCCCGCGCTGGCCGCGTTCGGCTTCGGCGAGCGAAAAGCGACGGCCGCCATTCCCATTCGTCTATTCACCATGGGGAATCCGATCCGGCAGCTGCTCAACCGGTTCTTCCCGCACCAGTATGTGTGGGTGCGGGCCGTGCCGGACAACGCGCTCGAGCCGGTTCCGCCGCTCCCGCCGGAGGAGGCGTGGCGGGTGAACCTCACACCCAGCCACGTAGCGCTCGGCGTGGAGCAGTGGAGCAACGCTTATCGGAGCGGCGACTACGTGGGGCGTGGGCTGTGGCAGGACGAGTGGTTCAGGCGCACCGAGTCGGCGCCGGATGCAGGCGCGTACCCCGAGCCGATCAAGGTCTTCTCGCGATCCGGCACGGAAGAGATGTGCATCGGTCTCGGCGCGCACACGCACTACTGGAACGAGACGGCGCCGGACGTGCGCGATCACCTCAACGGGCTGATCGCGAGCGCGTGAGCGAAATGACATTCAGCGAGAGGTGGTCATGAAAGGGTTCGAATTCCGTCGAGCAGCTGCGTGGAGCTCCGGCTCCGGCGCGAGCAGAATCTTCCTCGCGCTGCTGCTCTCCGCGTCGTGGGGCTGCGCCGCGGCGAAACCGACAGTCGCCATCCGGCCCGCGATCGGCACGACCTACTCGGAGCAGCAGGCGGGGCTCTCTCCAGCCGATCAGGCTCGGCTGGACGCGCAGTGTCCGCTGGGGCAGCCGCGGCTGCGGCGCGCGGAAGACTTCGGCATTACGTACATCGTCACGCGCGACGGCTATGCGCTGGAGGCGAGCGAGAAGGACCGGATCCCGATCTGGGTGTGCGAGCGGGTCACGCGGTATCAGGTAACGGGTCCGCTCACCGGCGAGCGCGTGAAGTTTCGCGCCGACCCGCTGCTGCCCGTCGAAGCGCGCGCCGTAGACAAGGACTACACCAGGTCGGGCTATGACCGCGGTCATCAGGCGCCGTTGGCGAATCAGCGCCGGAGCCAGCGCCTGCGCGACGAGACTTTCTTCCTGTCGAACGCGGTGCCGCAGAACTCGCGGCTGAATCGGCAGGCGTGGGCCGCGCTGGAGGAGCGCGTCCGCGATTGGGCCGAAGCGCGCGACACGATCTACTCGATCACCGGTCCGCTGTTCTGGGATCCGCGGGAGGACGATCCGTCGACTGCGCGCGGCTACGTCGAATACGAGTGGATCGGCAGGGGCGTGAGCGTGCCGACGCACCTGTACAAGATCATCATCGGACGGAAGCGCGACGGCGACGGCTGGGAATCCGTCGCGTTCGTGTTTCCCAACAAGCCGTACGACAAGACGGTGGACTTCAACGAGTTCATACGACCGGTCGCGTGGGTGCAGCGCCGAGCGGGGATCACCTTCTTCCCGGAGTTGCCGGGCGGCCAGGCGCCGGCGGTGATCAACAACGCCGGCCCGCTGTGGGACCCGCGCGAGTAACGGAGGATCACGTGCCGCAAGCGCCACTGGTCAGCGGATCGAAGATCGTCAACGGGCGAACCGGGAGTCCTGGCACGCTCGGCTTCGTCGGGGTCGGGCCGGGCAACGAACATGTTCTCGTGAGCTGTTATCACGTGCTCGGCAGGACCCGGGGTGCGACCGAGCCGCCGAGCGACGGCGAGCCGATCTGGCAGCCGGGTAGCGAGCTCACGAGCGAGATGATCGCGTTGACCAGGCTGGCGATGATGAACGCGCGGTTCGACGTCGCTGCCGCGCCGCTACTCCCCGGCGTTCCCGTCGCGCCCGAGATCCGGACGCTCGGTCCGATACGGGGTGTCGCTGACGCTGTCGAAGGCATGCGCGTCCTCAAGTTCGGCGCCGAGACCGGACTGACAGCGGGCGTGATCAGCTATGCCGGCGAGACGCTGATCGAGATCGCGCCGGATCCGGACGCGGCGGAGGAATACGTCCTAACCGAGCATGGCGACTCCGGCGCGCTCTGGGTCAGCCCCGGCGGGGAGGTCATCGCGATGCACTTTCAGGGCAGGGACGGGAACCGCGCGTACGCGCGGCCGCTGCCGTTCGTGCTGGCAACACTGGGCCTCAGCTTGCTCACAAACTGAATCTGCTCCAGGGATGCCTGAACCTCGCTCGTAGCCACGCCCCTGACGTCACTATCCCCCCGGGCCGGTATACGAGCACCCCGATGTGCATGTCTCGCGGATCACGATGCGCGAGAGCCCCGGGAGCGACGGGCGCAGCCGGTCCCAGATCCAGATCGCCAGATTCTCCGACGTGGGATTCTCCAGCCCCTCGATCTCGTTCAGGTAGCGATGATCGAGCTGGTCGACGATCGGCTTCACCGCCGTCTTGATCTCGGCGAAGTCGAGTACCCAGCCGAGCGTGGGATCGAGCGGTCCGCTGACGTGAACCTCGCAGCGAAACGAGTGGCCGTGCAGCCGGAAGCATTTGTGCCCCGGGGGCACGTTCGGCAGCCGGTGCGCTGCCTCGAAGCCGAACTCCTTGAAGATCTCCATGCGAGGATTTCGCTCTACTTCTTCGGCGGGCGCGACGGCCGCAGCTCCACGCGGCTCGGCAAGCTGCGGTCCGGCTGTGCGAGCAGATCCATCACTACGCGCGCGACGTCATCCGGCGTGAGCATCCAGTTCGTGTCGCTCGCGCCGGGCGTCCGGAACTCCGTCGCGACGGAGCCGGGCAGGACGCAGCAGACGCGGATCCCGTCGTGCCGCACCTCCTGCATCAGCGTCTCGCTGAACATGTTCAACCCCGCCTTCGACGCGCCGTACGCCGCGCCGCCGACGAACGGGTTCTTCCCCGCGAGGCTGCTGATGTTGATGATCCACCCGCCGCCGCGCTTTCGCAGCTTGGGGATCGCCGCGCTGCAACAGTAGAACACGCCGGTGAGATTCGTGTCGAGCATGCGCTGCCAGTCCGCATCGCTCGTATCGGCGACGTTGGCGAAGATGCCGACGCCGGCGTTGTTGATCAGGATGTCGAGCCCGCCGAAGCGGCTGACCGCGGTGGCGATCAGCCGATCCACGTCCGCGCGCTTACGGACGTCGGCGCGCACGGTCTCGAGCCGCTTCTCCCCCGTTCGCAGCGTGCGGCGCGCGGCATCGAGGCGCGACTGATTTGTGCCGCAGATGACGACGTTGGCGCCGGCGTTCAACAGCGCGGCGGTGATCGCGAGCCCGATGCCGCGAGAGCCGCCGGTCACCACGGCGGTCGTCGAATCGAGCTGGAGAGTCATCGCTCTCCTATTGTACCACCTGGCGTGCCGCGCGCACACCGACGGCCGCCCCGCCGCGCCGCGGATCCGCGACGCCCACGAGCCTCCCGTCCGGCAGCACGATGATCGTCTGCGTGTCGCCCTGGTAGCCCGAGCGCGTGCGAACCGCGTGGCCGCGGGCGCGCAGCTCGACCACCGTCTCCTCGCGTATCCCCGCGCGCTCGTAGAAGAGCGTGTCCGGCAGGTGCTGGTGGTGCAGCCGCGGCGCGGCGGTGGCGCTGCCGGCGTCCATGTCGAAGTCCACGACGTTCGAGATGATCTGCGCGACCGTCGTGATGATCGTCGGTCCGCCGGGCGAGCCGGTGATGAGCTTCACGCGCCCCGCGGGATCGAGCACGACCGTCGGCGTCATTGCCGAGAGCATGCGCTTGCCCGGCTCGATGGCGTTGGCCTCGCCCTGCACGAGCCCGAACTGGTTCGGCGTGCCAGGCAGCGCGGCGAAGTCGTCCATTTCGTTGTTCAGCAGGAAGCCCGCGCCGGCGACGGTGACGAGATTGCCGTACAGCGAATTGATCGTGGTGGTGACGGCGACCGCGTTGCCGCCGCGGTCGATGATCGAGTAGTGCGTGGTGTTCTCACCCTCGCGGCGGGCAGTGCGCGCGGTCCGCGCGAACGGGCCCAGTCCCGGAAGGACGCGCGCCGAAGGCGTAGCGCGATCGATGTCGATCTCCGCGCGCTTCCGCAGCGCGTACTCCTCCGAGATCAGCTCGCGCGTGGGCTGCGGCACGAAGTCGGGGTCGGCGAGATACTCGTTCCGGTCCACGAACGCGCGCTTCGCGGCTTCCGTCCACAGGTGCACGTGATCGGGCGAGTGGTAGCCGAGCGAGCGGAGGTCGAAGCCCTCGAGCGTGTTGAGGATCTGCGCGAGCGTGATCCCGCCGGACGACGGGGGCGGCATCGAGATGACCGTGTGCTCGCGGTACTCGAACACGATCGGATCGCGCCAGGGTGCGTCGTACGCGGCGAGATCCTCCCGGGTCATGATGCCGCCGCCGCGCCGCATCTCGGCTTCGATCAGCTCCGCCGTCTCCCCGCGGTAGAAGCCGTCCTTGCCGTCGCGCGCGATGCGGCGGAGCGTCGCCGCCATGTCGCGCTGCACGAGCCGGTCGCCGACGCGCGGCGGCTGGCTGTCCACGAGGAAGATCGCGGCGGTGGCGGGGAAGCGTCGGAGATCCTCGACGTTCGACTGGAGCGAGCGCGCGAGCCGCGCGTGCACGACGATCCCCTCGGCCAGATTGATCGCGGGCTGCACGAGCTCGGCCCACGGGAGGGAGCCGAAGCGCTTGTGCGCTTCCCACATCCCCGCGACCGATCCGGGCACGCCGGCGGCGAGATGTCCGACGAGTGCGCGCTCGCTCACCGCGCCGGTCGAGTCGAGGTACATGTCGCGCGTGGCGGCGAGCGGCGCCTTCTCGCGGAAGTCGAGCGCCGCGGTCGTGCCGTCCGCGAGGCGGACGATCATGAAGCCGCCGCCGCCGATGTTGCCCGCTTCCGGATTCGCGACCGCGAGCGCGAAGTGCGTCGCCACCGCGGCGTCGACCGCGTTCCCGCCGCGGCGCAGCACCTCGGCGCCGACCTCGCTCGCGACGCGGTCGGTGGTGGAGACCATCCCGTCGGTGCCGTAGGTCGGGACTACCTGGTCGGCGGGGAATGCCCAGCCGGCGGGCGCGAGCGTCGTGTCCGAGGGGCGCAGGTTGCCGGAGCACGCGCCCGTGGCGACGAGCGCGCCGCAGGCACACGCGAGGAAGAACAGTGCAAGTTTTCGCATCGGTAGTCTCATGATAGCGGATTTCGGCGGTTCCGTACGCCGATCAAGGTCTAATCCTCATCTCAGACCGGCTCGGACTCGCGCCGAATCCGCGCCAGCTCCTGCTCGACGCCGAGGAAGGTCGACCATTCGGCGAGATAATCCTGGTCGAGGCGGGAGTGTTGAACCTCGTAGACCCGAAGCGCATCGCCATACAGCTTCTCGCTCCCGCCGGAAAGGCTCGCCCAGCGGAGCTTCTGCAGAATCGTGTCCTCGGGCGCCGAAACCTTGAGGCGCGTGCCGAACACGTCCTCCTCGTATTTCCGCGCGAAGCGGCTCCGGTCGTACGCGTCATCGGTGAGGAGCCAGAAATCGACTTTGTCTCCCTCAGCGGTCTCGATCACGTTGAAACCGGTTCGATCCCGCACCGCCTCCCGCACCGCGGAATCGTCGTGATAGAACTCGGGAGTCGGGAATGCAGCGAGCAGCGCCGGCACCGAGCTGTCGTCCACCTCGACCACCACATCCAGATCATGCGTCGCGCGAGGCTCGCCCTGGAGACTCGATGCGACGGAGCCGGTGATCATGTAATCGATCCCGATCCGCTCCAGCGCGGCGACGACCCGCTTCAGTAAATCCTGTTGTGACATTTGTCGAGCCGGCGGCGGGCCAGAGCGCGAAGCTCCGCGGGCTCGAGGTCGGGGAACGTCCGCCGGAGCCCGTGCTCGAACAGCGATTTGGAGAGATCCGAAAGCTCGAACGCCTTTCGCAAGCGATCCTCCGGGGACATGCGCCGCAGGATGTCGAGGTAGACCGCGTGGCTTCGGCTCGGTTTCACGCGGATGAATATACCGTTCGGCTCATCCCCCGAAACTCTCCGCCTGCAGCATGTTCCAGCGCGTCCGCTCCCGCTTCAGCGGATGGAAGACCACGGAGCGCCTACCGGGGCGATCCCGCCGGCGCCGGCGCCGGTGCCGGCGTCCAGCTGTCGACTGCCGAGCGCCAGCGGCCGTCGTCGCCTTTCCGCCAGACGACCACACCCTGGCCGCGAAGCGTGTCGATTCCGCCCGATGGGTTCGGCATCGTGAACTGATTCGTGCCGAGGGAGTACGCCATGTTGCCGCCACGCCCGACGATGACCTCGTCGGTATGCCATGACACGGTGAAGTCGGGGAGGGCGTATGCGTCCGTGAGCATCTTGCGGATCGCGTCGCGTCCCACGATCGGGGGCTCACCGGGGCTGATCACCCTGGCGTCGTCGGTCCAGAAGCTGAGCGTCGAATCCACGTTGCGGCTCGCCGCCGCCGCCAGCCACGCGTTGTCCGCGTGGAGTATGGCATTGCGCTCGGTGTCCAGGCTCGGCTCGGACGCGCAGGCGACGGACAGCAAGGCAGCGGCGACTGCTATGGCTGGGGCACGCATGGGTTCTCCATTGTGAATGTTGGCATTGGCGGTTCGTTATGTCCGACTCTATCTGTGCTGATCGACGAGTAGCGCCGAGTCGCCTGGCTCACCTGCGGTTGCGCACGACGCTCAGCGTGAGGCTCGACGGATACGTCCGCGAGTGGTGCACCACGTTCCGCGCGGCGAGCCCCGCCGTCTCGTCGTAATTGTTGCCGCCCGTGTTCAGGTTGCGGTCGAAGCGCGGGAAGTTGGAGCTCGACACCTCGATGCGGATGCGGTGCCCCGGAGCGAACCAGTTGCTCGTCGTCATGGGCTGGAACGCCACCTTGTACACCCGCCCCGGCTGCATGAAGACCTGCCTGTCGTAGCCGTCGCGATAGCGCAGCCGCTGAATCGTCTCGTCCAGGTTGTACGCGCGCCCGTCCGGATACACGTCGAGCAGCTTCACGGTGATGTCCGTGTCCCTGCGGTCCGACGACACGTACACGGTGAAGTCGATCGGCCCGCTCACCTCGAGCCCTTGCGCGAGCGGCTCGGACGTGTACACCAGCACGTCGGGGCGCTCCTCGATCCTGCGCTGATCCATCGCGCCGCCGGTGAGCGCGTTTCCCTGGCAGCAGACGTTGCCGCCGAGCGAGGGCACCGGGTGCATGGGATCGTAGGTGAAGGAGTCGGGCCTGTCCCGCGCCGGCGGCCGCAGCATGAGCACGCCGTCGCCATTGAGCGTGTTGGCCCTGCCGCCGCTGCTCAGATAGAACGTCATCGGCTGCGCGCCGCGCGGCGGCCACGTGTCGCTGCTCTGCCATTTATTGCTGCCCATCGTGTAGTAGCGGACCTTGGGCATCGTGTCGAGCAGGCCGTTGTTCTCTCCTTTCAGGAAGTGGTCGAACCAACCGTAGGTGAGCGCGTCGTAGTCGTAGCGCGCGTCGCCCACGCTCCGCTCGCCGACGACCGTGTTCTCCGTCGCTCTCCTGTACGCGCAGTGCAGGGTAGGGGCGATGAAGGCGTACTGCCGGTTGCCGATGGCGGGGTCGGCGGTGCGGCGCACGTGATTGAACGTCGCCAGGTTGGGCCCGGTGCTGACGTCGTACCAGGACATGAACCAGAGTCCCGGGACGTTGATCTTCATGTTGTCGTGAAAGAGCCCGCCGCGGTACCACGCCGGATCGTTGGGCGCGCGCTGGATCATCGCGCCGCCCGTAGGAACGGGCATCGAGTCGGCGAAGATGCCGCGCGGGCCACCGGCGTTCTCGATGAGGTCCCGCGTCGGCAAATGCCAGAACGCTTTCGCCCAGTCGATCGGCGCGGCGCGCTGGGCGAGATCGAACAGCCGCGCGGCGCGAACGAGATATTCCTGCGACGTGTTCGGCGGAAACATGGGCCGGACCTGGTTCTGCTGGCCCGCGATCCAGGAGACGAACAGCAGCTGCACCGCGCCGCCGCGGTACCAGTTCCCCTGCTCGAAGTACGGCGCGACGCGGCCCACGCCGGCGCCGAACCCCTGCGGGACGATCGCCGCCAATCCTTTCGGCGCCCGGGCCGCGACCGCCATCTGCCACTCGGCCGTGGACGAACAGCCGATGAGGCCGACCTTTCCGTTGGACCATGGCCGGGACGCGATCCACTCGATCTCCTCGACGCCGTCGCTCAGCGGCGGGCCGAGGATGTCGTAGTTGCCCTCGGAGAAGAAGTGGCCGCGCTCGTTGCCGAGCACGAGCGCGTAGCCGCGCTTCACGGCGGTGAGCTGCGTAGTCATGTCCGCCGGCGCGCCGGTGGTGACGTCCCAGAAGTTCATGTTGTACGGCGTGCGCACGAAGACGGCGGGGACGCCTGCGGCCGCGTTCTTTGGGCGGTACACGTCGAGCTGCATGCGCGCGCCGTCGCGCATGGGGAGCATGATCTTGCGCTCGACTACGGCGATGGACTGGAGCTCCCGCTCGAGCGAGTCGCGTTGCGCGCGGAGCGCCTGCAGCTCTTGTGGGGTGCGGCCCTGCGCGAAGGCGGGGGCGGCGAGGAATGCGAGAGAGGCGGTGAGTGCGATACGGAGGCGCATATACGCTCCTGGAAGGCGGCTATGATGAAAGCGTGCATTCACGTGGAATTTCCGCCCCCGGCGGCCGAGGCGGAAGAGAGCTACTTACTGGTGGTCGGAAAGGAGACGGAGGGCACCTTTCTGATATAATAGTATGTCCCTTGACATAGAAATATGTCAGATGATATATTATTATGTCATAGGGAGGATTTGGCCATGGGATTCCTTACCACGCCTCTGGACAGCGCATTCGGGTCGAGAAGCAAGGTCCGGCTGCTTCGCCTTCTTGTCGAGCAGGATCGCACAGTCTCCGCGCGTGAAGCCGCGCGCCTGACCGGGAGCACGAACCCGGCGATGCTCGCCGCCGTGAATGAATTGGCCAAGCTGGGGCTCATTCACCGTGAGATTTCCGGCCGCCAATTTCTTTGCCGGGCGAACCGCGACCACAGGCTTTTCAAGACGTTTAAGCGGCTCTTCCGTGACGAATCGCATTGGCCCGCCACGTTTTTCGACACGATCAGGGCCAGCCTGACTGCCGTCGAGCAGAAAGGCGGGATCGTCTCCGGAGGTCGAGCTCATGTGACCGCTGCCTGGTTATTTGGAAGCGCGGCTACGGGCGAGGACAAACCGGGAAGCGACATCGACCTTTTTGTTCTGACCAGCGATGACGAGGGCGTGCAGCGGATTCTCGAGGCTATCGCTGACAACGTGGCTGGTTGGCGAAAGGAGTTCGGCGCCGACGTGCGGCCCGTTGTAATGGCGCGAGAGCAGGTCGCTACGCAGCTCCGCAAGGACAACAGGTTTTTGAGACGGGCAATACGTTCCGCCAGAATGATCATGGGCGAGATCCCGCGGGAGCTTTGCAATGGTAAAACGCACAACGACACGAAGAACCGATAGGGCTCAGGCGCCGAAATACGCCGATACCGGGCGCGTATTTCTGGCGAGCGCGAGAGCTCTCTCCGATGTGGCCGACGACGATGCCCCGTACGGCAACGCGATCGCGTTGCTGGCGATCCACGCGACGATCAGCTATACGGACGCCCTTTCGATCGCGTACGGCGAGAAGAGGAGCGCGGACGAGCACACGAAAGCCGTGGAGACGTTGCGCTCGATTCTCGGCAGTCTTCTGCCGGAAACGCGGGCAAAGCAGCTCCGGAAAGTGCTGCTGCTGAAGGACACCGTATCGTATCAGGGGTCCTACTATTCTCTCGCGCAGGGGAAGCAACTGCTGGAGGTTGCCGACTCGTACGGCACATGGGCGGCGGCCCTGTTGGAGCAAAGACCCGCTTAGGCGGGCATGTTCACTAGCTGGCCCGCTTCAGGATCCGGACTTCCTTCTCCAGCCGATTGCCCAGATGGTCCAGCTCCCGCTCGAGATCGAAGCGCGTCTGCAGGTTCAGCCAGAACCGATCGGTGGTGCCGAAATAACGAGCCAATCGCAGGGCAGTGTCGGCGGTAACGGCCCGCTTGCCGTGCACGATCTCGTTGATACGCCGCGGCGGCACGCTGATGTCGTGGGCCAGCCGATACTGGGAAAGTCCAAGTGGCTCGAGGAATTCCTCCAGCAATATCTCGCCCGGGTGTATGGGTGGAATCCTTCGTGCAGGCATGCCTACTCCCTGTGGTAATCCACGATCTCGACGTCGTGGGCGCTTGCGTCCGACCAGCGGAAACAGATTCGCCATTGATCGTTGACCCGGATGCTGAACTGCCCAGCGCGACGCCCGCGAAGCTTTTCGAGCCGGTTCCCCGGCGGAACCCGGAGATCCTGAAGTGCTTCAGCCGCTTCGAGCAGCAGCAGCTTCCGGAGCATGATCCGGAGCATGATCCTGAGCAGGCCCGGCGGGAACCGGCGAACCGGCTCGCGCAGAAACAGCCGTTCGGTATCCCGGTCGGCGAAGCTCCGGATCACGGTTGATAATAACGCGGGACGTTACTATACGCAAGGCTGGGAGGCATGGCGCACCCTAGCCACACTGGACTACAAAGCCGAAAGCGTTACATGGCTGCCGTAATCGAAGGGTGGCCATATTCGGGGACGGGAATCGCGGTTACGCGGTGGGTCGTTTCGGACTGGTCTTGAGATACGCCCTGAGGGCGCGACATACGGACCGCGAATCAGGAAACACCGCAGCCAATTCGGGGTCTAGCAGGATGAGATTCGTCCCTTCGGCATAGTGACCGGCGTACTTACCGCGGATGCCGCCGCCGAAGTCATACACCGGCCGCCCATCGCCCGTGTCCGCCTTGCGCGCGCTTTTCCTGGCGGGACTTCTCTTAGCAGCCTTCTTCATACCTGAACCGTTCTCGACGGGTAACGCCGAGCGCCAATGATTCGCGTGTTACCCCGCCATCCGTTTGGAAAGCTCGAATCGCTCATGATTTTCAGGGCCACACAGGGCGTCTTTCCCGCCTCAAAGGAGTTTTCGAAATTCCTCCGGCGTTAATCCGGCGTCGCGCGCAATACCGCCCATGGTAAAAGCATTCACCGGATTATTACGGGGAATCGTAAGGATGCGCTGATCGTTCGTCATGACGATGTGCTTGCCCTGGCGGGCGATTCGAAAGCCGACCTTCTCGAGCGCCCGGACGGCGTCGAGATGATTGACGCCCGGGATGCGCGGCACTTGTCAGGCCACCTCTACCTCGCGCACATCGGCATCCTGAAGGAGATCGTCGCGGACAGCGAGATAGTCGCGAATCGCCTCGCGAATATTTTTCAGAGCCTCAGCTTCGGTCTTTCCCTGTGACCAACAGCCGGGCAGGCCGGGCACTGAAGCGCTAAAGCCTTCGTCCGAGCGATGAAGTGCAATTTTGTATTTCACGAGGGAATCTCCACTACGGGAAGGGCTCCCACCAACATACCCTCGATCGGGAGAAAAGCGCCATCATAATGCGAGTACAGCAAGCAATCCGCGGCCGTGGGCACGTGGTTACGGTGCAGGCGCAGTAACTGGCACCTCCCGCCGCCGGGAGACGTCGCCGTCCGGGATCACGACCGCCAGCCAAACCGCACCCGGATCCACCCGCCGCACCCTCCACTCCACCACCCCCGGCCCGCGTCCCCTCCGCGTCACTCGGCGTGACGGCCGGCTGACGACCAACCCGTCCGACCGCAGCTCGAGCGTCCGCACCGCCGGATCCCTGACCGTCACACGGATCGTCAGCTGCTGACGCGCATGTGACGTCACACTGACGTCAAACCCCGAACGCGCGGGTGACGCCACCGGCCCGCCCAGCAAATCCGACATCAGCCACAGCCACCGGCTGCTCGGGTGCACCCACACTTCCTTATAGACGTACATGTTCTGCGACGGCCAGTAGGGCAGGTCGGTCGTGTCGCGGCTCTGCATCCCCACCGGTAGCGAGCCCACGAAATCGCCCGACGACACGCTGTACTGCTGCGCCCAGTCGTACCCCTCGCCGTACATCGTGCTCTGCGTGAACGGGTTGCGCCCGACGATCCACTGCGCTTGGGCGTAGGCGAGATCCATCCCGGCGCTGTCCCCCCGGAGACGCGCGGCCGCGGACAGCGCCTTGGCCTGCGACAACAGCACGCCGTAATTCCCGCGGCGCGCGAACCAGACCGGGAACGCGCGCAGATACCAGCCGTCACCCAACTCCATCCCTTGCAGCACCTGCGCGCGGTACGCCGCCCGTGTCGCGCCGTGGATCGCGCCGGAGTCCGGCACCTCGCGGACCTCGTCGCCCACGCGGTACACGTACGCGGGGAGCACGTTGTACGGCGCGGTCGTCGTCGCGCTCCGCTTCTGGTACTCAGCGTACAGCGCAACCGCGGCGTACCAGCTCATCCAGTCCACGTGATCGGGCAGTGTCTCGACGAGCTGGACGAGTGCCACGACCGGCGCCTGGTCATTGCCGCGGTGGAACTGGTGGAAGAGCGTGTCACGGTCCGGCCCCGTCCAAAAGAAGCCCGCCAGCGGGAACGCCGAGCCGACCGGCGTCTTCTGCTGCGACGCGACGATCACGCGCGCCAGCTCGACCGCCTTGTCCGCGTACTTATCGTTGCCCGTCGCGCGGTACAGCTCGAGCGACGCGGTGGCGCCGATGCCGGCGAGCTCGACCGGAGTCGCGGCGAACGCGGGCGTGTCGCGCGTCTCGCGCGATTCCAGTCCCACGATCGCGTGACTCCAGTCGTCCTCGGCCATCGCGAGCGCGCGCACGGCGAGCGTCGGCTCGCTGTCCTGCAGCACGCGGTACGCGATCGCGCCGGCGCTCGCCGCGATGTAGTTGACGTTGGGATTGTTGCGCGCGGCGCGCGTGCGATCGTCCTCGTCGCCGACGACGTTGTTGGTCCACAGGTTGTGGCTGGCGAAGTACAGGCGATAGCCGCCCGGGAAGCGCACGCGCATCACCCAGTCGAGCCCCCACTTCGCTTCCTCGAGCACGCGCGCGATCAGCGCGGGATCGCCGCCGCGCTCGCGCAGGCGCTCCGCGAGCGCGAACATCGCGTACACCGCTTCGCCGGTGTTGACCGTGCCCTGCGACAGGTCGCCCGCGTCGTGCCAGCCGCCGCTCATGACGATGCTGCCACTGCCGTGCGTGGCGAACCAGTCGAGGTGGTCGACGGGATGTGAGCCGGGCACGTCGAAGCCGCAGCGATTGCCGTAGAAGAAGTTGAGCGTCTTCCAGATCGTGCCGTCCCACGCGTCGTCGCCGATGCGGAAGGCGCGCGACTTTCTGTCGCCGACGTGAATCTCGTAAGTGCCCGGCAGTCTCCAGCCGGAGAAATCCATCTCCTGAAATGTGCCGAGGCGGGATTGCACCGGGCGCACGGGGAAGCTGGCGAACGCGCGCCCACGCTGCCCGTCGGGCAGACGCACGAGCTCGAACCTGGCCGCGGTGACATCGCTTGCGATCGCCGTGTTGCGCGAATGCGGGAGGTAGCCCGTGTGACTGAACGCGATCTTCCCCGGCGCGACGTTCCAGCCTGTGTGGTGGTCCGGCGTGACCTGCTGCAGCTCGATGCGGCCGATCTCGAACGCGACGGTGTCGCCCGGCAGCGCGAGCATCTTGTTGACCCAGTAGCCGATCTCGATCGCCGTGACGCGGTCGCGCGCGAGCGGCTCGATCTCCCACACGACGTTCGTCCACTTGTCGTTCTCGAGCGTGACGTGGTGGGTCCCTTCGCGGCCGTAGCGGTCCGGCACTTTCTCAGCGCCGTCGTTCCGCAGGACGATCGCCAGCGGCAGCATCGGAAAGCCGCGGACCTCGGCCTTGATCCAGAGGGAGAGGCGGTTGTACGCGCGCCAGTCCTCGCCGTCGAACGCGCGCCGGAGGTTGACGGACGACAGCCGGCTGCGCGTGGGCGCCGGCGCGTCGCGGAACAGCTGCATGTCCACGCGAAGGACGCGCATGTTGCCGGGGCGGGGCTTAGCGGGGAAGGTGACGGTGGCCGTGCCCGAGGAGCGCCAGGCTTCCAGGCGCGTCATGTCGTCGAGCGTGCGCGAAGCGTGGACTGGTTTTCGGAGCCACGCGAACTCGGCGGAGTGCTCGAGCGGAATGGGGCTGAGCGCGCGTTGCTGAGTCTGCGCTACGCTTGGCCCGGCCAAAGTCGCACAACAGGCCATCGTGAGAAGACATGCCCGCCGAAGCATTTTCATCCTCCGTTCTGTCGCGACGTTCCTGACATGAACGATCCTTCGCGCCGCGGGCCAGGTGGTCATTGCCAATAATGTTGCCATTAACTGCCAAAAAGCGGCAAGGCATCGGTTGTGGTCGATGGCATATCCAGTATTATTGAATATGCCCAAGCGCCCGCGTTATGCCAGGATCGCGATTACGCTGCCCGCGCCCGATCTAGCTGCCGCGGACGACATAGCGCGCGAGCAGGACCGGCCGCGGAGCTGGATCATCGCCGAAGCCGTGCGCCGGTACGCCCAGGTGCAGGCGTCCGACCGTGACTCGCTGGCGCCGGCTCCGCCGGCCGAGGCCGCGGGCCTGGGCAGCTCTCGCCGGGCCCAGCTCGTTGCCGACCTGCGGCTCACCGCTGAACAGCGGGTCCGCGCCGCCGAGCGGACTGCGCGGGCGGTACCGCGGCCACGGCGCGCAGCGGTACGGCGCGTAATCGTGTTCGATCGCTACGAAGACTATCTCGACTGGAAGCGCGTCGAGGGCGCACTGGGATGAAGCGGTACGACACACAGCTGGCGCTCGTCTGCAACCAGCTCAACGTGACCAAGGCCCGATACGTCGTGGTCGGGGCGGCCGCGCTCCAGCTATGGGGCAGCACCCGTGCTACCCGTGATGTGGACATCCTGATCGAGCCGACCGTCGCCAATGCGCGCCGCGTGCTTCGCGCGCTGGCCGCGCTCGGCTTCGGTCTCGCCGGTGAGCTGCTCGCCGAGGAGGTTGCCAGCCGGCCGGTTACGATGATCGGCGACTCGCCGAATGTTGATATTCTGACCCGCGCATGGAATGTCAGCTATGCCGAGGCTGCACTGACCGCCGCGATATTCGAGATCGAGGGAGTGAAAGTCCCCGCCGCTTCCATCGAGCATCTGATCGCGTCCAAGCGTACCGGGCGGCTACAGGACGCGGCCGATATAGAAGTGCTCGAGGAGATCCAGCGTTTGCGCGCGCGCAACGGCTGAACCACTCGCTCACACGCCGGTTCAGGAAAGTCCCCGACCAGCGTCTCGCGTGCTTTCGCGTGCTTTCCGCCACTCGTCGTCGAGCCGGAGCTCGCGTACCCACCGTTCGACGTACGCGGTATCCAGGCCGCCACCCTGGCTTTCGATGATTCCGGCGGCGTCCTCGATCTGGCGTTCCGAGCCGCCCGCGCGAGCCCACTCGAGCTTGGCGATCAGAACATCTTCCGCCGTTGCGAGGTAGACCCGCAGGCCATCGATCAAATACGCATGCCGCCGCTGGAACTCCGTTCGGCTGAACTCGCGCTCCTTGCGAATGATCAGGTCGGCCTTCCATGCGGTTTCGACATCAATGATGTTGAATTGCGACTGCTGTCGAAGGGCTGCCAGTGCGGCGTCCCTGTCCGCGTAGAACCGGTCTGCGGGGAATTCATCGAGCAGATCGAGTAGCTGCTGCGGCGTCGGGGCGATCACGACATCAATGTCTTCTGTCGCCCTGACGCGGCCGTGGGCTGAGCTGGCGAAGGAGCCGGTCACCATGTACGGGATCCGGATTTGATCGAACGCGGTGACGAGCCGCCGCAGAAAATCGTGGCCCGTCACCTGGGGCCGATCAAACGTCCGTGCAGTCTGTGCGTCAGCTCGCGGAGCAGCTCGTCTTCCGAGTGATCCGGGCGTCGGTCGCGCAGGCCCGCCTTGGCGAACTCCCTCGCCAGCTCGCTCATGCTCATTGCGAGAGCGAAGCGGGCTTCGGTTCCGAGTGCCTGGTGCAGGTGGTGTTGCAGCGACGCTGCTTCCACGGACGTATCCAATGCGCGCATGATATCGTTAAGCTAACATTTCCAGCGGCTTCCGCGGCATGCTCGAAGGAATGCCGGCGCAGCGTCCCCGGCCACCATACGGCAGCGGGACGCGAACCATCTTTCGTTGCGTAATCAAGACAATGCATGAAGCAGAACGGCTATGCAGATGGGGGCTGCGATTTGCATCGTCCATTGTGCCGTCCATTCGGGGAATCCCTGGGGACCGAATTGTGGAGGCATGGCGTGAGCACTGCGACAAAGCGAAGTAGCGACGCGGCTGTTCAATCCGTCGAAGTGACTGATGAGCTGATCACCGCCCGGCTTGCGGACGGCCGCAGGATCAGTGTGCCGCTCGCCTGGTCCTGGCGCCTGTCCGACGCGACCCCGGAGCAGCGTCGCAAGTACGAGATTCTCGACGAAGGCCACGGAATACGCTGGCCGGAGATCGACGAGGACATCAGCGTCCGAGGGATGCTCGAAGGAACGCCGGCCCACCGTCCATCTGGAAGTGCGTCATGAGCATCGAAGCTACGCTGTGCGTTTCTTCGGCCTGATCTTGAGATACGCTTTGAGCGCACGACTCACCGAGCGCGAATCGGGAAACTCCGCCGCCAATTCTGGGTCGAGCGCTGATGGTTGTGCGTCACCCCGCCTTTCGTTTTGCGATCAGCTCGCGAACGGCGGGGACGAGCTCCACCGGGACTTCCATCGCGGTGTGCGTCGGGGGCTCGAATGCCGCCTCATCCTCGGCGACCGCCTCTTCGGCCGACTGCTCCTCGTAGTGCTGGAGCACGCGGCGAACCCGGTCTGCATTCCATCCATTGGGAAAGCTGGAATCGCTCATGATTTTTTCCTGCGGCGGCGCCTTAGGGCCAGCAGGGCCTTTGCGCCGAGGTCAAATGCGGTGATACAGAATACGGAGTCTGGCGCCGGGTCCGCAACGTATATCACTCGAAGATACCGCCCGGCCCGCGTTTGACCGATTGCGACCCGAGAGCCGTCGCGTCCCGGGCGGTCCTCCATCGGCCGCCGGAGAACATCTTCGGCCTCTGTCTCACGGACGTGGTGGCGGTGGATGTGCGGCCGGCCCGTTTCCGGATCGATGTAGAAGCGAACGTTCATCGAAGAGTCAGGATGCTGGAGCCCGAAGCAGTTATCGGGAGCATCCGACAAGAAGCGCTGTTGCAGGCGATTTACTACAAGCGTTCGACTTCGATCGTACGTACTTTGACGCCAGGTCCGGCTGGTTGACCGGAACACCCGAAATCGATAATCTCGTCGCATTCCCTGGAAGAGATGGCTCCCTCCGCCCCCCTGGAAGTGCGTCATGATTACCAGCGCGATCTGGCCGCTGCTGTTCCCCGCCGTCCTCGCAACGACTCCCCACGCCGACTCGGTCCCGCTGTACACCGACCTCGGCGCGCACCACATGCCCATCAGCACGCAGGTGCCCGCGGCGCAGCGGTACTTCGATCAGGGGATGCGCCTGGTGTACGGCTTCAACCACGCCGAGGCCGTCCGCGCGTTCGAGGAGGCCGCCCGGCTGGATCCCGACTGCGCGATCTGCCACTGGGGCTCCGCGCTCGCTTACGGTCCGAACATCAACGCGCCGATGGACTCCGCGGGCGGCGCGGCTGCGTGGGCACATCTCCAGATGGCCATCGCGCTCCAGGACAAAGCGTCTCCGCGCGAACGCGCGCTGATAGACGCACTGGCCGGGAGGTACGCATCGCCGCCGCCCGCCGACCGCGGCGCGCTCGACTCGGCGTACGCCAGCGCAATGGCGGAAGTGGTGGCCCGCTACCCGGAGGATCTCGACGTCGCGACGCTGTACGCGGAGGCGCTGATGGACCTGCGGCCGTGGGCGTACTGGGCGAAAGACGGTGAGCCGTACCCGGGCACCACCACGATTCTCGCGCAGCTCGAGCGTGTGATGAGGAGGAATCCGGACCATCCCGGGGCGTGCCACTACTATATCCATGCCGTCGAGGCCGTCGCGCCGGAGAAGGCCGTGCAGTGCGCAGAGCGGCTCGCGTCCTTGATGCCGGGCGCGGGGCACATCGTGCACATGCCCGCGCACATCTATATCAGAGTGGGTCGCTACAACGACGCGATCGAGAGCAACATCCACGCGACGCACGCCGACGAGACGTACATCGCCGGCGAGAAGCCGTCGGGCATTTACCCGGTGGGATACTACCCGCACAACTACCATTTTCTCGCCATGGCGGCGATGATGGCGGGGCGGAGCGCGCAGACCATCGAGGCCGCGCGGAATCTCCGCGATCGGGTGCCCGTGGACGTCGCGCGCGCGGTGCCGCCGCTGGAGCCGCTGATTCCGTACACGCACCAGATGCTCGCCACGTTCGGGATGTGGGACGAGGTGCTGCGCGAGCCGGTGCCGCCGGCGGATCTACGCCTGTCGTTCGGGCTCGCCCAGTACGCGCGGGGAATCGCGTTCGCCGCGAAACGGGACTGGGCGTCCGCCGCCGCTGCGCTCGACACCGTGACGGCGATCGCCCGCGGCACGTCTCCGGCGGACCGGACGGCGATGTCGTCGGGCGCGGGTGAGAACAAGATCATCATGGACATCGCGATGCACGCGCTCACTGCGGAGATCGCATATCAGCGTGGCGATTTCGCGGACGCGGTCGCGCACTTCACGGTGGCGGCGGAGCTGGAGGACAGCTTCAACTATGTAGAGCCCCCGCAGTGGGCGACGCCGATCCGCCGAGCACTTGGCGCCGCGCTGCTAAAGGCAGGCCGGCCGGCGGACGCGGAGCGGGTTTACATGGAGGACTTGCGGCGTTTCCCGGAGAACGGCTGGTCGCTGCACGGGCTGGCCGCGAGCCTGCGGGCGCAGGGCAAGGCAGCGGAAGCGGCCGCGGTGGACGCGCGGCTGGCCGCGGGGTGGCGCGGGGCGGACGTGGTGCTGGCTGGGTCGAGGTTCTGACAGACTGAGGACGTCAGGCGCCCTACGCCGCGCTGAACCTTTTGGTCGCTCTCCTTTTGCAGCTTACGCGAAGAGGAGTCGACCCTTCGGCTTGGGGATGGGGCGGCCCAGCTCGCGCGCCGAATCAATCCACGCGCGGATCGCCACCCCGCCGGCCTGCAAGGCCGCTTCATAAGTCGGCCTGTCAGCGGCGCACCCGGCGAGTTCCGGTACCTCGGCGATGATCGCCTGATCCGGCTCCGACCAGTAGAGAATCACTTCGTACCGGTGCTCAGGCATCATCGGCTGGAGCGGGGCATCTCGAAATATTTTTCTACGCTGCGCGGAGGGGTGCGAGGTCCGCGCGCGTCACGGGCGCGGCGCCGAGTCCGCGCAAGACACGGTTGAGCGCGGTGACCGTCACACGAGTTGGCGCCGTGATTTCGATCCCGATCGCGCGACCGTCAGCCGCCATGTCTATCACCAGGCCCGGCTCGACGCGGCGCGTCCTGGCGCTCCGGTCGCGAGCTCGTCGGGGCAGGTAGAGATACGCCGCCAAGGCCCGGCCATGCCGGAATGTGACTTCGAGGTACGATCCGTTCGTGGCGCTCATGGCGTAAGAGGATAGGCGGTGATGATGACCAATCGTTCCAGCTCCGCATCCGGCTCAACGATGACTTCCCACCGTCGGCGCCGGAGTCGGGCAGAGACGATCCAGCGACCCGATTCGAGGCTTCTCCGGACGCGGGTCCCTGATTGGAGCATACCACGAAGATCGAGTTCTGTGAAGTCGCGGTCGGCCATGCGCTTGACTGCGTGTGGGCTGAGCTCCAGTTCCCACGCCAGCCAGGCAAGCCGCCTATTCATGGACATCTCGCGTTTCCTGAGTAGGGCCAAGCACGAGCCTCTCTAACGCCGGTATAGCTCGGATTCCTGGATGCCGGAGAATACAGCGATTGACCCTGAAAGCGGAATCAAGGCCTCCCTTCGGCAGCCATTCCATTGCTGCGGAGGAGGATGAACTACTGCAGCTCGATGCGGCTATTGACGGCGTAGGCGTGGTCGGCCGCGCGGAAGTCGTCCTCGCTGAAGTTGGACGCCCACTGGACGCGCGAGCGGTTCATCAGCATCTGCTGCCGCGGGCGATTCAGCAGAGGCGCGTAGGGCCCGGCGAGGAACGGGATCATGCGCTCCGACGGCCAGAGCATCCGGTCCACGACGAACGTCGGGCAATTCCAGACGCCGGCCGCCGCGGTGAGCCGCGCGATCTCCGGAATCTTCAGCGTGTCGGCGTGGCGCCAGGCGAGGATGCGCGACTGCAGGTCGGGCCCCGTCGCCGCGTTGATCTCTCGCGGGAGCAGCATGTGCAGGTAGCCGCGGCCGTGCTCGATCGTGCGCATGCCGTTGGAGAGGACGCCTTCGATCCCCACGTCGAAGGGCACGTGCCCGACGACGTCCATGCCGCGCTCACGCGCGGCGAGCACGATCCCGGCGTAGGCATCGGCCGAAAGGTGGTTGTAGATCTTGATGAAGTCGAAGCCCGCGGCGCGTTGCGCTTCGACTTCGCGGGCGCCTTCTTCGGCGGTCGTTACGTGGCGGCGGCTCGCGGTGACTATCGAGCCGTAGCCGGCGGGCGGCGGGCTCTCGACGATGGGCCCGCCGACGACGAGGGTGGGTCCGAGACGCCGGCCCGTACGCACTTCTTCGCGCAGGCGGAGCTGCTGCCTGTTGCCCGCCATCACGCGGAGCGTCGTCACTCCCGCCGCCAGGTACAGTGGGAAGTCGCGCGGCTGCGGATGGGTGTGCATGTCTATGAGGCCGGGGATGAGAAATCGTCCCGTCCCGTCCACGACGATCGCGCCCGGCGGCGCGACTGCAGCTTCGGCCGGGACTACGCGGGCGATCCGGCCGTCCTCGACCACGACCGTGCGCGACGGCAACAGGGCACCGGCGCGCACGTCCACGACGGTGACACCGGCAATGACGAGCGGGGGCGGGCGGGTCGTGTCCTGCGCCCAGGCAGCCGGCGCGAGCAGCAGCGCGGCCGCGATTCCGGTGATTGGGCTAATGCCGGCCATCGCAAGCAAACGACCGCCCTTTTAGGCGGCCGTCAAGTACTAATGGTAGTAGTCGCTGGACTATCCGTCGATCTCCAACACCACCTGCGTCCACTGATTGTTGGCGAGCGTGACGTAGTGGATGGCTGCGCGTCGGCGCGGGCGCGTCGCGGAACATCTGCATGTCGACACGCAGCACACGCATGCCATTGAGGCGTGCCTCGGTGGGAAACGTGACGGCGGCGGTTCCCGTCGAGCGCCACGCGTGGGGTCGCGTCATGCCGTCGAGCGTGCGGCTGGCGAGGACCGGTTTCCGAAGCCATGTGCATTCGGCGGAGTGCTCGAAGGCGATCGGTAGGAGCGCCCGGTGCGGGGCTTGCGCGAGCGTGACTGCCGGCGCAATGGCGCAAACAAGGAAGGCGACCTGGGGAACGCATCTCAATGACTCAACACGCACGCATCTACGATCAAAAACACTTCATCCCCCAAGCTCCACCGAGGTGTCTCCTGACTGCATCGCTTATTGTGACCATACGGGTGCCAGAAAGATGGGCGGCGTTCACGCTCCCCTCCGGACTGCAGCCACGGCCGCGAAATCCGTGCGATTGGCGCTCCATCGTCACGACGTCGCTTGTCCAGGTTCCGCAGCTGGGGCGGCGCCAGCTTTAGAGGCGAATCGTGTGAAAAAAACAGCGATCATTTATCCCTGGGCAGCTAACGGCACAATCCGATATAACCTGCCTCATAGCATGTGTGATGCTGATTTCATCAAGCGGAACCAACGTCAGCAACACTCGCTGTAACTTGTCGACAGCGGGTTGCCCATCGTGCCCGTAGGCATAGAGTTGCAAGCGATCACCAGCGTCTTCAAGCGGGGCCAAGCCAGTAGCATCGGTCCATCCGACGGTACGCAGGCGCTGTGCTGAGTCATCCGCAGCTACTAGTGCCGCCGAAAAACGAAGATGTGGGCCCTGATCAGAATACGTCAGAAACGCCTTTTGGATAATCCGCGTGAGCTCATTCACGAAGGGGTCGAAACGGCCACTCACGGGTCCTTTGGCGGCGATTAGTTGCTTTGCCATGCAGTCGACATCGTCACAGATGTCTTTCCGTCCCGTCGTTGCCAAGACGGTTCGCTCGTCTAGAACAAGAAACTTCGGAACGTCCTCTGCGACGATCAGCACTGTTTCGTCGGGCTGAGGCTGCGAGACCCTGCCGTCTGACGCCACCACGGCCAAGCATGAGTTCTGCACGATTAGCACTAGACTCATCGCCGCCGGCCGGTTGATTTTCCGGTCACGTCCCGAACGCCAGCAAGAGTTCGGAACCTTGCCAAGTGGCGCCTTCGCGACTTGGTAGTGGCGCATCGCTCGTGTCGCGCAATAATTAGAACTCGGATGTGACCTTCCATCCCCACTTGCGAGTGCTTTCGTCTATGAGACGGTCTGCAGCCAGCGCGAAACGCTGTCCAACCATTAACACGTCCCGGAGGACTGGCGCAAGCTGATCCGTGAGGGCGCGGGTCACATCCAGTTCAGGCAGGGCGAACTTCGAGATCAGGATATCGGGAAGGATATAATCAAGATCCATGAAGCCGGTGCCATGGCCGCGGGCGAAGACGTACTCTGGCATCACCAGATCGCGTAGGCCTTCAGGCATGACGTCGTCGTCGTGATGGTAAATGGCTCGGTTGCGCAGCCGTTTTAGTACACCTTCACGAAGGTCTTGCACCCGTTGATCGTTTAATAGCGGGACAAAGTCAATTCTAAAGGTTTCGTGATCTCGGAAATGCTCGCCTAGTCGGTCAGCGAAGCGCAGCGCCTCATATAGCAATGCCCCGAGATATAGAAACGAGCCGATTCGCTGGCGGTTAGAGGCCGGTGCGGGATCCCCGTGCCTATCGAAGGCTGCGCCGACGGAAAAGCGGATGGAATTGGTGATCCGGGCGAGGACCAACAGACGGTGAAACGCAGGGTCGTCCCGCCTAACAGTGAACTGTTCATGTGTCGCGGCTAACCTCCAAGAATTCATCTTACCTTTCGGACAGAGCACGCAGGCGAATCAGTCGGCTGGATACGGCCTGTGCTCATCGGTGCCAGGCGTTTCGGATTGAGAACGCTGGAGAGTTTTTCAGCTCCTTGATCATCTTATCGCTAGACCCAGCATAATCGTTAGTGAGAGACGTTCCCTGCTCGTCAAGAACTTATTTTGTGTTGAACTGTAGACGTCATGTCCCGATCCTGCGGCTCAAACATTCGCCCGATCTTGCGCGGGGCACGCTTCCTAGTCTGAATGTCAGTGGCAGACCTCGATCCGATGGCACCGGCCATCTCTCGACGCATGGCGTTTTCGCCCAGGACTCCTAATCGCTCAACTCAACATGGAGCGTCGTTCCAAAATATTCTGGCTTTCTAACCATACTGCGGCGCTCGCGGCGGACTTCGAACGCCTTCCTGGCGCTCTCCAAAATGGGATGAAACATCGCGGCTATTTCCTCGGCAGTGGAGGTATTAACGAGACGCGAGAGAAAATGCTGCTCCGTTTGAGGTCCACCATGGAAGATGGCGACTCGCAGGTGTTCCTTGGCTTCGTCGGTTAGTGCTCCGTCAGCTAGGAAAATAAGATTGGCTACTAGGTTGAGCCGTGCGCTCCAGTTTTCCGGTACTGTTGCCAGTTCAAGACGAAGGTAAGTGACCGCGGCAGCGTACCGACCGACGCTGTTCGAACGGAGGGCGAGCTCCGTGGAGGCACTGGGGGTCAGAGACCAGGCGCTTAGGGCCCTTTCGTAAATCCAGGACGGGAGCATGAGTCCCCATTGACTTGCTCTGTTGTGCAGCGCGGTCACCCACCTGTTAACCTGCATCCGAACGCCTACGTACTTCTCCTCGGCTACGCCAGCTCTGAGGCGTTCCACCACGAACCGTATCTTGTCCACAACGAAGTACATCTCGGTGTCGTCCATGGACAGGGCGCGTTGGAATAGCGGGTGCGATCTTGCCCACTGCCCAGAGTAGAAGAGCGCGTCGCCTGCCCAGCGGAACAATTCGGCGTCGTCGCGTTTGAGGGTAGCCGCTCGTTCGTATGCCAAAGCTGCCGCCGCAAAGTCGCTGGCATGATAGAAAGTTAGGCCGATATCTCGGTGCACATACCACCGCTCCTCATACTCTGGGTGCATTGCAAGGAGAACGTCGTAAAAACGGCGAGCATAAGGCGAGTCGACGAACTGCCGGGCCAGGTTATACAAAACATCGGGCGCGAGGCGACCGGCTGTAAGGGCTCGTATCAGTAGCTCAACTGCTACGGAGCGCGACACTTCGGCCGCATGGCGTGCCCCGTTGCGGCCGTATCTCGCTCGCTCCTGAACGAGTGCCATGGTTACGGCGGTTGTGACTGGGCCATCATCAAGAGACTGGTGTATGGCAGCGCGGGCAATGTCGCTTGCCCTTGCGCCTTCCTCGAGCACTGAAGCAAAGGCCATCTGGATTAGCAGTTCTGTCCGGGCGTCTTTATCCAAGTCCGGGTGCTCGAGAAGCGCCAACGAAAGTTCAAGGCCGTGCGCCACGTCGTCCGCGTTGAATAGGCCGAACATGGCCACGATGTGAGCAATCGCGATAGCGGCACGGTTGCTAGCTGGGACGTCAATCACGATCGGTAAGCCTGGGAGGGCGCCGTCCGCCGTTGGGGGTGGCACAATCCTACAGTCTACACTTCCCGAATCGTTGGGCGTTGCGACCAAAAAGAGTGCATCTTCTCGCGGATCAAAACCGTCACCGGCTGCGATTCGGATCGGCAGTACTTGCCTACGCGCAAAGCTCTCGAGGGTAGTTATGCAGGTCTGTTTCCACGCCGCGTATGCAGAACCGTCGTGTTTCTCCGTTTCGGCGAAACTCACCCATAATGGTGCGAGAGCTGTAGCGACGTGCCGCACAGTTTCTTCCATCTCGGCGGCCATTTTAGGTCCAAGACCAGAACGCGCACATCGCGCCAACCAGTTGATCAGCGCTCGCTCTACTTCGTTTACCAAAGTCGCCGTGGTTTCCCATTCCTTCCAGAAAGCGCCTCGGGTAAACGACCCAACTTCTTCAACAAACCCGGTCGTAGCTATTTCTCGGGTGTCGGATGACCGAACGAAAACGAACACCGGCCGGTGCGCCGCACGAGCTTGGCGGTATTCCAGATGGGTTACGCTGAGCCCCTCTGGATTGTTATCCGGCGGAACGTATCCATATCGATCTCCTATCACGAGCACCATCGCGTCTGCCGCCTCCGCTTCGTAGAGGCAAACGATCTGACTAGAATCTTCAAGCGCTGGAAGCGTTTCAGCTCGCAATACTTCGAAAACGTCAAATCTTTCGAGGGAATCAGCCAGAGCCGCTCGTTCAGCGGCGAGGTCGACCATCGTCGAGCTAATAAAAACGCGAATGCGTGGAACTTTCGTTGCGCTCATGTAGCCCAGATGTAGGAGTTTCCAGTCAAGCGAATGACTGTGCCGTCGCTTAGTTTAATCTGTTATGCGCGGGCAGCGCGTTCAGGACATTGATGAGCGCCTCGATCGAGACGGGCATCCGGCGCAGCTCGGCGAGCACGGTGCCCGTTCGTAATTGCCCACAGCGTGATATAGCGCTTGCGCAGGTCCAGCCCAACGAAGGTCATGCGAGCCTCCGGACGAGTTCCCGGCGAAGGGGCGTCTCGCGGCGTCTCGCGGCGACGCACCGCGAGAACCGATGACCTTCACTTTCATATAGTCGCGCTAGTCAACTCGCTAGGCGGCGATTGCCTGGCGAATAGCATCCGCAGCCGCTGCAGCCGACATTCCGTGCACGTCGACGTATCGAAGACCACGCAGAACGAAATCTGCACGGTCCCAGTCGATATGCTTGGGGTCATCGAGAAACACTGGCACGACGCGCTTCCCCATGCCCACCGCAGCTCCGATCTCGAAGTTTAGCCACGTACTCTCCAGTGCCCGGCGCGAAACAAGTAGAACCATTGCCTCAGCGGTAGACAGACCATCTCGGAGGAGCGTCGACCACTGCTCCCCGGAGCCTGCGGTAGATGTCAGGTCGATCACATCTGTGTCTGGTCGCAGGGAAGCTGCGAGTTGATGCGCAAACGCGGCGTCCGCGAGAGTGTAGGAGAGAAACACTTTTTTCACGCGATTCCTCCGGCGGTACCGCGCGCCTTAAGTTGCTCTAGGTAGGCATCGAAATCGTTGAGACGGACGGCATTGATGTCCTCGAGAATCGCCGCACCTTGCTCGCCGGCCCTGAGGTCGGAGATCCACATTCCGTGGAAAACCGCGACCACAGGCTGTCCCTGAACCCATGCAGCGCCAAGCTCAATCCAGACCCACGACCGCTTAGCAGACCAGGGTGTGAAGAGAGCGACGAGCTCGGCACTTTGCGAAAGCTCCCCTTTCACGACCGCTTTGAAATCGGCTCCCTTGGCGATGTCGCGGACGTCCAGGAAAGTCGTGCAGCCGGCCTCCTCGATGCAATGGCCCATCTGCGCGGCGAGCCAAGTATCGTCAGCCCCGTGAGAGATAAACACCTTATATGGCACACGATCTCCGCTGAGTTGCCTTGACGCGGCGGGTTTCGCTGCACGCCTGTCTAGGCGCACCAAAGATCCCGCGTGTTAGCAGCAAATCCACGTTACGCCACACTTTCAGCGCTAGCGGTCTTGAGGTAGTGTACTGACGTATTCGTCCAGGCTGGCGAGCGCCGCGGACACCTCCTTCTGGCGGAGCAGCTCGGGCGGCAGAAGCTCAAGCGTCCTCCTGAAGGTCATCGGGTGCCATGCGGCTGTACACCACTCCAAGGCGTTCTCTATGGCTTCCCCGAACCCAACGTAATTGCCTTGCAGGAGCCGCGCGGTGGCAAGGTCAAAATGACTCCACGGAGCGTTGTATGGCGGGCGAGCCGAGGCTTGTGTTGCCGAGACTCGGTCAGCCCGACGTAGCGCCGAGAGTTGTTGCACGCTCAATTTGAGAACTCCTGCGATGTGCGCTTGCAGGATTATTTGGTTGATGAGTGGGTACGCATGGCCGAACGATGCGTCGCTTGCGGCCGTGTAGGCGGCTAGTGCCTCGTCATAGCGTTCCGCCCGCTTCAGAATCCCGCCGAGTGAGGCAAGTGCATCGAAGTCTGATGGGCGATGCTCCAACGCTCTCATCAGCGACTGTTCGCCAGGAAGCTGATCAGGACCGGAAGCGCGCTGTAGCTTGTTTTCCGCGATCCCGAGTTCTCTGTAAGCCTCCGCATACGTGGGTGCCAGTGTTACAGCGCGTTCGAACATCTGAAGAGCGGCGGTCCAATCGCCCTGTTCTTTGAACACCAATCCTAGCCGTAGACACAAGAAAGCGTTATCAGGAACCTCTCGAATCGCATCTTCAAGTCTCACTCGTGCCAGGCCCCAGTCGCGCTGACGGATTGCATTCTCGGCGTCTCTCACACCGTTCTCGACGAACGCAGGTGCGGCCTGCTGTTGGCGCAACGCGGCTTGCACCGGGCTGTCGAGCCGATTCTCTCGAAGAGATTCTGTGAGAACTCGGGTAATTAGTTGGCGTGACTCATCTGCTCGATCACTCGGCTCAGAATCGTACGAAAATACACGGGTTTGTCCGATATCGAATGGAATTACGGTGTCAGGTTGCCGGAATATCGCTGTGCCGCTTGCATGCGCTCGATGACGATGGCCGAGCTCATATGCCACGTTGAAGCTTAGTCCGGTGATGTCGACTAGCGTAAACCGGGAGTACTCGAGTAGCTGATACATCTCCGCCGTGATAATGCCACTCACAAATTCTTGGTCACATCTGTGCGGCGTGAGGTAGCCCGCGCCTGGTTCCGGGAGCGGCGTCGCGCCGATAGCAGGCCGAAACACATTCTCGTAGATGAAGTCGAAGTCGACCACATGAGGCCGGCGCCAAGGCCGATACCAGCGCCGCAGAGTTGCCCCCATCTCGACCTTACCGAAGGGCATCACCACGAAGCAAATGCGAGAGTAATCCGCAGCCGCCACGCGCGATCCCCGTTAGAGTGTGTTCACTACTTCGATTTGCACACCTAGGCGCTGGGCGGCGTCGGCAAACTCGGCGGTGAGATCCTCATCTCCTCGCTTAGCGCCCTCCCAAATTATTACTGCCAGCGGTGTGGCCTGACTTACTTGAGCGAAGGCCATCACTTCGCGCCAAATAGCATCATTTACAGCCCTATAAGCCGCGACGGAGTCGCCTTCGCAGTTTAGAACATGAAGCCGTCCTGCTGCCTCCGCCGATGATATGACGCTATCGAACATCGGGCCCCATCGGGCGTCCGGCCGGTCAGTTACTGAAGTCTTCTTGAATTGAGCTGGGGCAAATGGGAGAACGATCGTGCTCCCTATTCCCCGTCGTTCGGCTAGCGTGAGAGCTAAGAGGTCGGCTCCGCAGGCTGCTGACGATACTAGGCGATGCGGCTTCCACGCAGCGAAGTGCCGCTCCAGTTTTGTTTCTACTTTCGGAACGGATTTTAAAGGAAACCGGGCGATGCGGGCGCCCTCGGCGTCGATTCTGCGGCCAGCGACGCCAACTACGCTGGACATCAATAGGTATTCTTCGCCGCGCGAAGTGCTTCCACGATGCGGTCTCTTTCAAAGCTTGTGGCCCACGCGGTGCCGACATTGAGGAGACCCGGCGGAGTGACGTTCGCCTTTCCCAGCTTTACGCCCGCCAGTCTCAGCTTAATATCGGACTCTTTAGATCGATCGATTTCCCACGTCATCCACTTGCTTTTGTGGCTCTTCTCTCCGACAAGTACGAGCAAATGTGTCGACGTTTTCATCATGCGCGTGAGCGACTGCTTCACGACGGAGGCATCGGTACTGTCGATAGCCACATCCGGACCGCGGCTGTCGAACTCGAAGTCGAACTCAGGGTTCGCATTCCATGCCAGAAGTAGCCGCTTGTAGTGAGCGTCGTCGGAGTGGTCGTAGCTAACGAATACCTTTTGCTTTGCCATTTCAGTCACCTCGTTCACCGTTAGATGTTAGTGCTGCAAATCGATATACCTCGCCCGTGTGACGTGCCGCCGCACCAATGAACTGCGGCGAAGCATCCTAATTGTGAGTATACTCGGCGCATCGCTGGCGCTTGCTCCATCGCCATCCAAACAAAACGACCGCCCTTTCAGGCGGTCGTCAACTACTAATAGTAGTAGTCCTGCCTTAGCCTACTCCCCCGACGCCTTCCTCCGCCGCGGCGGACTCGACTTCTTCGCCGCCGTTCGCTGCTTCTTCGCCGCGATCTCGACCGGCACGATGTCCGGAAGGATTTTGTTTATTCGTTGACGATGATTCCAAGAGTCGGGTTCACGCTCGCACGGCACAGATCAGGATGTTACATGTGCCAGCGCGCCGTGTACGCAGCACACAACTGGTTAAGCATGCGATCGTACTCCGTGTCCACATCAATTCCGCAAGTATTGGGACGCGGAATCGAGGGCGGGTTGACGTTGTCTATGTTCACCGGCACGAGCAGCACAAAGTCGTATCCAGCGACGTGCGTGTGACCTGGCTTTCGCGTGGGAAGCTTCTGGAGCATGGAGATTGTCTTTGCCGCGTCGGTCGCGGAATTCCGGCTAATCGCCCAGGAGAATTCGGTCCATAGCGTTTCATCGCCGGATGAGAGGCGGGGAAGAACCTTCGCGACAAATTCGTCTTCGCGATCTCTGAAGAACGGATGGACCTGGTCGGGGATGTTCAGCACCCGCTGGGCTAGACCTACCAGAACAGTGGCGACAAGGAGCGCTTCGGGGCGAGCGGAGTGAATGGCTCCGAGTACCTTGCTGAGGTCGTCGAACCTGTTGGTCCGGTTCCGGTGCGCGGTGATTACCGACTTATTTTCTAGTGCGATTCTGACGCCAGGGATGTGCAGCTCTCCCGCCGGCCCGGGCTCTCCCACGAAAAGGTCAATCTTCCGCAGCCGGTCGCCGGGCGAGCGAACATTGATCCACACCTTCACGATCCCGGCGTCCACGTCCGACTTCAGCGGCGCGCAGCGCTCCAACAGATCCTTGTAAAGTGCATTGCTGACGACGTCCGAATGCCCTTCGAGCCGGTGGTTGTGGTAGCCAGCTTCTGCAACCGCGACGATCGCCTCGTCGAACGGCGTGGTCACGCGGTAAGCTTGTGGGCGGGGCCAGCCTCGAAGAGATCGTCCTGGATTGCGGGCGCGAATGTCTCCGGAACGGGCAGGCGCTTGAGGATGTGCGACTGCATCCGGAGGTAGTCTTTCGCTGCGCGCTGGCAGTGATCGCGGAGCCATTGCTGTGCCGGGGGCGCATTGAGATAGGCCGCGAGCTCCGTGATCCGGCTCGGATCGGCCGGGACGATGTAGTAGACCGAGTGGCGGGGCACGATCCGCCCTTGTTCGTCGGGGACGAAATACGGGGCGACTCCAATATCCTTGCAGAGCAGTTTGGGACGGAGCAAGTCCCCGAGCGGGGGCGTCTCATGGAACGCATACCATGGCTTTCGTTCGACACAGGTGCGCGCGAGCAACTGTGCGCGGCGGGCGGGCTCCGCCAGATAACCTCCCAGCTCGCCGAGCCTATGCTCGGGGAGCAGCTTCCCGTTTCGGTCGTATGGCACGAGCATCGAATGACTTTCGACCGGCGGGCGATCTGGCTCGAGATGTCGCCCGGCAATCGTGGGATACGCGAATTCCTTAAGCCCTTCGTCCAGCTCGGAATTCCGCACGACGAAAACGGAATCCGCTCCGGTCGCGACGCCGCAGCTGATGCGAAGACAGATGTCGCCGAGCGTAAGGGTGTCGGCGTCATGCTCCGCGCCGAGTACGGCAGGCAGCCAGGAGCTTGAATCGGACGGTAGCCGCACCCTGCGGGCGGTGTCATCCCGAAGACGAACCAGCGTTTCGGCGCGCGGCCGCTCCTTGACGACGGTGGATACCAGCGGATACGTGACAAGGTTGCCGAACGTAGCTTCGTCCAGGAAGTGCAGCTCTTCTATAGTGTTGCCGTGGAGAAGGCTCCGGAGCGGCGCCGCGGTCCGGACGTAGAGGAATTTTTCGGGCGTGATATAGACAAGCCGGCCGCGCGGGTTCAGCAGACTCAAGGCGCGTTCGAAAAAGAGCAGGTAAAGATCGAACCGGCCCTGTGCTGTCGCGTAGCGCTTCCGGTATTCGGTGCGCTCGACCGGGGAGAGTCCGGTGATGGCAACGTAAGGTGGGTTGCCGATGATGTAGTCGCAAGGATTTGTTGCCGTCAGAAGAAAATCGGCCTCGTGAATCTCGATCTGATCAATTCCGGCGAACCGATCCCGGGAGAACGCAACGCGGGCGGGGTCAGAGTCCACGCCAATGAGACGGGGGAGCGGAACTTCGCGGCTCGCGCACCAGCGGACGACGCCATCGAGGAAGACGCCTGTACCGCAGCCGGGATCGAGGACGGTGGAGCCGGGCGATGGCGGCCCATTTCGAAAAAGCTTCTCGACCATCAGGTCGACGACTGCGGGTGGAGTTAGGGCGTAGCCTTTCATGAGGACGGCTGGGTCCGCTGGGGATTCCTGTAGAGTGCGAGTGCGTCAGGCGTCAAGCGAAAAATCATTCATCAATGATACTGGTGTCGCCGCGTTCCGGCGCAGCCATCGTTTTGCGCCGACCGCGGCCGAATGCCTGTTACGGCGGTTCGCTCCCTTTCTTTTACGCAGTAGATACCATCGCGCGTTTAAGCACGAGGCGCTGGTCCTGGGATCGCACTGCTCAGCTTCTCACTCTTATCTCACCTATCGCTCGCTCACGATTCCTCGGGGCACTGGAGCTTGTGTGCGATCGGCAGAAACAAAGAGAAAAACTTCGTGTAATCAGCGTAGTAGAGATCCCAGTCTGCATTTTCGTAATCTTCTGGATTTGCTATGATATTCTGCCGCACCAATCGGTAACACACAGCATCAGCGACGATCTCAGCGACAAGAATACGGAAGTGCTTTTGCTCCTGGCCTGGGAACCCTGCCGCCTTAGCACCTAGGTATCGTGACAGCGACGGATGGCGCGCGGCGATTTCCAACACATTATTCCGCCAGCGGGAACGCTGGTGTTTCAGATCAATGTCCTCAAGCTGGATTGACAGCTCCGCACCGGGCGGGTGCACGGCTTCGAGTTCGGCCATGGCTTCGCTTCCCGCAGCTGAGACGGTGATGGTTCCCGTGGTGGGCACGCCATCGGATACCAACACGAGCTCGCCCTGGGCGATGCGCAGCTTTTCGTTCGGACGGATGATTCGTGGACCGGATAACTTGAAATGACGGCTTGAAACCGCTACCTGCAATTCCGCCGGCTCTGGAAACGCACTGATGGGCGCGAGAATACGAAGCCGCTTTCTTGAGCCATCCGTATGGAGACGGTATCGCTTGTTCGCGAAGCGCAGAGTGTCGACATCCCTGAATCTGTCGGCTTCCTCTGTGAACACTTCAATCACGCTTTCAGCCACAACGGGCCCAATGCGAGCCCGCACGCCGGATGCGGATGTCTGGTTAACTGCCTTGACGGTCCAAATTGCCCTCAAGACGCCGTCCTGCTGCGGGTGAGGATGCAATGTGACCAACCGTTGGTGCGACTGAACGTCCGCAGTGAGGCACTCGATCTGCACACTCGCGCCGCTTTCAATCTCTGGAAACACTTCTTGGTTCACGGTCAGCCAGAACCTTTGAGAACGTCCCAGGACCATCTGTGCGAACGGCGGGCTGAGCAAGTATCCCCGCGTCCTGAATTGACTTCCTGCTTGGTACCCCTCAGGGTCCCGGGCGACGTCCTCGTCGTCGCCGTAATCTTGCATGAACTTTGCCGCCGCCTTTTCCAGCGCATTCAAACGCCGGCGAGTGGCATCGCTTTCTATCGTGGCTCGCTGGCGCTCTTCTCGTTGCCGCTCCTCTTCGACAAGCGGGCGCAGCCGTTTTAACGCTTCGCGGAACAGGGCCTGGACGAACGGATGTTGTCGAGTTAATCCAGATTGCCGGGAGGGGTCCAGTATCGGTATCGCGTTAGCGCTATCCGGCTGAAGATCCTGCTCGAAGCGGTCGTCGAATTCGTTCCACAGGTCGTCGATGTATGCGCAAGTAAGTCTTCCATGAAACCAGAGCGCATGTGGATCAGTTTCGAGTTCGGGATCAAAGTAGGTGGCCTCGTGTACGCCGTGTCGGGATTTTACCAGGATGCCGCCGAGGCGGAAACGATTGGATTCACGCTCAAACGGCGTCGGTGCTCGAGCGATCACAAGTTTGGCTTGCGCGCCCGTATAACCAGGTATCGAGAATGTTTCCTTTACGCGATCGGTGCTACCGATCTGCGGTGCGCTCAACTGCACGGGTTTTGGACGACTCGAGTCTCGCAGAACGACGGTGCGTTTGGGATCGCTCAGGATGTCTCGGAGTGCCACCATGTGTTGGATGCGAGCGCGCAGCGTTTCGTGCTGAGGGAGAGAGTGATTCGGTCCAACGCTGAGGGAGACAACCGTCCCCGATCCATCGGTAATTCCCACGCTTGAACGGCGAACGGGTGTGGCTTCGTGCGTCCCGTGGGTGCGGAAGACAAAGCCGTCGGTGATTTCAGAAATATGTAACTTGCCGTCGGCGGCCGCGATCGATTCGAATCGTACAGAGCCGAGCGCCGCGATATCTTTTGCTCCGCGTGAATTCGTGCCGCGAACGCTGAGCCCTGCTTCAAGACCGCTCACCCGCCCTCCGGTTCTGGAGAGCTTGTTATCCATATCTACCAGGGTCATGCCATCAGCGAAATCGCGCACTTGCAGCAGCCGCTGTGATTTGCTTCGCTCAATCACTATCTCGATCCGGCCCGCTGTTCCAAGCTTCTGGTAGCGGTCATCTGCATTGGTGACGAGCTCGACGATGGCGTCGTAAACGTCCCGAATAGCGAGACGCGCCTGCTGCATCACTGAGCGCCGATCGCCTACGACATATTTCCCTTGCTCGGGTATTGTGGTCACCTATCGGCCCTGGTGTGCGATGCCCCGTAAGCTTTCCGGCACGCGAGCAGGAATTCGAGGACGTCGGTTTGGTCGGCGACGGTCGCTTTCCCACGGAGACCGTCGAACCGGTTCATCCACACCTCGTCCGGAGCGTCGACGCGGCAACGGAGAAACTCCGCGAGCTCACCGAGCGAGGGGGAGAACGCGCTCGGTTCCGATGAGTACGTGCCGAAAAGCGGGTGCGAACGCAGCCGCGCCAACTCCTTCAGAATTCTCTGACGGTGTGGCTTGGTCCGCGGCTTTTCCTCCAGAGACTCGAACTTACTCGAGTTGTCGCGCACCCATTGAACGCCGGTTTCGGTGAGCATCCAGCCATCAAGCAGAGGACCGCGGTTTGTCTTCGTTGCGTGCCCACGCCCCTCTCCGGAGCGCCCCTCCACCAATGCGCCCCATTGTTCCTTCCGCGCGTCGATTAGAGCTACGCGAACGATATCCTTATCCGGGAAATGTGTATATCTCGTCCAGGAAAACGACGCCGGAAACAGTTCATGGCACTTGGCGGCTATGTCCTCTGTGTGGACGCGTTTAGACTCTCCGCCCAAGAGGCTGAGGACATAGACGGCAAGTTCTCGATTCGGGAAATCCGGCATTCCTAAGTCTTTAAGTCAGCGAATGTTCAGTCAGTTGCGACAGCATTCATCGATAAGCGACCCTGTATCGTTGGTTTACTTGTACGTGACCCGGTGCCCTGACATAGTTCCAGGATCATCTCGTTGTCGTGGATATCGTGGACGTATCCCGGTAGTAGCAAAGGCGCCAATGCCGCCAAGGCGGGGTAGCCCGTTACTTCGGCACGCTGAAGATGGCTAGGCGCTTCTTCCCGAAATTCATGGTTTGCAGGAGGGTACCAACGAAGACGCGTTTCCGCCCGCTCACGGTTGCGAGCCTCCATCCCTTGCCCCTTGTCATTCGCTCACCCTTCCGGGCCTTCTGACCTTTTATACTGATTTCTCCGGCCATTCGTACCTCCCATCGTGAATGTTGATCATGTTCGTGAGCCGACCCGATAGCTCCGGCCGGCCATGCTAATGGAGGGCGAACTCAACGGGGCGCGCCATCGCGTCGCTGCAGACACTTCTGCCAGCAGCAACAGGTAGATAATCAGGCCCTCCAAGTATCTCTCTCAAGTTCTGGCAAGACAGGGCGTGGAGTTTTTTCCAGTGAACCGGCGAGGCGATGCAAGCGGTACCCCCGAGCCGGTCAGTTAGCCAACACGGCTGCGAGACTTCGTCAGTTCCCACTGAAGAATGGCCTGGGAAACCGCGTTGTAGCTGATTCGCCACGCAATTGCATTCCGGCCAACATACTCTGGACGGCTGTTCTCGCGTTCATGCACCTCCTTGATCCCGAGAACGAGTTCTTCGATGCAGAGGTCCAACAGTTCATCTATTGGGACCTTCCAAGAGAAGCTGCCTTTCGGTTTGTTCCAAATCACGTTGGCGCGAAACCCCGCCAAGAGGGGCATCACCCAACCCAACGGGATCCTTCCGTCGACAGTTTCGCCCAAGAAGATGAGCTGGTTTCCACGGTTGCTTTCGCTGCGGACACGGGCGGCTTTGCCAGCCTTGTATCGCCCAATCGGCTGATCAAGAGCCTTTTTCTCGATCAAGTCTCGCAGACGCAAAATCTCGGGCGCACGACTGATAAGCATCCGAAAGCTCTCACCGACTTTGGCATCTGCTGCTTGCTCGGCAAATCGTCGTACAATTCCTTCTTTTCGCCCGAACAGTGCAACAGGGTGCCGCTTGTCATCGTACACACTGCAGTCGAAAACGGCGAGGTAGTAGAGAATCTCCCGGACATCAACGGGCTTGTCCTCATTCATTCGATACGCGATCTGATCGGCGTAGCTCTCACGGGCGATAGCCTTCTGAAGATCTTCAAAATGCTCCCGTAAGTTTTCGAGGCTTTTAAGATCAACTTGTTGGCTCGTGTTCAAGCCACCAGCAATCTCGGCAATCTGGTCGGCTTCCACGCCGACTACAGCCTTGATAAAGACGAACGCCGGCCAGCCATTCTCTGGCGGTGACGCCTGCGCCTCCAGGACCGCATCCAGGGTGTGCGCGCCGTCCACGACTCCGTGCAGCTTTGCGTCATCGAGGGTGAGGATAACTTCATGGCGCTTGTCGTCGAAGGAAATGTCCTCGGCGACGATGGTGATTCCGCGATTGCGCTCGTGGAAACGCTCCGGCTCCTGAGTGACCGTTTGCATGATGGCCTTGTACACGGCGCTCCGCCGATTGACCTCGCGCGGGTTCACGTCGCGCCAGTTCCAAAGATCCCGGGGAAGACTCGAAGCTGGGACATAAAAAACACCGACACGGGAGATCCCGGTCGGCGACGGAATGGAGCGGAACTGCTTGGTGGGGAATCGAAGGGTCGACATGTTTTCTCCCGGCAAACCTCTCGCAATGAGAAGGCCGCCTGATTGCTCGACCTACACATCTTTCGCTGGTACCGAAGTGCACCAAGCGCAGAAGTGAGGTCTGTGAACTGATAAATCATCGGTGACCATGTGTCAACCCTTCTGGTCAGAACCGGTTACTTCTGGTCGCGCCAGTGTATATGGATTTCACCCGGCTGTCTCATAGCGAGAGTGCTGCACACTGATCATTGCGCCTAGCCACTTCTACGCCTGTACAGTGATCGCTGCTATCCTGCTTCAGACGAACAGGTGCTAAGGCCACGCGGGGACGAGGCTAAACTGCCCCCGCGGGCGCGGTTCTGAAGCACGTGCCGTAGGAGTGTCGTCGCGCGCGAAGATGTTCACGACTGCTGTTTCTGCGGCGTCCATCGTTGATGCGGGGAACTCAAGCTTCAGGTTCAGGAGCGAAGGTGCACCTTCTGAAAAGTGACAGCGTCGGTTTACGCTCTCGCCTGGATACGGTGATACGACTGCCGAGCATATAAGCCGGCCACCGAGCCAGAGTTCACGACCGCCCGACCGCGGCCGTAGCCGAAAAGCGACAACCATGCCGGGGGCGCTGACGGAAATGGGCGAGTCAGGGTCCATGACCATGGAGGCGTACCCACCGAGTTGATAAAGGCGCCCCGCTTCATCGCGATAGTCACCATCCACGTGCCAAATGCCGCTAGAGTAAGCGGCCAGGACGACACGAGAGCGGGTTTCTACGGTGGTGTCTGTGATGGCGCGCGCGAGACGTTCACGGAAGGTTCGCGGCGGCATCTGTGCTAAACAATCCGCTGCAGCGAGCGGGATGACTACTGCCATTGCGAGAACGTACCCTCTAAGCAACATCACTACCTCCGAGATTGATCGCGGGTTCGCTGGCGACGTGTTTGCCGGAGTCCCCGAGTGTCTGGTCTGGCTAACGTCGGCGCTCAAGTGCATCGCCCCGTTTGACGTCGCCCGGTGGGAGCGGCCAATCAAGCATCCTCGACCCGGCCGATCTCCTCTTCCGAAAACATGCCCGTCTTCTTGAAGATGCTGCCATCCTGGGAGACGTGCCCCATTTCTTCCTCGGAAAACATGCCTGTCTTTTTGAAAATCCTGCCGTCGCCATCGACGCGATGTCTCTCCTCTTCGCTGAACATGCCGGTCTTCTCGTGCGTATGTCCGGACCCGTCAACGCGTGCTACTTCATCCTCCGAGAACATTCCGGTCTTCTTATAGATTCGCCCGTCGGCGTCAATGCGACCAGCCTCGCTCTCAGAGAAGACGCCCTCCTTTCGATAGAACCGTTGGCCTCGGCGCCCAGCCGCGGAGAGAAGATCATCATCCTGGTGACTCGACCGGGAAGTATTGGTTGAATCGTCCGAGCTTGAACTCGAACCCATACTCATCACCCAGCTGATCAGACCGATGATGAGGATGAGGAGCAGAGCCGCGACGACGACATAGGCGACAGCGGCCAAGAGTGCAACCATCGCCGCCCAGAAGTAGAGGGCAACCGCAAGGCGAACGCCCGACCGGGCGGAGGGATCCGGGATGTTCCTTGTTCTCGTCCAGAGCCACGCAGATCCACCGCCAGCTGGCTGCGCGAAGTACTTGGCGACCTTATTCGATCGGGAGTCGGACCAGGCGCTCACCCTCTGAAACAGCCCCTGTCGGCTGTCGACCCACCGGTTCACCGCATCGCTCTGGAGGGTAGCCGCCATCGCGCCAATGATGGCAGGCCCGAGTCCGAGGATCAGGCTCCATGAGTGACCGGCGAAGGCGGCCGTCGCGATCAGCACAACAGTCGCGAGCGCGGCGAGGATGCGGCTACGATGCTCGCGAACCAGTGACGCGGCGGATACGGCAGTGGGTTCTTGCATGGGCGCCTCCCGCTCGAGTGCCGAGCTCTGTGGTGCGTGGTTTCCGACGTCTAACGGTCAGCATCAGCGGCGGCGCGCAGCGCCGTCCGCTGCGTGCTGTTGGTATGCGGATCGCTGTCTGGCCTACACACGGCGCACCGTGAGACCTGAGTTCGGTCCAGGTGGCAGACCCAGTGCCGGTTCCACTCCCTGCGCGGTGCGAAGATCGTCCAGAAGACTCTGCGCGGGCAGCCGTTGCCCGATCATCGCCTGCGACTCGGGGCGCGGGTTCTGAACCTCCTTGCCGCGGTATACCTCGACATCGGTTCCACCTCGGGCGGCAACGTCAGAGCAGAGGCCGCGTGCGTAGAACCGGTTGAACTCGCCCTCAGCCAGCGTGTCTGCAGCCGTATGGGGAACCTGTGCCGTAGTGAACCCGCCTTTCGGCTTGCGGCGTTGCTCCTCGGTACGCATCAGACCACGGGAGCGAAGAGTCGCGGCGATCCAGGTGTCGTCGTGCTGCTCGAATGCCTCCCGCAAAATCTGTGGCCAGGCGCTTGTCCCTGCCTCGGTCAAACGCGGACTGATGTACAGAGACCCCTTCGCTCGGTCTCGCTCAAGTTCACGGACCATGGCAGTTCGAACAGCCGGGTCAAGGTTCTCGTAGTGAATGCTCATCTTCTCGCTCCTCGTTCACGTTGGTTGCCGCATAACTTCTGATTACACCGCCATGATATACTGCGAAGACCAGGAAAAGTTTGCATGAAGCCCCGCAACACTTGCACATCTCCACGCCTACCTGGCGAGACGCAATCCCGCAGTGTGAAAAGACATCTCTCTTTGACTGCGCTCGGAGAATTTGTGAAAAGCTGCGAAACTTTCGCAGGCTAACTCCGAAGAACACGACGGAGAGTCTTGACGTCGCCAGTCGTTGGCGCATCCCCCGCCAAACAAAACGACCGCCCTTTCAGGCGGCCGTCAACTACTAATGGTAGTAGTCCCTGCGTTAGCTACTCCCCCGACGCCTTCCTCCGCCTCGGTCGGCTCGCCTTCTTCGCCGCCGTCCGCTGCTTCTTCGCCGCGATCTCGATCGGGACAATATCCGGAGTGCCTGACCCGTCGTACGGCTTGGGCTGCTTGTACGTGAACCGCTGACCCTGGAAGTTCCGGAAGATCACCTCGTCGTCATTGATCTCCTCGACGTACTCCGGCAGCAGCGGCACCTTGCCGCCGCCACCCGGCGTATCTATCACGAACTGCGGCACCGCCAGCCCGCTCGTCCACCCGCGCAGCGCCTGGATGATCTCCAAGCCCTTCTGCACGGTCGTCCGGAAGTGCTCGCCGCCGGCGACCTGGTCGGCCATGTATATGTAGTACGGCCGCACGCGCGCCTTCAGCAGCTCGTGCATCAGCTTCATCATCACCTTCGGGTCGTCGTTCACGCCGCGCAATAGCACGGTCTGACAACCCAGCGAGATCCCGGCCTTCGAGAGACGATCAAACGCGGCCACGGCTGCCGGCGTCAGCTCGTCGGGTCCGGAGAGTCTGAAAATCCTGGTCTCTGGTGACGACCACCTAGCTATGCTCCCGAGCTTGGACGGCTGGAAGCTTCGCCAGCACCCCACCGCGATTCCAAAAGTCCTCGCGTAGCACGCTCGGGAATCAGCGGTTTCCGCACGGTGCTGCTGCAGAAACATGGGGTCTCGGCTAGCGCTGCTTCGACGAACGGAAGGGTCGTGTCGTCCCACGCATCCCGGGACAGGTGATATGGAACCGCGAATGCAAAATCCACCATGATGCCGACCACCGCACGATCGGCGGTTTTTGCGACGTGGACCGGCGTCATGGCTCCCAGCTCCGCGTCGATCAAGTCCGGGTGGATACCGAGACGTCCCAGCCGCTGTGCGACGACGTCCCGGAGCCGCGACGGTAGCGCGCGCAGATCACGCGCGGGCAGCAGTATCGGCAGGAGCGATCGCGAGCTTACGAGGAGCAGCAATGGCCTGCGGTCCACCACGAGCCGATTGGCGTACCAGTCGCCGAGCGCGGTACTGGAAGGCGGGGCGTCCCCGGGCGTTACCGTGAGCGCCGAAGCCAGTTTCTGGGTACGCCTGAGAGTTACCGTCAAGCTGCCTGTGTCCAGCTGTTACCAAACACCTCATCGGCCGCAGGCTGCGCCGAAGCCCGCACGAACTCCACTTCAAAAACGTCCGGTCCGTGATTCAACGCTTGACCACGCGCCTGCTCCGGTGAGCGGGATGTCCGCTCTTAGCGCCCGCAGCCGCGGCACTCACTTTTCGACGGAATCCGGTTCGTTGCACTATGTGTGCAGCCCGTGCCATCTGCGCTGCTCGAATCGCGGCAGTCGGCTTGCGGGGGAGGATCGTGGCTCGGATAACGTCGGGACGAAGTTGGACGATCTGAAGTAAACGAGCGGCTGCTCCCCCAGGCGGTGCTTTGCCTTGCTCCCAGGCTTTAACTGTTTCCGGGCTCACGTTGAGGGCCGCAGCAAAAACGGGCTGCGAGATCTCGAGGTCTTTCCGGATTTTTCTCACGTCCGCCGCACCGAGTTCCGGTGCCGGTTCCGCCTCGACCTCCCGAGCTGTCACGGCGTACCTGCGCACCGCGGCTGGCTCTCGATCACCGCGCTCGATATCCACCACTTCACCCATTGCCTGGATGAGGCGCTCCCCAAAAGTCTGCTGGGGCTTCCGGCCCCCCTTCTTCCCGATGTTCCTCATCACTCTCCCTTTAGAACCTTCCGGAGCTTCGCGAGTTCCTTCTTTTCATCTTCAGTAATGTTGGTCTTGACGTTCTTCGTATAGACGTCGAGCAGGTAAATCCGACCTTTCTCGAGCATGACGAAATAGATGACTCTGGCACCGCCACGTTTCCCCTTGCCTGAAACCGCGACGCGAATCTTCCTCACTCCAGCGCCCGGGATTACATCGCCACCCATCGGGTTGCGCAGGATAGCCTGCTCGATAGTCCTCTGGAGGACGTCGTCAACGATGCCTTTTGCCGCAGCGGCATAAGAGTCGGTGAGAATGAACTCGTAGTAGGTGACGTTGCTCACCGGACAAGTATAGTAATGAATACCATAGAACGCAACCGCGGGGACTTGAGTGTCAGGACTGGAGCAGAGACAGGTAACTAACAAATCGGCCGCCCGTTCAGGCGGCCGAGGACTACTGATAGTTCCCTCGTTTCGGACTACTCCCCCGACGCCTTGCTCCGCCGCGGCCGGCTCGCCTTCTTCGCCGCAGTCCGCTGCTTCTTCGCCGCGATCTCGATCGGCACGATGTCCGGCGTCTCGCTGCCGTCGTAGCGCTTGGGCTGCTTGTACGTGAACCGCTGACCCTGGAAGTTCCGGAAGATCACCTCGTCGTCATTGATCTCCTCGACGTACTCCGGCAGCAGCGGCACCTTGCCGCCGCCACCCGGCGTATCTATCACGAACTGCGGCACCGCCAGCCCGCTCGTCCACCCGCGCAGCGCCTGGATGATCTCCAAGCCCTTCTGCACGGTCGTCCGGAAGTGCTCGCCGCCGGCGACCTGGTCGGCCATGTATATGTAGTACGGCCGCACGCGCGCCTTCAGCAGCTCGTGCATCAGCTTCATCATCACCTTGGGATCGTCGTTCACGCCGCGCAGCAGCACGGTCTGACAGCCCAGCGACATGCCGGTCTTCGACAGCCGGTCCAGCGCGGCCACCGCCGCCGGCGTCAGCTCGTCAGGATGATTGAAGTGCGTGTTCATGAAAACCGGGTGATACTTCTGCACCATCTCGCAGAACTCGGGCGTGATCCGCTCGGGCAGGTGCGACGTGATCCGGCTGCCGAGCCGGATGATCTCGATGTGCGGGATCGCGCGCAGCCGCTGGAAGATGTACTCCAGCCGCGCATCGCTCAGCATCATCGGGTCGCCACCCGACAGAATCACGTCGCGGATCTCGCTGTGTGCCTCGAGATACTGGAAGGCCGACTCGTACTCCTTCAGCGAAATCTTCTCGGGATCGCCCACCTTCCGGCGCCGCGTGCAGAACCGGCAATAGCTCGCGCACACCGGGCTCACCAGGAACAGCGCGCGGTCGGGATACCGGTGCGTGATGTTCGGCACCGGCGAGTCGCCATCCTCGTCCAGTGAATCGATCACGCCGTCCACGACGTCCAGCTCCGCCACGGTCGGGATGTACTGCTGCCACATGGGATCGCCGACTTCCTTGATGGCGTCCAACGCCGCGGGCGTGAGCCGCATCTGGAAGTTGTCGAACGCGGGGCGCAGCGCCTCCACATCTATGTTCTCGGCGCCGAACTTCTCGGCGAGCTTCTCCAGCGTGGCGATGCTCTGGTCCCTGAGTGTCTTCTGCCACTCGCTCATGCGCGGTTTACTCCCTCGTGCTCTTGGGTGCTGCGTTGGACGCCGGCAGCCGCCGGCTGGAGACGCTTCGTGTAGATGATCCTGTCGTCCGACCAGGCGTAGAAATCCGCGACCCGCCCGGCCTCGGTGTAACCACGCCTGGCGTAGAACCAGCGCGTCTTCTCGTAATCGTCGCGCGACGACGTCTCGGCGACGACCATCCGCGCATCCTTGGCGCGAAGACGCTGCTCGACCTCGGACAGCAACAGCGTGCCGGCGCCGGTTCCCGCGAGCGACGGGTCCACGGCGAGCCAGTACAGATCGAACGTCCCGTCGGTGTCCGGCGTCGGACCCCAGCAGGCGAAGCCCGCGAGCTGGCGCTCCGGCGTGAACACGCCGACGAAGTTGTAGTCGGGCTCCACGCCGGCATTTGGCGCCGACTCGGACATCGCTTCGTCGAACAGCTCGAGAGCCACGGCCATCTCCGGGTCGCTGAACGCGCCGGTCGCCGCGAGCAGCTCGGCGACGCGGCCGCGGTGCGCGGCGGCAACGGGGAAGACGCGCAGCCCGGAGGTCAACCGACTCCCGATAGCTCGAGCGCCCGATCCCAGCGGTCGGAGCGATCGATCCCGCGCTTGGCGAGCGCGACGTCCACGATCGCGAGGATCAGCTCGTCGTAGCTCATGCCGGCGACCTTCGCCATCCGCGCGAGGCCGGCGTCGGCCGAGATGTCGGCGTTGGCGTTCACCTCGAGCACCCACGGCCGGCCGCTCTCGTCGATCCGCAGGTCCACGCGGCCGTAGCCGGAGCCGCCGACGGCAGTCCACGCGGCGAGTGCGATCTGCTCGATCTCGCTGGCTTGGGTCTCGGTGAGATCCGCGGGACAGTTCGGCGCGGTGCCGAGGTCCTCGACGGAGCCGGTCGCCCACTTGGAGCTGTACGACACGATGTTCCACTTGCCGCGCGGCATCGCGCCGAAATCGATCTCCGAGATCGGCAGCACCCGGTCGCCGACGATGCCCACATTTATCTCGCGGCCCTGGACGAATCGCTGAATCAGCACGGCGTCCCAGATCTGCTGCATCGCCGCGACGCGGGTCTTCAAGCCGCGCATGCTGCGCACCACCGACCGCTGCTCGATGCCGAGCGACGCGTCTTCCGACACCGGCTTGCAGATGGCGGGGAAGCCGACGCTCTCGACCTCGTCGCCCGGGCGCGCGACGGTCCAGCGCGGGACCGGGATGCCGGCGCGGTCGAGAATCGTGTTGACCAGGTTCTTGTCCAGGCAGAGCGCGAGCGTGTTGGCCGGCGCGCCGGTGAAGGGGACGCCGAGCAGGTGGAGCACGCCGATGGACGGCGCCTCGAGCTCCGCGATCCCGTCTATCCCCTCGCACAGGTTGAAGACGAGGTCCACGCGCGCGCGGCGGAGCCGCTCGACCCAGCGCGCCTCGCCGTCCACGGGGAAGCGCATGCAGTGGTGCCCCGCGTCCTGGAGGATCGTCTCGATCTGCTCCACCGACTCGAGGATCTGCACGTCGGGTACGGGTGCGAGCGCCGACATCCCGTCGAACAGGATTCCGATCTTCATCGCGGCGGTCAGGCGGTGACTAACTGAGGCCGGCGCCGGAGCGTCAGGCCGTACCGCTTGGCGGCGGCGATGAGGCACGACTGGATGAGCTCGTCGTAGCCGATGCCCGCCGCGCGCGCGGCCTTGGGCAGACAGGAATTCTCCTCGGGGTTGGGCAGGATCCCGGGGAGCGGATTGATCTCGATGACGTTGGGCACGCCCGCCGAGTCGATGCGGACGTCGATGCGCGCCCAGTCGCGGCAGCCCGTGACGGTGTAGGCGTCGAGGGTGACGCGCTCGATCCGGCGCTGGAGCGGCAGGTCGATCTTTGCCGGGCACTCGAAGATCTCGAGCGGGTTCTCGGGGACGTCCCAGAGCCACTTGGCCTCGAAGCCGTAGATCGGGACGGCGCCGTCGGGGAGCGCGCCGAAGTTGATCGCGACCAGCGGGAGCACCTTAGCCTTGGCGCCGTTGCCGAGTATGCCGCAGGTGAACTCCGCGCCGGGGAGGAACTCCTCGGCGAGCACGGGCTGGCTGTACTCCTCGAGCAGCTCGGACGCGCGCACCATGAGGTCCGTCGGGGTGCGGCAGTAGTTCGCCTCGGTAATCCCCTTGGACGAGCCCTCGTGGACCGGCTTCACGAACACCGGATAGGTGAGCCGGTTGAGGGCTTTCGTGATCTGGGCGACGGTCCGGATCACCGCGAAGCGCGGGGTCGGGACCTGGTTGAACGCCAGCGCTTCCTTCGCGCGCGCCTTGTCGAGGCAGAGCGCGAGGGTGAAGGGATCAGAGCCGGTGTAGGGGACGCCGAGGAATTCGCAGATCGCGGGGACGTGCGATTCGCGGTTCCGGCCGTTCAGCCCTTCGGCGACGTTGAAGACGATGTCGGGTCGGGCGGCGCGGAGCTTCTCCGGAAAGTCGGCCGTGGCCTCGAGGCGGATCACCTCGCCGTAGGCGGAGAGGGCGGTCTCGACGGCGGCGATGGTCTCGGGGGAATCCCACTCGGCGAACTCGTCCATCGCGGGGGAGGGCTCGCTCTCGGAGTGGCTGATGGCCGGAGACGGCGAAGCCCCCGCGCCGCGGCGCGAAGTCTCGAATGCTGCTGGATCCGGTTTCTGGTTGAAAGCGAAACCGATTCTCGTCATCCTGGCCCGCGCTCTAAGGAAGAAAAACTTCAGCGCGGATTATAAAAGTCACTGGATTATGACGCAACGAAAAATTTCGGTCGCGCGGGGAAATTTTTTGGGAGAAAAAATTTCTCATAGGGAGAAAAATTTTTCAGGGCCGAAAAAAAGTTTTTGAAGGAGGGGGAGAATGAGGCTCGCGGAGTCGCGCGGGTCTTTTGAGATGGAGAGACGAGGTGTGCTAACGCCAGCCTACTGGTGGGGACAGGCGGGATCCTAGCTGTTAGCAGTGAGTGGACTAATCAGTGGTCAGCCCGGAAGTGATACCTGCGGACTGCCAAGTGATCAGTAGAGTTCCGGGAAACTTTACTCGTCACTGTCAGTGTATCTTCGCCGGTACTTCCTGCTCGGTACTGATTGGTCGACTCACCGCTAACAGCTAGGATCCCCTGTAAGAATCCCTGTGGGCGGCTCTACACCTTGTGGTAGGAGATCCTCGCCGCTTCCCTGCGGTCGTCGGCGGTGTAGATCTCGAAGTCCGAGAAGAAGCCCGGCGCCTCGGTCTGCATCAGTCTCAGCGCCGCCACCGCGAACCGTCTGATCTCCAGCTCGGCGCCCTCGGAGGAGCGGAGCTCGAGCATGGTCCGCCAGGCGCGGGCGTTGCCGGTCATGACGATCTTGGTCTCGGTGGAGTTCGGGAGAACTCCGCGGGCGGCTTCGCGGGCCATCTTGCGGCGGTGGATCTTGTCGGCGACCCAGGAGTAGCGCTCCATGAGCTGCTCGACCAGCTGGACGTAGGCGGTCTGCGCGGTGGCCATCTGGTCTTTCCAGGCTTTCTCGAGAGCTTCGTCCTCGAGGATGGCGGGGGGGATGACGAAGTGGGCTTCCGACTCGTCGACGTACCGCTGGGAGAGCTGGCTGTTGTGGGTCACGATCCCGTTGGCGACGAAGTTGTGGTTCTCGCCCGCCATTTCGATATCGTAGGTCTCCTGCTCGCCGGCGTAGGTCACCTTCACGATCCTGACCAGCTTCGGCATCACGACGAGAGATGCCGCGGGCCGAGGAGCGAGGAACGGGTCCGGCACCCTCAGGCCGGCGATGGATCGGGCGTACTCCATCTCACGCTGGAGCACCGGCGTTCCGTTCACCATGATCTCGCCGAGCTCGCCGGTCACGGCGAGCCCCTTCGGCGAAACGGACAACCCGCCCACCAGGTCGGCGAGGGATTTCCAACCGTCGCTCGAAAGAAATCGATGATCGCGGGAGCAGGTGATGCCCTTGCTATCCTCGAGCTCGACCTTAAAAACCGACTTGGTGCCGGAGCGCGAGACCGCGGCGATTCGACCCGTGGTGAAAGTTCCGGCGGCTTCATCGAGACAGCGGAGCCTGAGCAGCGCCAGCCGCGACCGGCCGTGGGGCGTCAGAGTCCTCTCGTAGATGCTCTTGATGGTCCGCTTCTTCGTGCCGTTCCGTTTTCCGCGCTGGCGGTGCTCGCTGTAGATCAGGGTGTCGCCCGACAAGCAGTATCCCCAACCGGCCCTGTGTCGGACGAGCTCGTGAGTGAGGGTGCGGGAGATTCCTTCGGCGAGAACCGAGTAATTCGCGTGCTCCAGGACGGAGCCGTGACCCTGCCGCTTGATGTTCTCCAGGTAGTCCCGGGTTTGCCTGTTGGCGGGATTGCGCTGGGACATGTAGCACAGCCGGCCGGCGAACTCGGCGAGCTTCTCGCCGTCGGTGGAATCGCCGAGCCAGTTCACCGGGAGATGCTCGGGCTCGGTGAAGACCGGACGGGAGATGATCGTGAGCTTGGGCGCGGAGTGGAACACGAAGGGCGGAGTTAGGGAAAGGCAAACGGCCAGCTGGAAGCTACCAGCCGCGAGCCTTTTTTTCAGCCCTCGTCAATTTTCGTGGTAGGGCACGCGGAGCGCCTCTCTCCGCGTCCTCACGCAGTCGACGGCTTGCGGGTCAGCAGTGAGAGAGCGAGGCCGAGGATCAGCAGCGCGAGAATAGTCAGGTGGATTGCGGAGACCGGCGGGGCGCCGACGCGGGGGATGGGCAGGAAGTACACGATCAGCTGTCGCCCCAGCTGCTCGAGCAGGAGCACCGCGAACATCAACGGAACCATGGCGCGGTAGCGAATCAGAACCAGGACGCACAGCAGGCCGAGCAGGAGCCGGGAGAGCCCGAGCATCGCGAAGAGAGAGAGAATCGTCTGCGTGGCGGCGGCGGGGAACGTGTCCAGCGGGATTCCGTCCGCGCTGCTCGCCGCGAGGTAGCCGTTGAAGATGGAGCCGAGGCCGATGGCGACTCGCACGAGGGCGACCAGGCCGAAGATGACCAGCGCGAGCTTGTAGCCGCGATAGCTGTTGTCGAGGCGGCGAGGAAATAGCCGGCTGAGCATGGGCTTCGATCCCGGAGCTAGAGTGGACGCAGCAGCGACAGGCGATGCGTTGCGTACGCTTTGTCCCGGGCGACGGTTTCGAGAGCGACCAGCGCGGGGACGGGCAGCGGCTCCAGCTTGGGATCGTACTTCACGGCTTCGAGCGGCTGCTGGCCGGTGAGCGAGAGCTTCACGCCGGGGTTCAGGATGTTCGCCGGATCGAACGTGTCCTTCACGGCGCGGAACAGGTCGAGCGCGCCCGGCTGCTTCCACGCCCGCGGGAGCAACGGCGCGCGGAGCCGGCCGTCGCCGTGCTCGCCGGAAAGAGTGCCGCCGAGCGTGACGACGAGGTTGGTGACTTCGTTCAGCAGGGATTCGAGCCGGGCACGCCAGTCGGGGTCGCGCACGTCGATCAACGGGTTCACGTGCACGTGGGCGTCGCCGGCGTGGCCGAAGATCACGCCGTCGAGCCGCTGGCGGGCGAGCGCGGCGCGAACGCCCCGGATGTAAGCCGACATCTGCTCGGGCGGGACGGCGGCGTCCTCGATCAGCTGTACCGATTTGCGCGCGGGATCCTTCGCTATGATCGGGCTCGCCGCGTGCCGGAGATCCCACAGCTCGCGCTCCTCGGCGGGGAGCGACGCCTGCTCGACGGACAGCGCGCCGCACTCCGTGAGCGCGGCCTTCATCCCCTTCATCTGGAGCGCGGCACCGGCTTCGTCGTCGGCTTCGACCTCGATGAGGAGGACCGCCATGGCGCCGCGCATGAACTTCGGCAGCACGCCGCCGGCGTCGGCGATCTTCAGGAAGCTGGCGTCGAGCAGCTCGCACACGCTGGCGCCGAGCTGGCGGACCGCGGTCGCGGCGGAGGCGACCTGGTCGAGATCGGCGAAGGTCGCGCGGAGACTGCTGGTCGCGCCGACCGTGGGGGCCAGCTCCAGCTCGACGCCCACGACGAGCGCGAGGGTGCCCTCGCTGCCGATGATGAGATCGACGACGTCGCCGGTCCGGGCGAACTCGGCGACGGCGTAGCCCGACGATTCCTTGCGCACGCCGGCGTGGCGGGCGGCGGCGCCGTCCTCCAGCAGCCGGGCGTGGAGACTGTGCTCGAAGCGCTCGAGCGGGGGAATGTCGGTGTCGGAGGAGCGTTGGGGACCGCGACGGATGGTCGCGCGCGAGCGGTCGGCGAAGACGCAGTCGAGCGCGGTGACCCACTCGCGGGTGGAGCCGTACTTGAGCGTGTGCGCGCCGGACGCGTTGGTCGCGACCATCCCGCCGATGGTGCAGAACTCGCCGCTCGCAGGATCGACAGGAAAGCGGAGACCCGCGGCCTGCGCGGCGCGGTCGATGTCGCCGCGGAGCGCGCCGGGCCCGCACCACACCCGGCCGGTGGAGTGGTCGAGGGTGATCTCCTTCATCAGCGAGAGATCGATGATCAGGCCGGGGCCGATTGCGCCGCCGGACATGGACGAGCCGGAGCCGCGGGCGGTGATGGGCATGTCCGCGGCCGCGGCCCATTGAACCAGCGCGCGGACCTCGTCAGCCGTTGTGGGGGCGGCGACCGCGGACGGCATGATCCGGCCGATGCCCGCGGCTTCGGAGTAAACGGCGCGGGAGATTAGATCGGAAAGAACTGTTGGCGGTGCGGGGGATGGCACGGAGCGTTACTCAGGCCCGAGGGATTTTGATGGGGGATCCAAGTTTGGAGTGTGGCAGTTCGGAGGTGTGAGTAGGGAGTAACTCCCCCACTGACTACTCCTCACTGCCACACTCCATACTTGGATTCCCCCGCATCCTACTTCGGGCCTGCTAAGCGATTCGTGCCTGCCCCACGCACCGGAAGCCGCAGTTCTCCATGCTCGATCCGGTCCAGCACCTGCTCGATCGCGAGCTGCACCCGGCCGGCCACGGCGCGGTGGCTCTCCATCGTGGCGTACGCCGCCGAGCCGAAGCCGAGGAGGGGGACGAGCGCGCCGGCGACGATGAAGATGGGCGCGGCGGTGATGGCGACGCCGAGGAGCGCGGCGACACCGGCGAACACGACTCCGAGCCCGCCGATGATCGTCGCGTTGCGAACCCGGGCGCCGCGGCTCTGCGACATGTCGGCGTCGATGCGGATGTGGGCGCGGCCCGGCGCGACCTCGGACACGGTCCCAGCCACCGACGCGGCGCGCACCAGGTCGTAGCCGCGGCCGGCGACGTTGACCGAGCGCTTGATCCCGCTCCACAGCCCGCGCTGCGGCTCCCACACGATGCGCTCGCCGAAGCGGCGCTGCACCTGGAGACACTCGTTGTCCCGCATCCAGGAGTCGACCAGCGCGAGAACCCTAACCGGCTCGCCCGCGACGGTGCGGCTGGCCGCCGCGTAGCTCGGGCCGGCGACTTTGGCGACGAGCCCGCTCTCCTCGATGAGCTGCACCCGGGTGCGCTCCTCCGCGAGCGCCTGGCGGAGGACGCCGGGCGAGAGGCCGACTTCCTTGCCGATCTCGATGATCTGGGTCTCGGAGATCTCCTCGCCGGTATCGCCGACGGCGCCCGCGAGCTGGATCTCGGCGGCGCGGGCGAGGACGCGGTCGAGGGCGGCGCGATCGAGCGTCCGACCTACAATGGCGGTGGACGAAGATTCCGGTGGTTTGGGGTCAGGCGACATGCCGTCGTAATCTAGGGAGCGCCAGGGAGAATCCGAGGGTGTTGACGGGGAATCCAAGTTCGGAGTGTGGCAGTCAGGAGTTGGCAGTGAGAAGTACAATCACTTCCTACTGCCTCACTCTCAACTGCCACACTCCGTACTTGGATTCCCGTTCCCCCGGGGAGGACTAAATCCCCCCGAGAACTACGTCCAATTGGCGGGTGAGTGCCGTGCGGATTGTCTCCGGCAGCGGGAACACGCTCGCCAGCGTCGTCTGGGGGTTGGTCCCGGGCGACCGGTTCGCCGCGCGGAGGTAGTAGCGGGCGTAGCCGTCGGCCAGAGAGGGAATCGTCTTCTGTAGCAGGAGCAGCCCGCCGCGGACGGCCGCCGCGCCGACGTAGCGGTCGCCCAGCCCCTCGCGCTGCTCCGTCGGCGTGATGTTGTCGGTCACCGCCGTGGCGGCCGCGGCGAACATCAGCTCGTGCACGATCACGTAGATCGCGTCGCGCGCGGTGCTCTCGCTCGCGGGGAAGGTTACCGCGGTGAGCGTGTTGTTCCGGCCGGCCGCGAGCGTGCGGCCTTCGCCGTTGAGCGGCAGCGAGAGGAACGCTGTGCCGTCGCCCTGCTGGCTGTTGCTCATGTACGTCTGGAGCGCGGGGCGGTGCTGCTGCCAGAGCGCGTCGACAGCGCGCGCGACGAGCGCGCGATTGGCCTGCTCGCGCAGCCAGTAGTCGTGATAGAAGCGCGCGCTCTCCTCGTTGAGCGCTTGCCAGAACAGGCGCAGCCAGTCGCGGTCCTGGCCGGTGGGGAAGTACCGCGCGAGCAGCGCGATCGCGTTCGCTCCCTCCTGCGACGTCGCACGGCGCGGATCGCCGTCGGCCTGGATGAACATGTTGATCGCGGCGCGCATGTCATCGGGCGAGCCGAACTGGAGCGGGAGGAAGTGCGCGTTGCCGAGCTGCGGATTGACGATGAATCGCGCCCTGAGCGCCGCCATGTTGGCGTCGAGCTGGGTGGATATGTTCGCGCGACTCCGGATCCCCTGCAGCTCGGCCTTGTAGCCGCGCTTGAACAGCGGCACCAACGACGTGTCGTCCTGGATCATCGCGTAGCCGTGCAGCCAGAGATCGAGGTGCTCGCGCGTGCGGATCGGCCACGTCTCCGCGGCGGACACGGTCTGGTCGGCCGATCCGGCGCGGCCGTCGTCTGGCAGGGCGGTCGTGCCGGCGGAGGCGCACGCGCCGATCGCGGCGGCGGCGAAACCAAGCAGAGTGAGGCGAATGATCTTCGTCATGACGTGGTCCCGGTTAAGAAAGCGTCAGGCGTTGGGCCGGCCGCACCCGATGCAGAATTTCCAACCCTGCTCCATCTCGGTGCCGCACGCGGGGCACTGGCTGCGCGCAAGGTTCTGGCCGCAGTACGGGCAAAAGGTGACGGCACGCCCCTCGGGCAGAGTGCCGCCGCAGTAGCGGCACCCATGCGGCTCGCCCGGCTGCGAGGCCGAGCCGGAGCCCGCGGGCCTCGCGGGCCGCGCGGAAGGCGGGGGCGAGTCGCCGTCGCTCACGCGCTGGTCGAGCCTCGCGGTGTCGGTCGCTCCCGCGGCGGCCGGCGTCATGGCGGGCCGAGCCATGGCGGGAGTGGCGCGCGCGCGGTCGGGCTGCTTCTCCAGGGCGGCGGGCGAGAGCGAGATCTGCGTCGTCGCGAACTCGCGGAACGCGCCCGTGTCGGGGTTCTGCGAGGAGATCTCCTGCTTCAGCGTGTCCTGCATCGCGTCGTCGCTGACGATGTAGTCGCGCTCGCCGGAGAGCAGCCGCATCACCGCGAGCTCGTAATCCTGATTGGTCTCGATGCCGAGCTCGCGCCGGTTGTGGCGGTATGGAATCAGCTGCTCGTACAGCTCGGCGACCGTGAACGGCAGTGTGAGCTGCTCGGGCGAGCGCGACTTGATGTTCTGCACCAGCCGCTGAAAGACGCGATCGAGATCATCCATTGCGCGTACCCTTGAATGTTGTCGCCGTTGGAAACGGCGCGACGGCGCCGAGCGCTTTCACGCCCGGTTTCTTGCCGGCCATCCACTCGTCGAACAGCGAGCGCTGCAGGCCGTCCGAGCTCGACTGCTCGGCGGCAGCCCGGAGCGCCATGTAATTGGCGTACTCGTTCTGCGGGTGGCCGGCGTGCCCCCGCACCCACTTCCATTGCACATCGTGTGCACGGACGGCCTCATCCGCTTGTTTCCAGAGCTCGAGGTTCAGGATGACGCCTGTTTTGCGGCGCCAGCCGAGGGCTTTCCAGGCGGGGACCCAGCGGGACATGCCCTCGATGATGTACCTGGAGTCGGATATGAAGACGACGTCGAAGCTGCGGCCCTTGCTGGAGATGCCGCGGAAGGCCTCGATGACCGAGCGGAGCGCCATGCGGTTGTTGGTGGTCGTGGGCTCGGAGATCCAGTAGTCAAACCGCTTGAGCTTGCCCGTTTTCTTGCTGACCCACTCGATCACGCCGGCCGCGCCGCCGGGGTTCTCGCCTTCGCGGCCGTTGCCGAGGCAGGACTCGTCGGCGTAGACGGCGAGCAGCGCGCGCGGGTCGGGCCGCGGTTGCTCGGTCACCAGACGACCTCGAACGAATCGATCTCGTCGAGGAAGAACTTCATGGTCTCGCCGGTGGTGGGATGGACGGCGTACAGCCGCTCGCGGCCGGAGGTGCCTTCGAGCTTTTGCGGAATGACCGAGAACTCGCTGCCGCGGCGGCGGATGACGATGCGGCGGGCGTCGAGCACTGCCCGTTCCAAGGCGTCGTACTGATTTGGAGTGAAGTTGGACATCGACTGATGGGTGACTAGTGACTGGTGACTAGTGACTGGTAACTGCCTTTGAATGGTTGACTAGTCACTAGTCACCAGTCACTAGTCACGGCCTCCATGCTCCAGCGGTGGAGGAGGCGGGTTAGCACCGAAGTCGCGGTCTGGATCTCGTCGACCGAAACGTACTCCTCGGCGGCGTGGGCGAGCGCGATGTCGCCGGGGCCGAAGCAGATCGCGGGGATCCCGACGGCGTTGAAGAGCGCGGCGTCGGTCCAGGCGGTGAGGCCCTGGATGCGGGCTTCCTCGCCTTCGTCCTCGAGCGCGGCCTCGAGCGCGCGCACGATGGGCGCGTCCACTGGGACGTCGCTGGGGAGCTGCTGGGTCTTGAGGGTGGCGGTGGCCTTGAGGTTGGGAACGCGCTCCTTCACGCGCCGGAGCGCGGCGTTGATCTCGGCGAGCGGATCGCGCTTGAGCGGATCGGAATCGTCGAAGCTCGTCGGGCTGAACTTGAGCCACTCCGACCACTTGAGGCCGGACGCTTCCCGCGGCACTGTCCGGCGCTCGACGGAGAGCACGCACGATTCGGGATACGTGGACATCCCCGTGCCGCCGCGGATAAGCGACGCGTGCAGCGACGCGTGGCCGAGCAGCGGGTGCGTGCGGTGCGTGAGCACCGCGAGGTTGTAGGCGTCGAGCTCGGCGAGCAGCAGCCCCGCGTGCGTGATGGCGTCCACGCCGATGTCGTACCGGCTGCCGTGCGCGGCGACGCCCTCGAACGCGATGTCGATCCAGGCGAAGCCGCGGTGCGCGGGCGCGATCGCGAGACGGGTGGGCTCGGTGACGATCGCGGCGTCGGCTTCGATACCGCTCGCGAGCAGCGCGCGGGTGCCGATGCTTTCGTACTCCTCGTCGCACACCGCGGCGATAGTGACGCGGAGGTCGTCGCCCTGGTCCCACGAGCGGACAGCGGCGGCGCACATCGCGGCGATGCCGGCCTTCATGTCGGCGGATCCGCGTCCCCAGAGCCGGCCGTTCCTTATCTCGCCGGCGAAGGGCGCGTGCCACATCCCCTCCGTGCCGACGACGTCGAGGTGGCCGTTGAGGATGATCGAGCGCAGACCGCTCCCGCCGGTGGCGACGACGTTCGGCCGGCCGGGCGCGGCTTCGATGATCTTCGTGAGGAAGCCCCACTTGCGGAGCGTGGCCGCGAGGAATTCGGCGGCTTCCATCTCGCCCGCGCCGCCGGGAACGAGCGTGGGATTGACGGAGTCGATGCGCACGAGCGCCTGCGCCAGCGCGACGGCGTCGCCGCGCGCCGGCAGTGCCCGATGCTTCATCCTGGAATGACGCGTCCGCCCACGCGGCTGTTACTTAGCGCCGCGCTTTCCTGGCGGCTGGCTTTTTCGCGGGCGCTTTCCTGGCCGGAGCTTTCCTGGCGGCCGGCTTCCTGGCGGCCGGCTTCCTGGCGGCCGGCTTCCTGGCGG
>JBBEBQ010000008.1:74815-134662 GCA_040882285.1 Gemmatimonadaceae bacterium
GCTTCCTGGCGGCCGGCTTCCTGGCGGCCGGCTTCCTGGCGGCCGGCTTCCTGGCGGCCGGCTTCCTGGCTGCGGGCTTCCTGGACGCGGGCTTCCTGGCGGCGGGCTTCCTGGCGGCGGGCTTCCTGGCCGCGGGCTTCGACTTGCCGGCCGGCTTGTGCGCGGCGGATCTCGCGGATGCCGAAAGGCGCGCCGCGCCGGCTGCTTTCCGCTTGCCGTGATGCTCCTCGACGTCGCGGATGAGCTTGTCGGCCTCTTCCTGCGTCATCTGGCCGCGGCGGACCATGTACTGCACGAGGTCGCGCGCGCTCTCGGCGACGAAGCCGGTGAGTCCGGCGGCGGCGCCGATCACGTCCTTCATGGCTGCGGCCATCTTGCTGCCTGCCTCGAGGCTGATCTCCTGCGCCTTCGCGGTCATCTCGGCGACGGTGTCGCGCACGTCCTGGCCGCGGTGCCCGGGACTGCGGCGGGGCGGGACCGGAGGCGCGCCCGGAGTTCCGGGTATGGCCGGAGTTGCGGGGGCTGTTGGAGTTGTGGGTCCGGAGGCTTTTTCAGCCATTTCTTCTATGGAAGGGGAGGTGGGTTGGCAGGGCGGTGACTAGTTGACTGGTGACTAGTGACTAGTAACTGCAAACCGGGTGTGGCTAGGCGGGCGTAAGTTTATGTCGCTACGGGAGCTACGCAAGTGACTGCACATTCATGGTGGATGTAGGGAAAAACCGGTGGAATTGGCTATCTACCAACGCATTATTAGGTCATTAAAGGGACAGTATAAGGTCAGTAACCGCTCTTTTCCGGAGTTTGTGCTGGTTTGGCGGAATGTAGGATCCAACGCAGGAATGACCATGAGTCTCTCGGAACGTCCGCATCCTCCCAGCTGACTGCTCAAGGCTGTCTGCTCGCTGCTCACAGCTTTCGTTCGCTTTTGGGCTCGCGTGGTACGGCCGGTCGCGTTGCCCTCGCATGCCGCCTGTCGTCTATCAAGGTGAGACCCGCCCCTTCGCAGCCCGCTTCGAGTCTTTCAGCTATTCCAACCCAGCGTTACACTAAGCGCTGTGGACCAGACAGCACTCGCCGCGCAGCAGCCCCAGTACGAGGATCCCGACGCGGCGATAATCGCCCGCGTGCTCGCTGGGTCGAAGGATTCCTTCGCCATCCTCATCGCGCGCTACAGCGATCCGCTCTACCGGCACGCGCTCGGCATGACGGGCAGCCCGGACGTCGCCGAAGACATTCTGCAGACGTCATTCATCAAGGCGTTCCAGCACCTGGGCGAAGTGCGCGGCCGGTTCGACGCGTGGTTGTTCCGCATCGTCGCGAACGCGTGCAAGGACTGGCTCAAGAACATTCGCCGCTCGCATCTCAGTTACGATGAGGACGACCAACCGTCTTCCCTTACGACACCCGATGAGGAGATGGATCGCAGCGAGCTGCGCGGGGATCTCGAGGGCGCGCTCGCCACGCTGGCGCCGTCGCTGCGGGAAGCGTTCGTGATGAAGCACGTGGAAGGCAAATCGTACGAGGAGATGGCGCTGCTGCTGGAGACGACCGTCGGCGCGCTGAAGATGCGGGTGCATCGGGCGCGCGAGGCGCTGCAGGCGCTGCTCGAAGGCAAATACGCATGACAGGCGAGGGGACCGGATCAATGGACGACAAAAAAAACGAGAAGACGCCTGCGGAGCAGGACAAGGCCGCCGTGTGGGACAAGATCAACGACGAAGCCGAGATACTGCGGCGGCGGACGACGCCGGTGTACATGAAGCAGCGGATCATGGACGCGCTGCCGGAGGCGCCCGAGCCGGCAAAACCATGGTACAAGAGGGTGCTCGACAAGTAGCTCGGGGGCCTCGAGCCGAGCGAGTCCGTTAGCGGTCGAGCAACTCCAACTGTAGCAAGTCTTTCCCGCCAAAACGAGGCAGCTCGGAATCGTCCTCGTCCTCGTCGTCCATCCGCGACGACCCGCGCACGCCGTACTTCGCGCAGGTCCTTTCGAAAAACTTCGCCAGCCCCTCGCGGTAGCGCTCGCCCGCCTGGTGCCCGCGGCCGTACGTCGCGCGGTAGCTGGGCGCGAGGTGCGGAAACTCGGTCTCAATGAACGGCAGGTAGCGCTGCTTCGCCGAGCTGCGCAGCCGGAGCGCGCACGCGGCGACGTAGGTCGCGCCAGCTTCGGCGACGCGCTTCACCAGCGCGTCGAGATCCGCGGGCTTGTCGGTGATCCCCGGCAGCACGGGCATGCAGTTGATCCCGGTCTCGATTCCGGCGGCGCGCAGCCGCGACAGCGCACGCACGCGCGAGTCGGGTGTGGGCGAGCGCGGCTCGAGCTTGCGCGCTAGCTCGCGGTCGAGCGTGATGAGCGAGATGTGCACCGACAGCTCGGAGTGCCGCGAGATGCGCGTGAGCAGGTCGATGTCGCGCGTGATCAGCGGGCTCTTGGTGATGATCGCGATCTTGAGACCCGGGTGCATCGCCAGCACCTCGAGCACCCCGCGCGTCACCCTGAACCTCCGCTCCGCGGGCTGATACGGATCCGTCGCGCTCCCGATCAGCAGCGCCATTCCGTTCACGAGCTGCTGGTGCTTGTCGCTGCCGTGGCGGAGCGCGCGCGCGAGCAGCTGCGGCGCGTTGGTCTTGACGAAGATGTTGCGCTCGAACGCGAGCCAGGGCGGCATCTGCTCGTACTTCGCGGCGAGCGGATCTTCCATGCGCCGCGCGTCGGACGCCCGCTCCATCACGTACCGGTGGGCGTAGCGCGCGTAGCAGTAGGTGCAGCCGAAGGCGCAGCCGGTGTAGGGGTTGAGCGACCAGAAGTCCATGCCGGTCGTCTCGGGGCCGTTCAGGACGTTTTTTGCGGGCGCGGCGTAGTAGCTGATGTCCTTTTGTTCGTCTAATAGCGGGAGGAGACGGGACTTTCGCTCGTAGTCCGCGCCGAAGAGCCCGTCCTGGACGGGGGTCGGTTTCCGCTTGGTCTTTGGCACGACTTCAGGATACCGAAAAAAGACCGAAGATACAAGTGAAATTGCCGTGAGCATTCGCTGATAGCCGCAGGATTCTCATGACGGGAATGTGCCGACCGGCCGCCACCATTCGGCGTGACTACTTGCCTGCTCGGCGCCGAGGTCGCCAGTGTATGGGGATGCCCGCTCGAGAGAAGCAGAGGTGGACCGCGCGCGAGGTGCGGGAGCTCATCGCCGCCGCGCCGCTGGCCACTCCGCGCTACGAGGTGGTGGATGGGGAGCTGTTGGTGACGCCGTCGCCAGCACCGCCCCATCAGTGGGCCGTCACGCGCCTCCTATTTGAGCTTGCGCTGTATCTCCGCGAGCAACCGGTGGCTGACGTGCTGACGTCGCCTTCCGACATCGAGGTCGAGGCGGAACAGGTCACGCAGCCAGACATTTTCATTTTGGGAAACACCGAGGCGGATCGGATCACGCGGGACGGTTTCCCTGCACACGATCTGCTCGTCGCGATTGAAGTGGTGTCACCGTCCTCCGCGCGGTACGACCGCGTCACGAAGCGCGCGCTGTACCACCGTCGCATTCCGGAATACTGGATCGTGGACGTCGACGCGCGCGTCATCGAGCGATGGCGGCGGGGGCACGACCGGCCGGACATTCTCGCCGCGACGCTCGAATGGACTCCCGAGGGCGCGACGCGGCCGTTCACGCTCGATCTGCCTTCGCTGTTCGCCAGCGCCTGGCGGGAGCGCCAGCCTCCGCACGGCTAGTCGCGGGTCGGCAGTCGTCTGTATCTTAGGACAACTCCTGAGGCTGACATGCGAGAACTCCTGTCCGACATAGCGATCCATCGCGGGCTCGCCGGCCTTTCCGGCTGGTCGCGGAAGGGCGACGCGATCACCAAGACCTACCAGTTCAAAACCTTCCCGGCCGCGATCTCATTCGTCGGCCGCGTGGCCGAGGCCGCGGAGACCGCCGACCACCACCCGGACATCGATATCCGGTACACGAAGGTCACGTGCACGCTGAGCACGCACGACGCGGGCGGGATAACGCAGAACGATCTGGACCTGGCGGCGGAGATCGAGTTTGCCGTGGAAGCGTGAGGCGCAACGCCCTTAACGGCGGTTGCTGAGGGCGCCGCGAGCGAGCGCATGAAATGCGGCGTCCATCTGCGCCGGCGTTGCCACCGACTGACGATCCTGCCACCACCTGATTGTCTCGAGGAGGGCTCCCGCGAGCATGCGGGCGGCTAGCATGCTTGGGAGAGGCAATATCGCACCGGACCAGTTGGCGATCCGGCGTTCGATCATGCGTGTGGCATAGCCGGAGAACATCGCCGAGACGTCCTCCAGCCGGCCAGCGCGACTGAGAGCATCCACGAGGCGCCGTTCCGCCGCGATGTGCTCGAGAAACTCGGTGACCGGAAAAAGGCGTGGTCCAATGGATGACGGCCGCGCGAGCATCGAGTCCAGCGCATCGAAAAAATGCTCGTAACTCGAGTGCAGGGCATCTTCCTTGTTCCGGTAATGCGCGTAGAACGTGGCTCGACCGACTCCTGCGCGGTCGAGGATATGCTGCACCGTGATTTCGCTGAAGTCGCGCTCCTGTATCAAAGCGATCAGGGCGCCGCCGAGCGCGCGAGTGGTTCTCGTGATGCGGGCATCGATTTCATCCGGATTCCGAACATCCGGGGCGGCGTTGTTCGACTTTGCTGGCGGGCTGGTGGGCACGGCGTAAAGTTGACCTCTGTTCCGCAGGTAACAAGCGCTCACTCACTCCCGATGAATACGAACCGCGCCGCCGCACTAGCGATCGCCGTCGGATCTCTTGCAGGGCTGCTGACAATGACGCTGCATCCCACCGGCGGCGACGTAATCCGGGATGCGTCGAGTGGGATGACCAACGTCCTCTCGACCAGCGTTCACTGGCTGGCACTCGTGGCTCAGCCGCTGATACTGGCGGGGGCGCTTGCATTGACGCTTCGACTGCGCGCGCGCCGCGACTTGGCTGTCAGTGCGTACGTCTTCTTCACACTCGCCAGCGTTGCGGCCGTCATGTCGGCCGTCGCGAGCGGCTTTTTGGCTCCGGGCGTACTGCGGGGGATGCACGAGGCTGATGCGGCGACGCGGGCGGTGATGATGAGCGATCTGCGTTACACACGGCTGTTGAACCAGGCGTTCGCGACCCTCTACGCAGTGTTCGGTGGCATCGCGATCCTTCTTTGGTCGGCGGCCATCCTGGTGGGCCGAGAGCTGACACGTGCGCTCGCCGTGTACGGCTTGCTTCTCAGCACAGCGTTGATTCTCGGGGTCACGAGTGGGCACCTGTCTCTCGGAATTCACGGCTTCGGCTTGGTTGTTCTCGGCATAGGGGCGTGGATGATCTGGGCGGCCGCCCAACTCTGGCGCCTAGCGGACAGCTGAAACCTCAGCAGCCAGCCAGCTGCAGGCTGCCAGCTGCTGGCTGCCAGCTCGTCCGCCGGGCCTATATTTCAAGCATGAGGACCGTCGCTTCGCGCCGTGCCGCGCTCCGCCACCTGATCGACGAAGTGGGCCCCGTCGACCAAGTCGGCATCGACGAGCGCGCCGCCAAGTTCACCACGCGGAGCATCAAGAAAGGGTCGAAGCTGTGGGGGCTCAAGACCGCGGTGTCGATGGTCGATCTCACCACCCTCGAAGGAAAGGACACCCCCGGCAAGATTGCGTCGCTCTGCCAGAAGGCGCGTGCGCCGAGCTCCGATCCGGAAGTGCCGTCGGTCGCGGCGGTGTGCATCTATCCCTTCCTGGTGAAGCACGCGCGCAAGGCGCTCGCGGACACTTCGATCAAGGTCGCGTCGGTCGCGACGTCGTTTCCGTCGGGACAGAGCTCGCTCAAGCTGCGCTTGCAGGAAGTGCGGCAGGCCGTGGCCGACGGCGCCGACGAAGTGGACATGGTGATCAACCGCGGACTCTTCCTCTCCGGCGAACTCGACGCGGTGCAGGACGAGATCGCGGCGGTCGTGGAAGCGTGCGGCGAATCCACACTCAAGGTGATTCTGGAAGTGAGCGAGCTGGAGACGTACGACAACATCCGCGCGGCGTCCATGCTGGCGATGCGCGTGCTGCGCGCCGACGACTTCATCAAGACGAGCACGGGCAAGGCGTCCGGCAGCGCGACGCTCGCGAACACGCAGGTGATGCTCGAGGCGATCCGTGATTTCTACCTCGCGACCGGCACGCCGATCGGAATGAAGCCCGCGGGCGGGATCCGCACGGCCAAGCAGGCGCTGCATTACCTCGTGGCGGTCAAGGAGACCTTGGGAGACGCGTGGCTCAACAACACGCGCTACCGGTTCGGCGCGAGCGCGCTGCTGAACGACCTTCTGCGGCAGATCGAGAAACAGAAGACCGGCGCGTACCAGGCGCCGTACTACTTCTCCGAAGCGAGCGGGAGCTACTGATGAGTCTGACCAGGACCGCGCCGAAAGCGCGCAAGAAGACGCAGGCGGTGGTCGCCGCGCGCGTCCCCGAGCTCATCTTCGGCGACCTGTGGGAGTTCGATCCCGCGCCGGAGAGCGCGGACCCGAAGATCAAGCCGCAGTACGAGCTGTTCATCGGCGGCGAGTTCGTCGCGCCGGAGAGCGGGAAGTACTTCGACTCGATCAACCCCGCGACGGAGAAGAAGCTCGCGCGCATCGCCGTGGCCGGCACGCACGACGTGGATCGCGCGTACAAGGCGGCGCAGAGCGCGTTCGACTCGACCTGGCGGAAGATGCCGGGGAAGGAGCGCGGCAAGTACGTGTATCGCATCGCTCGTCTCATTCAGGATCGCGCGCGCGAGTTCGCGGTGGCCGAGACGATGGACGGCGGCAAGCCGATCAAGGAATCGCGCGACTTCGACGTGCCGATGACTGCCGCGCACTTCTTCTACCACGCCGGCTGGGCCGACAAGATCCAGTACGCGATCCCCGGCCGTCCGACCGAGCCGCTCGGCGTCGTCGGCCAGGTGATTCCGTGGAACTTCCCGCTGCTGATGCTGGCGTGGAAGATCGCGCCGGCAATCTCCACCGGAAACTGCGTGGTGCTCAAGCCGGCGGAGACCACGTCGGTGACGGCGATGAAGTTCGCCGAGCTGCTGCAGGAAGCCGATCTCCCGCCGGGCGTGGTGAACTTCGTGACGGGCGCGGGGGAGACGGGCGCGGCGGTGATGTCCCATCCGATCGCGGCGAAGGTGGCGTTCACCGGCTCGACCGAGGTCGGCAAGCTGATCATGCGCTCGCTCGCCGGCAGCGACAAGAAGATGACGATGGAGCTGGGCGGAAAAGCCGCGAACATCGTGTTCGACGACGCGCCGCTGGATCAGGCGGTGGAAGGGATCGTCAACGGAATCTTCTTCAACCAGGGGCACGTGTGCTGCGCGGGCAGCCGGCTGCTGGTGCAGGAGTCGGTCGCGGACGAGGTCGTCGAGAAGCTGAAGCGCCGCATCTCGGTGCTGCGCGTGGGCGATCCGCTGGACAAGAACACCGACATCGGCGCGATCAACTCCCGCGCGCAACTGGAGAAGATCGAGGAGTTGGTGCAGTCGGGAGTGGAGCAGGGCGCGAAGCTGTTCCAGCCGTCGTGCCGGCTGCCGGGCGCGGGCTTCTTTTATCGCCCGACGATCTTCACGGGCGTGACGCAGAGCCACCGCATCGCGACCGAGGAGATCTTCGGTCCGGTGCTGAGCGTGCTGACTTTCAGAACGCTCGAGGAAGCAGTCGAGAAGGCGAACAACACCGCGTACGGCCTGTCGGCCGGCGTGTGGACCGACAAGGGCTCGCGCATTCTGAAGATGAGCACCGAGCTGAAGGCCGGCGTCGTGTGGGCGAACACGTTCAACAAGTTCGATCCATCGTCTCCGTTCGGCGGTTACAAGGAGAGCGGATTTGGCCGTGAAGGCGGCCGCCAAGGACTGCTCGACTACGTGAGGGTAATCTGATGCCGGGCGACAATCGGAAGTCCGGAAATGGCTCGTCCTCTCCAGGGCGCAGGCTGCAGCACGCAGCACGCAGCGCCGGTCCGCGTGTTCCAGTAGCCAAGACGCCCAAGGTTTACGTCGGCGGCGAGTTCATCAGATCCGAGTCCGGCCGCACCTATCCGCTCAAGGGTGCCGACGACTCGTTCTTCGCCAACATCCCGCTCTGCACGCGCAAGGATCTCCGCAACGCGGTCGAAGCCGCCGCGAAGGCCGGCGCGTCGTGGGCGAAGCGCACGCCGTACAACCGCGCGCAGATCGTGTACCGCCTGGCCGAGATGCTGGAGTCGCGCTCCGACGAGATGGCCGCGGCGATATCGGGGCCGAGCGGCGTCTCGCCCGCCGTCGCGCGCCGGGAAGTCGCCGCCGCGGTGGACCGGCTGATCTACTACGCCGGCTGGGCCGACAAATTCGAGCAGGTGCTCGGCAACACGAATCCCGTGTCGGGGCCGTTCTTCAACTTCACCGTCGTCGAGCCCGTCGGGATCGTCGGCGTGATCGTGGACGACGGCTCGCCGCTGCTCGCGCTGATCTCGCAGGTCGCGCCCGTGATCGTGAGCGGGAACGCGGTCGTCGTGCTCGCGTCGGAGCAGCATCCGTATCCGGCTATCGTGCTGGGCGAGATGCTCGCTACGTCGGATCTGCCCGGCGGCGTCGTCAACATCCTCACCGGCCAGCGCAAGGAGCTGGTGCCGACGTTCGCGACGCACACGCACATCCGCGGGCTGGACGCGGTCGTGGGCGCCGCCGAGAAGAAGGAGCTCGCGCTCGGCGCCGCCGACAGCGTGAAGCGGCTGCGCGCGCGCTCGGCGGAGCAGGTGATCGACTGGTTCTCGGAGTCCGCGCAGAGCGTGTACGAGATCAGGAATTTCATCGAGTTCAAGACGACCTGGCATCCGATCGGGGCGTAGACCCCGGCCGGCACGCCGTCGCGGGGCCGTCGCGTGCCGTTGCCAAGAGCCGCAGTGCCGGCCCTGCGCATGCACCTCGGCCGCGTGAAGGCGCAGTTTCATCGCGACCTTGCCGGCGGCGCGCGCGGCGCTCCACTTCCTGGCGCACTAGGCCGTAAGCTTCCGAACGCCGATCGCGAGTGAGCGTGGCAGTACGTATTCCCCGCTACCCGGTTGTATCGCGAGCGCACCACGAACGTCCGTCGCAGGCACCATTTGCATGAGACGGTCATTCAGCGTGCGTTCACTGTGGCCGTTCGCGCGAGCGGGATCGCAAAGCGAGCGACCTGTCACACGCTTCGCCACTCGTTCGCGACGCACCTGTTGGAATCCGGCTCGGATATCCGCACAATCCAGGAGCTGCTGGGCCATAGCGACGTGCGCACGACGATGGTGTACACGCATGTCTTGAACCGAGGCGGCCTCGGCGTTCGCAGCCCGGCCGACCGCCTCTAATCCTGCAAAAGCGGATGCGCGCGAGCGAATTATCGAGGACCTCGACGCCCTCTATTCTCCGGAGATGGTGACGCGGAGCAACGCAGCCGCCTACTTGCAGCCTAATTCGCATGGTCGGGCGGCGTGCGGAATTCTAAACCGCTGCGACGTATGGTCTTCCATCGGTGGAAGAAGTTTGATCGGCGGTGAAACCCGGCGTGCGGTTGCGGGAATTCGTGCGGAGTCGCAGTCTATCCTGACCGTATAATTGAATAGTTGGGCGGACCAACACTGGACGTTTCATGACTGCCGCAGCGACGCATCGAGGACGGGTGGCCCTGGTCACGGGTGGCAGCCGAGGTGTCGGCAAGGGTATTGCCGAAGCGCTTGGCGGAGCCGGCGCCACGGTCTACGTGACCGGCCGGACGGTTGCTGAGACTGAGTTCGGCGCGAGCTGCATTCCGATCCCATGCGATCACACGGATGATGATCAGGTGGAGCGGGCTTTCGACCGGATCCACTCAGATCGAGGCCGTATAGATCTCCTGGTCAACAACGTCTGGGGCGGCTATGAACGGATGGTCGAGGATGGCGAGTTCACTTGGAGCCGACCGTTCTGGCAACAGCCGTTGTTCCGCTGGGACTCAATGTTCTCTGCAGGAGTCCGCGCCCATTTTGTTGCGAGCCGACTGGCTGCACGGCGGATGGTCGAGCAGCGGAGCGGCTTGATCGTGAACATCTCCTTCTGGTCGGCTCAGAAGCACATCGCGAACGTCCCCTACGGGGTGTCCAAGGCCGCCACCGACAAGATGACGCAGGACATGGCCCACGAACTCAGAGAGCATGGAGTTGCGGTCGTATCTCTATATCCGGGGCTTGTTCGGACCGAGAAGGTGATGGAGGCGGCAGCGTACCTTGATCTCAGCAACTCGGAGTCGCCCCAGTTCATCGGCCGCGCTGTCGCAGCCTTGACGACCGACCCGAATATCCTCGCACTATCGGGATCAGTCATCGTCGCGGCGGACTGTGTGGAGAGGTACGGGGTTGTTGACGTCGACGGGCGACGACCGAAAGCCCTGACGATTGAGGATGTATGAGCGCGAAGCTGGGGCCGCCCAACAAGCCGATGAAGCCGACGGTCGCCTTCGGCGCCCGCAGCTTATCGGCATGCCGTTAGCTGTACAATCCTGCCTATGCCTGAATGGAGCAATTAAGATGAGTGAGGAAGGCAAGTGCCCGTTCATCCACATCGCCGGCGTCGGCAGGACCAACCGCGACTGGTGGCCGAGCCAGCTTCGACTGGAGTTGCTGCACCAGCATTCCGCGAAATCCGACCCGATGGGCAACGGCTTCGACTACGCGAAGGAGTTCAAGAGCCTCGACTACAAGGCGCTGAAGAAGGATCTGGTCAAGCTGATGACCGACTCGCGGGACTGGTGGCCGGCGGACTTTAGCCACTACGGCCCGTTCTTCATCCGCATGTCCTGGCACGCCGCCGGAACTTACCGCATTGCCGACGGCCGCGGCGGCGGCGGCCGGGGCCAGCAGCGATTCGCGCCCCTCGACAGCTGGCCCGACAACGTCAATCTCGACAAGGCACGGCGCCTGCTCTGGCCGATCAAGCAGAAGTACGGCAGGAAGATTTCGTGGGCCGACCTAATCATCCTCGCCGGTAACGTCGCGCTGGAGTCCATGGGCTTCAGGACCTTCGGCTTCGGCGGCGGCCGCGCGGACGTGTGGGAGCCGGACGAGGACGTGAACTGGGGTGAGGAGATCGCGTGGCTGGGCGTCGACAAGCGCTTCAGCGGCGATCGGGATCTGGGGCCGTTCGGCGCCACCCACATGGGCTTGATCTACGTGAACCCGGAAGGCCCGAACGCGAGCGGCGACTACATGGCCGCCGCCAAGGACATCCGCGCCACTTTCAGCCGCATGGCGATGAACGACGAAGAGACCGTCGCCCTCATCGCCGGCGGCCACAGCTTCGGTAAGTGCCATGGTGCCGTCCCGGAATCGCACAAGGGCCCGGATCCGGAAGCCGCGCCGCTGGAGGCGCAGGGCCTGGGCTGGATGAGCGACTACGGCACGGGCCGCGGCGCCGACACGATTTCGAGCGGCCTGGAAGTAACCTGGACCAAGACTCCGGCGCTGTGGAGTAACAACTTCTTCGAGATCCTGTTCAAGTACGAATGGGCGCTGGTCAAGTCGCCGGCCGGCGCCAAGCAATGGGTGGCCAAGAACGCGCCGGCGATCATTCCCGACGCGCACGTCCCAGGCAAGTTGAACAAGCCCACCATGCTGACCACCGACCTGACGCTGCGCTTCGATCCGGAGTTCGGCAAGATCTCACGCCGGTTCCATGAGGACCCGCAGGCCTTCGCCGACGCCTTCGCGCGCGCCTGGTTCAAGCTGACGCACCGCGACATGGGCCCACGCGTTCGCTACTTGGGACCGGAAGTGCCGAAGGAAGAGTTGATCTGGCAAGACCCGATCCCCGCCGTCAACCACAAGCTGATCGGCGAGAAGGAGATTACCGACCTCAAGAAGAAGATCCTCGCCTCAAAGCTGTCGGTGTCGCAACTCGTGTCGGCGGCCTGGGCGTCGGCGTCCACCTTTCGCGGCTCCGACAAGCGCGGCGGCGCCAATGGTGCGCGCATCCGGCTCGCCCCGCAGAAGGACTGGGCCGTGAACCGGCCGGCACAGCTGGCGAAGATGCTGAAGGCACTCGAGGGCATCCAGGCCGACTTCAACAAGAAGGCCAAGGGGGGCAAGAAGGTGTCGCTCGCCGACCTGATCGTGCTTGCGGGCAGCGCGGGCGTCGAGCAGGCCGCGAAGAAGGCCGGCGTTACCGTGAAGGTGCCGTTCAACCCCGGACGCATGGATGCGAGGCAGGACCAGACGGACGCCGAGTCCTTCGCGGTGCTCGAGCCGATCGCCGACGGTTTCCGCAACTACATGAAAGGCGAGTTCGTGGTATCTGCCGAGCGACTGCTGCTCGACAGAGCGCAGCTTTTGACGCTCACGGCACCCGAAATGACGGTCCTCGTCGGCGGCATGCGCATGCTGGGCACCAACGTAGGCGGCGCAAAGCACGGGGTATTGACCTCGAAGCAAGAGACGCTCTCCAACGACTTCTTCGTCAATCTGCTCGACATGAGCATCGAGTGGAAGCCGACCTCGGAGGCGAGGGAAGTGTTCGAAGGGCGCGACCGCAAGACGGGCAAGGTTAGGTGGACCGGTACGCGCGTCGACCTCGTCTTCGGCTCCAACTCGCAGCTGCGGGTCCTTGCCGAGGTCTACGGCAGCGCCGACGCGAAGGAGAAGTTCGTGCAGGACTTCGTGACGGCGTGGACCAAGGTGATGAACCTCGACCGCTTCGACCTTGCCTGATCCAAACATGACGGTGAGACAGCTACCCAACCGGTGTCAGCGGACGGCGCTCCGCGCCGCCGCTGAACCGGAACATTAGCTCCGAACAGACCATATGAATCGTCTGGTGTCGTTTGTACTGACCGGAGGGCTTGCGTTGGCCGTGGCGTCGCGCTCGGGTCATGCGCAGGCGACAGCGGCGGAAGCGCCCGCCTCGCTGGCCGGATGTTACGAGCTGTCCCTCGGCAGTTGGTCACGACCGCTGGGTGTTAACGCCGCCTATCACAAGCTCCCCTCGAGCGTGCGGCTGGATACCGTTGGCGCGGCGCGCGGCGGATGGGTTCTGCGCCCCGATATCGCGTACCCATCTGGCAACCGCTTCCCGGGAACCCCGCGGTGGACGGCAACCGCCGACAGCGTCGTGCTGACATGGTCGAACGGTTTCCAATCAACGTTGGTGCGCGTCGCGCGTCGCCCCAATGGTGACCTGGCAGGCGAGGCCGTCGTTGGAAGTGACGCGAATGAGTTCGGGAATGATCTCCCGCGCGCCGCGGTGATTGCCCGCCGCACAACGTGCACGGAAAGCGAGTAAACGCGGTGCGGAGATTCGGCGATCGCATCCCGCACATCCTGCTCACCGTTTACGTATTGCTCTTCATCTGGGGAGCGATCGGTCCGTATGACCGTGCGGTATGGTGGGCGGAGAACATCCCCATCGTCCTGGTCGTGCTGGCGCTCGTCGTTCTGTACCTGCGCGGCGTGAGGCTCTCCCCCCTTGCCTACATTCTGATGTCGATCCTCCCGTACGTGCATACTATCGGAGGGCACTACACGTTCGAGCGGGTACCGTTCGATTGGTTCAACCGCGCCTTCGGGTTCGAGCGGAACATGTACGACCGGATCGGCCACTTCAGCGTGGGCTTCTACGCGTTCGGCATTGCCGAATACCTGATCGTCAGGAAGCGGCTGAGCGTGGCGATGGCAAGTCTTTTCGCCATCTTCGCGATCAGCTTCGTCGCGATGTCGTACGAGCTGATCGAGTGGGTGTACGCCGCGTATGGCGGCAACGCCGAAGCGGGAGCGGACTTTCTGGGCAGTCAGGGTGACATCTGGGACGCTCAGAAGGACATGCTGATGGACACGCTGGGCGCGGTCGCGGCGATCCTGCTCTATCTCGTGCTTCGCGCGGCGCATCATCGCTCCGCGCATGCTTTGATGCTCATTGCCGCCGCGTTCTTCGCGAGCGGATGCGTGCTCTCCGTCAACCCGGTCGTCGCGGAATCGGACGCGACGTTCGAGCCCGGTCTGCTCGGCATCTGGGAGGAGGTTGGCGGCTCTGACCGAGCGGTGGTCTCACGCGGTGCCGGCAACACATACGGGATCGAGTATACGACCGACGGAAAGGCGACCAAGCTGGAGGGACGGCTCGGCCGACTTGGCAGCAGGGTGATACTCGACGTGTGGCCGGCTGCACCGGGCAGCAGCGCACAAGATCTCTACTCGGGGTTCACCATACCCGGGCATGCCTTGGTGGCTCTGGATGTCGCGTCGAACGAGGTCCGCATTTCGCTGCTGGAGCCCGACTCGCTGCTCGTGCGCCTCCAGTCGGGCGACGTTCAGCTGGAGCACGCGCGCATGGAAGATCGACCAATTCTCCAGGGCACCACGGAGCGGCTTCGCGCGGTGCTCGCACCATATCTGAGTCGGCCAGGCAGTCTGTCAGAGCCCGCCGCATGGCGACGCGTGGGCTCACCCGACTCGAAGCCGGCCCCAAGCCGCGTAGACGTGCCGTGTTTCGAGGCGTCAGCGTGGCGCGCAGCCGACAAGCTCTTTCGTGTGGATCCGCATTGGGTGGGCGCGGACGTCGCATCGACCGTCGATCTTGGTGGCGGCCGCATTCTATGGCTGTTCGGCGACAGTTGGATCGATCCGTCAGGCACCGCCAAGCGCCGCGGCGCACGGATGGTAAGCAACAGCGTAGCGATTCAAACGGGCACTGACCCGAGCACCGCGGCGATCAAGTTTTACTGGGGCAGGGCGTCCGACGGAAAACCGGCGCCGCTGTTTCCGGACAGCGGCGGGGAATCGTTGTGGTTCGGTAACGGCATTCGCGTGCGGGAACGACTGGTGTTGTTCTTCGCGCGCACAGTACGCGGCGCAACGGAGGCCGCCGGCGGGCTCGGCTTCGAGCACGTCGGGTGGCATGCGGTGATGATAGAAAATCCCGACGACGAGCCGTCCGCCTGGCGAGTGCGATCACTCGAGACACCCGCAAACCCATTGGGCGTTCTCCTGGGGTATGCCGACGTGATACAACTCGGCGAGCACGTGTATGCGTTGGGGTCACAGAACCCGGTGAAATCGCACCCGATATACGCCGCGCGCTGGCGCGCTGATGAGGTTAGGCGGGGGAATCTGCTCAATCCGGAATGGTGGGCGGGGGAACGGGTCGGATGGGTTCCGGACTCATCGAGCGTGCAGCGCTATCCGATCTTCGAGAACGGGCGGTCAGAGCTCTCGGTGCATCTGGACCCTGCGACGCAGCGCTTCATCGGCGTGCAATCTCTTACCTTCGGTCCGTCAGATGTCATGTTGCGCGCAGCGTCCGCCCTCACCGGGCCTTGGACCGCACCGCGCATGGTGTACCGCCCGCCGGAATACTACCGGCCGAATGTCGCGATCTATGCGGGCAAAGGCCACCCGGAGCTGACCGGTGCGGATCTCGTGTTGACGTATGTCAACAGCTCGTTTCACTTCCCCGATCTCTTCACGGACGCCGACACGTACTATCCCCGCTTCGTACGCCTCACGCGCTGTCGCTGAGCTGTAAGTGGTGGCGAAGAGGCGAACGGGCACCTGTGCTTCGGAAACTTCGACCAAAGGCGGCGCGTAAGGGTGTATCCACCGACCCGGCGGCAGCATGACTCGACGCTCCAAACTCTGGCTGGCAGCTCTTTCGCTCTTCAACCTGGTGAACGCCGCGGGCGCGGGGTACGCCGGCGCTCTGGCTCAAGGCGAACATGCCGCCGTGCATGTCGTCTTGCTCATCGTGGGGGTCTACGCGTCGTGGCGGATAGTCACGCGAACGGGAGCGCAGCCGCCGACCTTGCTCGAGGACGCCGAGCGCCTGGAGCAGCTGCAGCAGTCGGTGGACGCCATCGCTGTCGAGGTCGAGCGCATCGGCGAGTCACAGCGCTTCATCGCGAAGCTAGAGGGGGAGCACGCGGTTACTCCCCGCTGATCGCCGCCGAGCCGACGCATGAGCGCAAAGTGCGGCGGCAACGATGAATGAGCTCGGGCACGTCCGCGAACTCGTGCGGTATCCGGTCAAGTCCATGGCCGGCACGGCGATGGAGTCGGCATTCCTCGGCTGGCACGGGCTCGCGGGCGATCGGCGCTTCGCCTTCCGCCGCATCGGAAACGACACCGGCTTTCCGTGGCTGAACGCCAGCAAGGTCGCCGAGCTTTTGCTGTACCAGCCGTTCGGACTCGACGAGACCACCGGCCAGCCGCTGCCAACCCACGTGCGCACTCCCGCGGGGCGGGAGCTGGAACTTCGGAGTGATGAGCTGCAAAGCGAAATCGCCGAGCGTTTCGGGAGCGGCGTAGAGCTGATGCAGAACAGACACGGAATGTTCGACGATGCCTCGATATCGGTGATCAGCACGGCGACCATTGCCGGAATCGGTGACGAGGCGGGTTTGGACCTGGACCGCAGGCGTTTCCGCGCCAACATCGTGCTGGAGACCCGGGATCGCGAACCGTTTCTCGAGGACGCGTGGGTGGGCGGAACGTTGCTGTTCGGTAACAGCGATCCACAGCCGGCCGTGAGGGTGACGGTGCGCGACATGCGATGCATGATGATCAACCTGGATCCGGACACCGCTACGCAGGATGCGCGGGTGCTGAAGACAGTCGTCCGGCTGAACGGGAACAACGCGGGCGTGTACGGCACGGTGCTGCAACCGGGCACGATCCGCGTCGGCGAGCCGGTGAGCTTCGTGCCGGACGGGCGGCGCGGTGATTGAGCGGTGCGCGGTCCGCCTGAGGATTCGCGGATGAACGGACGCGCGAAGACAGCCTTCCTGTTCCTCGGCGTGGTTGCGTCGGGATGTCAGGGGAACCCAGCGCAGGAATCCCTTCCGACTCGCACCGCCGCGATGGATGCGCGCGCGGAGGAGCGCAGCCTGATGGTTGAACATCAGCTGCGCGCCCGGGGAATTCGTAATCCGACCGTGCTTGCCGCGATGGCACGCGTCCCGCGCCACCGATTCGTCGCTGAGCAGTATCGCGACCTCGCGTACGCGGACCAGCCGCTGCCGATCGGGCTGGAGCAGACGATTTCGCAACCGTACATCGTGGCCTACATGACCGAGGCAGCAGCGATATCGTCCGGAGATCGCGTGCTCGAGATCGGGACGGGCTCAGGCTACCAGGCAGCAGTTCTCGCTGAGCTGGCGCGCGATGTTTATACCATCGAGATACTGCCTGAGCTGGCCACGCGCGCTCGCGCCGTGCTCGAAGAGCTCGGCTATCGTAACGTGCACCTGCGTACCGGCGACGGATACGTCGGGTGGCCGGACCACGCGCCGTTCGACGCGATCCTCGTCACCGCCGCGCCGGATCATGTACCGCCCGCGCTCGTGCAGCAGCTCGCCATCGGTGCACGAATGGTGATTCCGGTCGGCACCGGGGAGCAGGAGATGCGGATCATCACGAAGACGGCGAATGGAGTCATCGAGGAGAAGACGCTGCCCGTGCGGTTCGTGCCGCTCGTGCGCCCGCACCAAACGCGGTAATCAGTCACTCGTCATGATGAGCAGCGGCGCGCCGTCGAACTCGTAGATGGGCCGCAGGCGCTCGGTGTGGTAGTACTTCTTCACGTCGACGACTTTCTTCTCCGACGTCACGCTCGAGATCGACACGCTGTCGTAGAAGCCGCGGTGCACACTCACCAGCCGGCCGAACTGCTTCTTCAGAATGAGGTCGAGCGCGAGATTGCCGAACGCCATCGGCACGATGGAGTCGAGCGCGTCCGGATCGCCCGAGCGCACGAGGTAGCCGAGCCGCTGGCTGACGACGTCGATCCGGCGGCCGTTGTTGTACCTGGGCGAGTACTCCTTCAGCGCGGACGCGACCTTGTCGCCGATGCCGCCGAGCTTGCGGTGACCGAACATGTCGGTCTCCTCGCTCTCGAAGCTCATGCCTTCCTGCGAGGTCAGCCGCGCGCCCTCCGACACCAGCACCACTGAGTACCTGCTCGGGTTCCTGTTGTGATCCAGCGTCAGCAGCTCGGTGAGGTGCTCGACGTCCACCGGGTGCTCCGGGATGACGCAGCGGTCGGCCGCGCCGGCCATCGTCGGCAGGAGCGACGTGAACCCGGCGTACCTGCCGAACACCTCGATGACGAGAAAGCGCTCGTGCGATCCCGCCGACGTGCGCAGCCGGTGGGTGAGCTCGATCGTGCGCGTGACGCAGGTGCTGAAGCCGATGCAGTAGTCGGTGCCGAACACGTCGTTGTCCATCGTTTTCGGGATGGCGACGATGTGCACGCCCTCATCGTGCAGCCGCTTCGCGTAGCTGAGCGTGTCGTCCCCTCCGATCGGAATGAGCACGTCCACGCCGATGTGCTCGAGGTTCCGGAGCACGTCCTTCGTAATGTCGTTGATCGGCTGGTCGTAGCCGGTGAGGTGCGGCGGGATGCGCTCGCGCGGGAGATGGCTCGGCCGCATGCGCGACGTGTGGAGGAAGGTACCGCCGGTCCGGCCGGCGCGATTCACGATGGCTTCCGACAGCTCCCGCACGTTGGCGGAGTTGTCGGCGCCGGCCTCCCGACTGTAATCGACGAGTCCCGCCCAGCCGCGCCGGACGCCGATGACGCGGTGTCCTTCGCGCAGCGCGCGGATCGTGATCGCTCGGATCGCCGGGTTGAGTCCGGGGACGTCGCCGCCGCCGGTTAGAATCGCGATGGTTCGTACGTCGGTCGCCATGGACACTAAGCTAGCGGCAGAGTGGTCCCGCGGTGCTTTATCGCTGCGCCGCCGGCTCCGTGATGCGCCGCACCAGGTCGCTCGCCGGATACGGGCCGCGACGCACGTCGATCTCCGCGAACGCGCCCAGCCGCAGCATCGGGCCAGCGGGCGTAATGCTCATCGCATCCGGCGCGGGGTAGAGATACAGCCCGCCCGCCTCGATCGTGTCGATGGCCACGACATCGGCGAGGTCGCCGACTTCGCGCAGGCGGCCGCCCGTCCGCGCGACGGCGTCGTCGTAGTTGATCGCGAGGTCCGCCTGCATCGGCGGCTTGCCCGGCAACACGAGGTGGCCGCCGCGAACGAGCAGGTCGAACGCACCGCCTTCGTTGAATGGCAGCCGCTCGTACGCGCCGGCGTCCGCCGTCTCGTAGCCGCGCGTCGCGATCGCGTCCAGCGCCAACAGGATGCCGGCGAAGTTCAGCGCGCGCAGCCGCTGCTTCTGCGGATCGCCCGGCAGCGCGCCGCTCTCGATGAGCACGGTGCTCGTGCCCCATTGCTGCATCAGGTCGCCGAACGCGCGCGCGTTGTAATCGTCGTCGTACTTGGCGACACGTCCGGGAATCTCGTACGCGAACGCCGTCGCGAGAGTGGCCGCGACCAGCCGGGCACGCCGCCGGACTTCGTTATAGCTCTTGCCTTCATCGTATGCCGGGGGCAGCAGCGCGATGCCGGACGCGACGCCATCCGCGCCGGCGCGCGTCCGCGCGTTCTGATCATGCAGGTTGAACCCGAATTGCGGCTGCACGGCGTCCCGCAGCGCCTTGAGCGCGCGGGCTTCCGGCGTCGCCAGACGGCGCGCGTCACGATTGACGTCGATACCCGCCGCGTTCTGCCGCTGAAAGAGCTCGGCGCCGTCCGGGTTGAGCATCGGCACGAAAACGATCGTCAGGTCGCGCAACAGCCGCTGGCGCAGCGGTGACGCGTCCGCCTCGGACAGGAAACGAAAGATGTCCGCGAGCGCCATCGTCGCCGTGGACTCGTCGCCGTGCATCTGCGACCAGAGCAGCACGCGCGTGGGGCCGTTGCCAAACGTCACGGCACGGATGTCGCGGCCGAGCACGGATTGCCCGATGGTCTCGACGCCGGCGCCCGGAGACCTGATGGACCCGTCGACCGCGGTCCAGAACTCCCGATGCGTGAACCGCCGCGTCGAGATCCCCGGATTGCGATAGCGGCCGGCGTCCGCGAGCGCGGCGCGAAACGCGTCGCGCGTGCAGCAGGGGGGAGCGTCGGTCGTCCCGGGCGCGCGCCGGATCGTCGCGCAGCCGGCGATTATCAGGATGGAACCGGCAATGAAGAGACGCCTTGTCATGGCCGGAATCTGATCTGCCGTCGAACCGCACGCCATGTACGCATTGCCGGCCAACTGAACGAAGGGGAGAGCGGGAGCGTAGCCGGCCTAACAGAGTGGACCGAAAACGCGTGCGCGCCGACCCGGCATGCGGCATTATGAGGTGATGCCGGTTACCGTACTGCTGGTCCTCACGGTCGCCTTGCTCGGTTCCTGCATAAATGATGGGAGGGAACGGCCGCAATAACCTACGGAGGAACAGAAATTGGCTGACAACGATCATATCCATCACGAAATCAATTACATCGAATTCGAAATCACCGATATGGTCCAAGCGAAACGCTTTTACGAATCGGCGTTTGACTGGAAGTTCAACGACTACGGGCCGGACTACGCCGGGATTCAGAGAGGACGGGGTGGCGAGGCCGGCGGGCTGCGATTGAAATCGGAGACAGCGACGGCCGGTCCGCTGGTCATCCTGTACTCCAACGATCTTGCAACGACCGTTGCCAGGGTTCGTGAAGCGGGTGGGCAGATTACACAGGAGCCGTTCGACTTTCCCGGCGGCCGCCGGTTCCACTTCAAGGACCCGAGCGGCAACGAGCTCGCGGTCTGGTCTGACAAGTGACCGCCGGGCGCGGGGCTATAACGCCGGCGAAGGCAGCACTCCCCGCACGAGAAATTGCGTGCGCGGAAACGCGTGCGTGTCGCGCTTGAAGTAGCCGCCCGGCACGACCTCGACCCGCTCGCGCGACGCGAAGCAATACCAGGTCTCGAACGACTTCGGCTTCGCTGAGCCGAACGCCGACGGCGCGAACACACCAACGTTGATGCCGCCCGCCAGGTCACGGGCCGACGGATACTTGAAGACCTCGACGCCCGCGCTTCGCATGGCGGCGCCAAGCGCCTGCGACGACGCGTAGCTCGTCGGCGAGGCGATCGCGCGGCGGTGCGCGTCGAACGGCGGAGCGGCGAGATCGATGCCGCGCGCGGTGCGCACTAGCGCGATGAATGCGGTGAGCGCGGTCTCGACTGTACCGAGCTCCGCTCCGGTTCCCTCGAGAAACAAGAGCCGGTAGTACGCAACTTCGGCGAACGCGCCGCGCTGCTCGATAGAGCCGTACCAGATCCCGCGCTCGCGCCGGCCGCCGAAGCGCGACCCGTGCGGCAGCGGCGGATAGCGGAACGGCGTGAACAGCAGATAATGCAGCCGCCCGCCGGTGCGATCGGGCGGCTTCACCCCGTCGATCAGCTCCTCCAGCAGCGCCTGCTCCTCGGCGGAGTCCACGAGCTTGCGAGTGGACACTTGATGCTGCGCTTCCACCACTCGCCAGGGCGAGAGGCGGAGCGGGCGTAGCTCAGAGTCGCCCGCGCATCGCGTCCAGATATTGGATGACATCTACGAGTCCCTCGACGGTGCGGATGCGATCGGCGGGGACGCCGCCGAGGTGGTCGTTGTCGGCGTGCAGCCACGCTCTCGCTTTGTCGTCGTCGCCGCCGACGAGCGCGTCGAGCGAGCGGTACAGGCGCAGGAAGAGCAGGGCGAGCTCGCCTTCCTTTCCGTCCGGGTCGAGTTCCCGCCCGCTTCGCAGCCGCGATACGGACGCTTCGCTCGTGCCGATGATCTTCGCGAGCTGCCTGTTCCGGACGCCGAGCCGCGCTGCAGCAGAGATCGTCGCCTTGGCCACGACCGAGGCAGGGTCGGCTTGGGAGGCCGGGTGGAAGAGAATGGAGTCTGTCATGCGATTGCAAGAATATCGCATTATTCTTGCATATGCAAGTTCGGCTCCCGGCTGGCCGCTTGACAGCCGCCGCAGGCGGATTAGGCTTAGAGCCAATAGACCGAATGGTCTAGTAATCGGGGTTACATGACTAACGCCACCAAAATCCGCCTGCTCGATGCCGGTCTCAAAATGCTGCTCGAGCGCGGCTACAACGACATGGGAATCCAGGCGCTGCTCGACGCGACCGGAGCTCCCAAAGGATCGTTTTATCACCACTTCGCCGACAAGGAAGACTTCGCGCTCCAGGTCATCGACCGCTACATGCAGGCAGTCCACGCCGGCCTGGATCAGTGTCTCGGCGACGAATCGCGGCCCCCGCTGGAGCGCGTGCGCGATTTCTTCGAGCGCTCGAGCGAGAAGTATGTGAAGGACGGCTCCATGGGATGTCTTCTGGGCGGCGTGGGCCAGGAACTGTCCGGGACCAGCGACGTGTTCCGGCGGAAGATCGAAGAGTGCTTCGAGGCGATCGCCGCAAAGATCGCCACCTGCCTCAGTGAGGCCTGCGAGCAGGGCGACCTTCCGGCCGGAACCGACTGCGAGCGGATGGCGGATCTGCTGATCGACTGTTGGGAAGGCGCCGCGCTCCGCATGCGGCTGCGGCGCGATCCTGCGCCACTAGAAGCGATGCTCGACTTCTATTTCCGGGCGGCGACGCCCGTGTGATTTCCCGGTCCACCGCTTTTAGCGGCGCGGCTGCGTTGCACGATTTCCTCAACCGAAGGAGAAGTCGTCATGCGTCATCGCACTCTGCCCGGCCGCCTGTTGCAGGCGGCGCTGTTTTCCCTGGTCGTTGTAAGCGTCGCGGGCTCGCTTGTAAGTGCGCAGGCTCCCGCGCAGGAGGCGGCGCTGGTGCTGACCGCCGGGGACTCGCAGCTCCAGTGGGGACCGTGCCCTCCGTTCCTGCCAGCTGGATGCGCCATCGCCGTGGTGCACGGCGACCCCTCGAAGGACAACGTCGACGTGTTCTTCAAGGTGCCGGCCAAGTCGATCCTGCCGCTGCACTGGCACACTTCGGCGGAGCGGATGGTGCTGCTCGCCGGCGAGCTACACGTGACCTACGATGGCCAAGCGCCAATCCTACTCCGGCCGGGTAGCTATGCGTACGGTCCGGCGAAGCTGCCGCACAGCGGCGTGTGCGCGAGCGCCGTCCCGTGCGTTCTCTTCATCGCCTTTGAATCACCGCTGGATGCGGTGGCGGTCGAGACCGCGGTGAGGCAGCCGTAACGATCGCGAACCATTGCGCGGTGGTTGTGACGTGAGTCGATGAGAATCGTAAAGTGAAAGAGACAAGCCAACCGCGCAGGCATCTTGCAGGAGGACGACATGACTGAAGCTGTCGAAGCGCAGGCTTCGCTCGAGGCCGAGCTGAAGGACGAGATCCTTCGCATGTATCAGGAGGTCGCGGACAATCCGCGCAGCGAGTTTCACTTCTATCACGGTCGAGAGGCCGCCGAGCTGTTCGATTACCCGGCGGACTGGCTGGATCGCGCGCCCGCCGAAGCGGTCGCGTCCTTCGCGGGCGTCGGCAATCCGCATCTCCGGAGCGACCTGAAGCCGGGCGAGACGGTGCTCGACCTCGGCAGCGGCGCCGGGCTCGATTCGATCGTGGCCGGCTGGCAAGTCGGTCCGACGGGAAGCGTGATCGGCGTCGACCTGAATCCGGCGATGTGCCGCAAAGCGCAAACCAACGCCGCCGCCGCGGGCACTTCGATGGATTGCCGGTCCGGCAGCATGGAGGATATTCCGCTCCCCGACGCGTCGGTGGACGTGGCGCTGTCGAACGGCGTCATCAACCTCTCGTTCCGCAAGCGGCGCGTGATCGAGGAACTGTTCCGCGTCCTGCGACCGGGGGGCCGGCTGTCGATCACCGACATCGTCAGCGCCAAGCAGCTCTCGCAATCCATCGTGAACGACCCCAAGCTCTGGGCCAGCTGAATTGGCGGTGCTCTCCCGGAGGGAGAGATGTTCAGGCTGCTCGAGGAATCGGGCTTCAAGAAGGTCCGCTCCGCGGTCGTGCCGCGGTTCCGGTTCCGCAAGGAGTCGACTCAGTCGTCCGCCGAGGCGTTCGGCGTCAAAGCAGTGATGCTGACGGCCGTGAAGCCCTGAGCGCGTCGGGGCGAAAAGGCGGACAACCCCGACGCGCGCGCGGCCGTAGAATCAAGTCATCCCCCAGCAATAGAGGATTGCCATGAAGCGCCCGCTGTTTCGAATCCCGCTCGCCACGCTCGTGCTCATGCTCGCGGCGCAGTCGTCCGCGCTCGCCCAAGCGCCGAAGGAGCAGTACATCGCCGACTTCGAGCGCATGCGTACGAGCGTGCTCGCCATGGTCGACTCGATGCCGGCCGCCGGCCTGCGCACCGCGCCCACGCCGGGCGTGCGCGACTTCGCCGAGCAGATCGAGCACATCGTGGTCGGCAACGTGAACCTGATCGCGTCGGGGATCGACGCCGACCGGACGCCGCTCGGCATCGAGAAAGAGGTCTACCTCAACGACAAGGCGGAGCTCAAGCGATTCGTCAACATTGGCTTCGATCGCGTGCGCGACATGCTCAATGCGCTGTCGCAGGAGGATCTTGCCACTGAGGGCCGCCTGTTCGGAAGAATCCCGCTACCGAAATGGCAGATCATCAAGGTGGCGGTCGAGCACGGCATCTGGACACTCGGCGCGACGGTGCCATACGTCCGCCTGCAGGGCGGCACTCCGCACTCGTTCAATCTCGTACCGGCGGCCAATTAGCCTGGTCATCGCTCAGCTGTGGCTCTGCTGGTAGGAATAGCGATCCTATTCGCCTCAGGCGCGCTGTGGCTCATGGGCCTTCGGCTCTTTCTGCGGTCCGATCTGTCTCGCAGGAAGAAAGTTGCGTGGACCGTGTTTCTATTGCTCGCCGGATTCGGTATCGGATTGCTGCTGCCTCTCGCCGAGCTGTGGAGCAAGTTCCTCGTACTTGTCGTCATTCTGCCGGCGCTCGGTCTCGCGGACGTATGGCTGCTCCGGTCCGGGCGCAGCCTTTCGTTCTGGATTCGGGCGTGCGGCTTCGAGGTATGTACCGTGTTCGGCACGGCTGCCGCAACGCGCCTGCTACTCGACTTGGCGGCGGCGGCGGCATGACGATCCGGCCACGATGGATCGTGCGCTAATCGGGCGAGATTCGTCTCAGCTCGACAACAGCACGATGCTCGCGGCGATCACGACCGCGAGCACGACTCCAGCCCAGGTGAGTATCGCCCAGCGCCAGGACAGGACGCGGTGCGTGCCCTGGTACAGCGTCGCGACCGCGCCGCCGGCGATCACGAGCGCCAGCAGATCCCACGAGGATTCGTTTCTCACGAACGAGCGATAGGCGACGCTCGCGAGCAGGCCGTAGGAGAGAAGGTGATATGCCCAGCGATAGCTGGTGTTCTCGACGAAGTCGGTGCGCTCGTCGCGCAGGATCGGAGATTCGGGCATCACATCATTCCTCTGACAGGGTGAACAGCTCGTCGACACGTTTTCCGAGACAGTCGGCGAGCACGAACGCGAGCAGCGCCGAGGGGAGGTACTGGCCCGTCTCGATCGAGCTGATGGTCTGGCGCGTGACGCCGGCGATCCGCGCGAGCTCTCCCTGCGAGAGACCGTGCTCCGCGCGCGCTACCTTTAACCGGTTCTCCAGTCGGGCTTTCTTCATGGCGATCCTGATCGGGTGCCGAGAATATATAGTCTACTTGGCAAAATGACAATGGCACTGGGCATAATGCCAAGTATAGCGGTCTAAATGGCCACGCTAATTCGTCTGGCGGAGCCCGGGGACGGGCCGGCCCTCGCCGAGATCTACCGTCCGGCTGTCACCGACAACGCGACGTCGTTCGAGCTGGACCCGCCCGGCGGCGCCGAGACCGGATTGGAGCCGCCGGCGCGGTGACGCTCGTACTTCTGACCGGCGCGACCGGATACGTCGGCGGACGACTGCTCTCCGTGCTCGAAGAGCGCGGACACCGCGTCCGCTGCGTCGCGCGGAAGCCGGAGAAGCTGACGCCCAAAGTGGGGCGTACGACGGAGGTCGTCGCCGGCGACGTTCTCGACCGCGCAAGCCTCGACGCCGCGCTGCGCGATGTGGACGCGGCGTACTACCTGGTCCACTCGATGGGCTCCGCGGGATCCTTCGAGAGCGAAGACCGCGCTGCCGCGCGCAACTTCGGCGAGGCCGCCGCCGCCGCGGGCGTGCAGCGCATCATTTATCTAGGCGCGCTCGGGAGCGGAGACGAGGAGCTGTCGCCGCATCTGCAGAGCCGGCACGAGGTGGGCGACATCCTGCGGGAATCGGGAGTGCCGGTGATCGAGCTGCGCGCGTCCATCATCATCGGCGCGGGGAGTCTCTCGTTCGAGATGATCCGGTCGCTGGTGGAGCGCCTTCCCGTCATGATCACTCCGCGGTGGGTGAAGGTGCCGGCGCAGCCGATCGCGATAGACGACGTGCTCGAATACCTCGTGGCCGCGCTGACGGTTCCGACGACGCGGAGCGCGACTTATGAGATCGGCGGAGCCGACGAGATGTCGTACGCCGACATCATGCGCGAGTACGCGCGGCAGCGCGGGAAGCCGTTGCGCATCATCTCCGTGCCGGTGCTGACTCCGTTTCTCTCGAGCCTGTGGCTCAGTCTCGTCACGCCGGTGTACGCGCGAGTCGGTCGCAAGCTGATCGAGAGCATCACCCACCCCACCGTCGTCCGTGACCCGGCCGCGCTGAGCGCGTTCGCCGTGCGGCCGGTGGGCCTCGAGGAAGCGATCCGCCGGGCGCTCGGCGGCTATAGATTCGACAACCACCCCTGATGCCCAACTCGCGCGCGATTCACTCGATTGCCGCCGCATGGATTCTTTCGGTCGCGTTCGACCTGTTCCTGCACGGCGGATTGCTCGCGCGACTGTACATGGCGCCGAACCCGTTTCTCCTGCCGTTGGAGGAGGCGTTCCGCCGGATTCCGTTCGGCTACGCCGCCTTTCTCGGTCTCACGATTGCGCTGTACTGGCTGCTCGCGCGGCTTGGCGTGCGTGGCTGGCGCGCGGGGTTGCGCTACGGAGTGATCGTCGGGGCGGTCGTGTGGGGCGCGTTGCTGCTGGGGATTTACTCGATCAGCCCGGCGCCTCCAACGCTGTTGATGGGTTGGTGGGTCGGTCAGACAGCGGAGCTGGGGCTCGCCGGCGCGGTGCTCGGCGCGGCGGCCGCGGGGACGCCCCTCAAACGCATCTGGACGGTCGTGTCTGTGGCGGCCGTGGCCTTCGTCATCGCGACGATCGCGCTGCAGTCGCTGGGGCTGGCGCCGGCGATGAAGGTGGGGTGATGGCGCCGCACGACCACCAGCAGCACGAGCACGGGCACGGGGCCGAAGCGGAGACCCGGCGGAAGGCACCCGCGGCCGCGGCCGCTACCCACGGCGCGCACGACAAGCACGACAAGCACGCGGGCCACAGTCCGGGAATGTTCCGCGACCGGTTCTGGCTGTCGCTGCTGCTCACGCTGCCGGTGATCTACTGGTCCGAGCACGTGGAGATGATCCTCGGATACCGCGCGGTGAGCTTCGCCGGCTCCGACTGGATCGCGCCGGTGCTGGCGACGGTTGTCTTCCTTTACGGCGGCCTCGTCTTCCTCCAGGGCGCGTGGCGCGAGCTGAAGGCGCGGCTGCCCGGGATGATGACGCTGATTTCCCTCGCGATCGTCGTCGCGTTCGTCTTCTCCTGGGTCGTGCAGCTCGGACTCGTGGACGCGGAGCCGATCTGGTGGGAGCTGGCGACGCTCGTGACGATCATGCTGCTCGGCCACTGGATCGAGATGCGCTCGATCACGCAGGCGCAGGGGGCGCTGCAGGAGCTGGCCAAGCTGTTGCCGGACACGGCCACGCGCGTGACGGACGCGGGCGAGGAGCGAGTGCCGGTCAGCGAGCTGCGCACCGGCGACGTCGTGCTCGTCCGCCCGGGCGAGAGCGTGCCCGCGGACGGCGTCGTCCGGAAGGGGAGCAGCGATCTCAACGAGTCGATGATCACGGGCGAGTCGCGTCCGGTGAAGAAGCAGGAGGGCGACGAGGTGATCGCCGCGACGATCAACGGCGAAGGCGCGCTGCAAATCGAAGTCACGGGCACCGGTGACGACACGAAGCTTTCCGGCATCATGCGGCTCGTGGCCGACGCGCAGACCTCCAAGTCGCGAGCGCAGCATCTCGCCGATCGCGCGGCGCAGATTCTCACCGGCGTGGCCATCGTTGCCGGCGTGGTCACGCTGGTGGTGTGGCAGCTGCTCGGCGCGTCCATCGATTTCTCGGTCGTACGTGTGGTCACGGTTCTGGTGATCTCCTGTCCGCACGCGCTCGGCCTGGCCGTGCCGCTGGTCGTCGCGATCTCCACCACGCTCGGCGCGCGCAACGGGCTGCTGGTGCGCGACCGGCGCGGACTCGAGGAAGCGCGCAACGTCGGCACGGTGATCTTCGACAAGACCGGCACGCTCACGCTCGGCGAATTCCGGGTGGTGCACATGGCGGTGGCGGAGGGCACGTCGGAAGACGACGCGCTCAGAATCGCGGCGGGGATCGAGTCGCAGTCGGAGCATCCGATCGCGCGCGGCATCGTGAAGACCGCCGAAGACCGCAAGCTCGCGCTGCCGGCGGCCGACGGATTCAGGGCGATCACCGGCAAGGGCGTGGCCGCTTCCATAGAAGGGGTGGAGTATCACATCGGCGGACCCGCGCTGCTCCAGGCGGAGGACGTACAGGTCCCCGACGCTCTCCGGGCCGCGGCCGATGCCGCCGCAGGCCGCGGACAGGCGGCCATCTATCTGGTGCGGGACCGCAAAGCCATCGCGATTTTCGCCGTGGCGGACGCGATCCGCGAGGAAAGCCGCGAAGCTATCCGCGCGCTGCACGAGCGCGGGATCAAGGTGGCGATGCTCACGGGCGACGCGCAGGCGGTCGCCGACGCGGTGGCGAAGGAGCTGGGGATCGACACCGTGTTCGCGCAGGTGTTGCCCGAAGACAAGGCGTCCAAGGTGCGCGAGCTGCAGGCGGACGGAAGCAAGGTCGCGATGGTGGGCGACGGAGTGAACGACGCGCCCGCGCTCGCCACGGCCGACGTCGGGATCGCGATCGGCGCGGGAACCGACGTCGCGGTGGAGGCGGGCGATATCGTCCTCGTGCGCTCAGATCCCCGCGACATCCCCAGGATCGTCACGCTGTCGCGCGCGACCTACCGGAAGATGCTGCAGAACCTGTGGTGGGCGGCGGGCTACAACATCGTCGCCATTCCGCTCGCGGCGGGTGTGCTCTACTCGTGGGGAATTCTGCTGACACCCGCGGTCGGCGCAGTGTTCATGTCGGCGAGCACGGTGATCGTTGCGATCAACGCGCAGCTACTGAAAAGAGTGCAGTTGTAACGGCGCGGCGACTGGTCGCGACGCTACATGGCGCGCGGCAGACTGACGACGAACGTCGCGCCGTCGCCCGGCACGCTCTCCACCGCGATGTCGCCGCCGCTCGCGCGCGCGAGCGTGCGGCTGATGGCGAGGCCGAGCCCGACGCCGTCGCTGCCGGCGGGTCGGCCCTCGAGCTGACTGAACGGCTCGAAGATCCGGCCCTGCATCTCGCTCGGAATGCCCGGGCCCGAGTCGCGGACACGGAGGCACGCGGCGTCCGCGGTGGGCGCATCCGCCGAGAGCGTCACGCGCCCGCCCGCCGGAGTGAACTTCACCGCGTTGGCGAGGATGTTCAGCAGGATCTGCTGAATCCGGTCCGGATCGCCTTCCACCGCCAGGCCATCCACCGGCGCGATCGTCAGCTCGATTTGCTTTGCGGCCGCCTACGGGGCGACCGAATCGAGCGCGGTCCGGAGCGCGTCGACCACGGGGACGCGCTTGATCTCGCGCGGCTGCGGCGAGGCGGTCTCCCTGGAGAAGCGCAGCAGCTCCTCCACCAGGTGCAGCAGGTGCCGCTGGTTGCCCGCGATCCGGTCGAGGTCGTGGGCCTGGCCCTCGGTCAGCTCGCCGCGGACACCCATCTGCAGGAGCTGGACGTAGCCGCCGATCGCGTTCAGCGGCGTGCGGAGGTCGTGGCTGACGGACGCCAGCAGCTCGGCCTTCTCGCGGTCGGACGATTCCAGCGCCTGCCGCGCCAGCTGCTCCGCCTCGAGCAGACGCGCGCGCTCGAGCGCCTGGGCGCAATGCTGCGCGATGATGCTGGCGGCGTTGTGGTCGTCACGGGTGAACCGCCGCGGGTGCCCGAACGCTACGCCCATCGAGCCGATGGTGCGCGACTCGATCACCAGCGGCACGGCGATCAGCGAGTGCTGCCCGGACTCCTCCAGCAACCCGGCGAACCGCGGGTAGCGGGCGGACCATTCCTCTGGCGATTCGATGACGACGGTATCGCCGGTGCGTACGACCTCGGCGAGCGGGACGTCGGAGTCGACCGGAAAGACCGCCCACTCGCGCTTGATGTGATCGGGAACCGCGCGGGCCCCGAGTATCTCGAGCGACTGGCCGTTGCGCATACGGCGGGTGATGATGGTGCCGACGGCGCCGAACATCGCGGTGGTGTGCTCGATCACCGCGGCCGCCACTTCGGTCGGCGTCGCGGAGCTGGACAGCGCGGCGGTCAGCGCCTGGAGGCGGTCGCTGCGCTGGCGGAGCAGCCGCTGGTGGCGGATCAGCCGGCGGCGGTCGAGCGCGAACGCGAGCGGCGCCGCGATCGTGCGGAGCAGCGCGATCTCCTCGCGGAGGAAGCGCGTGCGGCTGCGCGTCCCCACCGAGAAGGTGCCGACCAGCCGATCGCCCGCCATCAACGGCTCGCAGATGTAGGCGGTAATGCCCATCGACCGGATGAGATCGACCATCGGATCGCGCGCGGCCTGCACGTCCTCGCGCACGATCTCGGCGCGCCGCACCGCGACCACGCCGCACACTGCCTGGCCGAAGTCCAGCCACTCGAGCGAGCTCTCCTGCTCCCCGGTCACGCCGGCGGCGAAGTTCAGCCGCAGCTTGGTCGCGTCGTCCTCGACGAGATAGTTGAAGCAGCAGTCGAGCCGCAGCTCTGCGCGCAGCAGGGCATACACGCCGGCGAGAATGTCGCGCGGCTCGTCCCGCATCAACATCGCCGTCGACGCCTTCGACATGAAAGTCAGGCGGCGAACGCTGTCGACGAGCGCCGCGTAGCTCGACATCCCGTCAGGGCGTTCCAGGTCGGAAGCGGTGCTTTGAACGGCCACTAGCGGGATGCGTCCATGCGGTGGGTTTCCACCGTCGTCAATGAGCGAAGTTCGGGGGGCACTGTAGTCTGGCGACGGGTGTTCAGGCGGGCAATGTCCGGATTTCTACAGATAGGGGAAAGCCCTATTCCGGTCTCGGGAGCACCGTGTAGACGCGGGTAATGAAGCCGTGGAACTCGGTCATGTAATCGCGCAGAAACTTCGCGGTGTCTTCCTTCGTGACCTCTCCGTCATCCGTGATCATCCCCTTTTCGAACTGGATGTATGCTTCGGGAGAATTCATCTGCGGTGAGTTGCTGTAGCCGAGTATGCTCCGGAGGTGTTGCTGGGCGACGGCGGTTCCGATCTTTCCGGGGGAGGCGCCGATGACGGCGGAGGGCTTCCTGGCGAACGAGTTCTGGCCGTACGGGCGGCTGGCCCAGTCGATGGCGTTCTTGAGCGCGCCCGGGATGGAGCGGTTGTATTCCGGGGTGACGAAGAGGACCGCGTCCACCTTGGCGATCTGCTCCTTGAACGCGGTCGCCGCGGGCGGGAAGTCGTTGTCGAGGTCGTAGTTGTACAGCGGGAGATCGGCGATGGGGATCTCGGTGAAAGCCAGCTCCTTCGGCGCGAGCCGGATGAGCGCGTGGGCGAGCCTCCGGTTGATGGACTTCTTCGAGAGGCTGCCGATCAGGTACCCCACTGAGAAGGTCGTCATGGGTGATCAGGAGGCAGGGATGGTGCCAGCCCTCTCTAGGGTTGTCCAGTTGGGCGACCTTGACCGCGGATTGCAGATGGAGGACCCTTGCGGTCTCAGGACTGACAGCCATCGACGATTACGGGTTAAGTGAGGATTGAGGAGCGTAACTTCATACAGAATTGACGTATGCGGGGTCGTACTCTACTATACAGAGTACTCTAAATAAGCCGCTTACAGGAGATTGCCGTAAAATTGAGAATCGCATCCGGGTTTCCCGAGCGCCTCGCGGCGCTCGACTCGGTCCTCGACCACCGCGTGCGGCTGGCGGTCTGCGTGCTGCTGTCGCGCTACGACCGGCTGTCCTTCTCCCGGCTCAAGGAGCTGACCGCCGAAACAGACGGCTCGCTCGGAGCGCACCTGCGCAAGCTCGAGAACGCGGGCTATGCCAAGGTCAGGAAGGAGTTCGTGGGTCGGAAGCCGACGAGCTGGTATTCGCTTTCGCCGAAAGGGATGAGCGCGCTGGCGGTGCACCTCCACGCGCTTACCGAGCTGCTTTCCGGGGAGGGCGCCTAAGCCGGGGGCACACCCTCGCGGCGGCACGCATCTTCCCTACGATTTGGAACATGCGTCTCTCCCAATTCATCATCGCGAATCGCGAGCCGATAATGGCGGAATGGGAGGCATTCGCGCGCACCTGCGCGCCGGCTAGCGGCTCGATGGACATCGCGGCGCTGCGCGACCACGCGAGCGAGATGCTGACGGTGATCGCCAAGGACCTCGCCACGCCGCAGGGCGATCGGGCGCAGGCCGAGAAGTCCAAGGGCAACGCGCCCGAGGAGGTGACGAGAACCGCGGCGACGAGGCACGGGGCGGACCGCGCGGAGAGCGGCTTCACCACCGACCAGATGGTGTCCGAGTACCGTGCGCTGCGCGCGAGCGTGATCCGGCTGTGGGCGAAGTCGCAGGGCAAGGCGACGCCGGACGACCTCGAGGACCTGACGCGCTTCAACGAAGCGATCGACCAGGCGCTCGCAGAGTCGATCATGCGGTACACGCAGGACCTGGACAACTCCAAGGAGATGTTCCTCGCCATCCTCGGTCACGATCTGCGCACGCCGCTCGGCGCGGTGCTGATGTCGTCGGAGTTCATGCTGGAGACGGGCGAGCTGGTCGAGCCGCACCTGGAGCTGGCGAAGAGGATCTCGCGCAGCGCTATCCGCATGAACCAGATGGTGGGAGCGCTGCTCGATTTCACGCGGAGCCGGCTGGGAGGCGGGATTCCCATCGACCGCGGCAGCATGAACATGGGCAAAGCCGTGCACGACGTGGTCGCGGAGCTCTGCGCCATTTATCCGTCGCGGAGCATAGACGTGGACGCCCGCGGCTCGCTGGATGGGGAGTGGGATTGCGAGCGGATCACGCAGGTGCTCACGAACCTGATCGGAAACGCTCTGGAGCACGGCGCGGCCGACACGGGCGTGACCGTGGCAGTGCACGGCGACAGCGACGAAGTCACCGTCGAGATTCACAACCGCGGCGCGGCGATCCCGCCGGAGCAGCTCAAGGGTCTGTTCAACCCGATGAAGAAGTCGGAGTCGGGCGCCGTCGGTGGGAATAGTCCCACGGGCAACCTCGGCCTCGGCTTGTACATCGCCGAGCGGATCGTGCACGCGCACAAGGGCCAAATCGTGGTCGAGTCCTCAGAGGAGGACGGGACGAGGTTCACGGTGCACCTGCCGCGGCACGGGTAGGCCCGCGCGTCGCTTGAGGGCGCCCCCCCGCCTTGACCTGAGCCTTCAGGCCGGAAGCGGGTAAAGCCGGATCGGCAGAAGGCTGGAATAACGCGGGAAATCGCGATCCACCGTGAGAATGGGAAGATCGCGGCGGGCCGCTACGGCGCAGATCAGAAAATCAACCGCAGATCCCTGTATTCCCCGGCTGCGGCATCGGTTGTAGAACAGCGCCGCCTCTTCGTGGTCGTCGGCCTGAACCATGACGTCCGGAAACGCTCGGAGGTACTCCCTGAGCACATCGAAGCTGCGCGCATCGGGCATCCCCGAGAGCAGCTCCTGGCGGACGAGCCCGAGTAGCAGCGCATCGCCCTTCTCGATGAGGGCCGCGAGCGCCGTCCCGGCCGGGTGCTCGACTTTGCGTGTCCGCCGCAAGGCCAGCGACCAGGCGGACGTATCGACGAGGGCTCTCACCGCCGGTGGCGGGCCCGCTTGTATTCGCGGTCGAAATCTGGATGAAAGTCGATCGTCCCGAACAACTCCAGAATCCCGAGCTGCTGCCGTCGCTGGATGTACTCCTTGAGTGCCTCGGTGACTGTCGCCTTTTTTGTGCGGTGGCCTCCGAGTCGCAATGCCTTATTCACCAGGCGGTCGTCTAACGCCAAATTGGTAGCCATGTGTAGAAAGCTACACATTCGCGCCGCGCGCGCAACGCTGGACCCTCTCCGTATCCGTTTTCGGGATTTCGCGCGCATGCCGCGGAGAGTAAGGGATGACCCGACAGTCGCCGCATCGAAATCGCGCGGGTAGTTAAATTGTCGGGCGATGATTCCGCGCTCCGGCAGTCCCGCATGAAGATCGGCGTTCCGAAAGAGACATTTCGCGGCGAGCGGCGTGTCGCGCTCGTGCCCGGAGTCATCGCTTCACTGAAAGCGAAGGGAGCCGAGGTGCTGGTCGAGAGCGGCGCGGGCACCGCGGCCGGATTCACCGACGCGGCGTACACCGACAAGGGCGCGCAGATAGTCCCGCGCGCGCAGCTTTTCTCCGACTCCGACGTCATCGCGCAGGTTCGCGCGGGAGAAGATCTCGCGGGGCTTCGCTCCGGCCAGGCAGTCATCGCGTTTCTCGACCCGCTCGGCGCGCCGCAGACGATGCGCAAGCTCGCGGGTACTGGCGCTACCGCGTTCTCCATCGAGCTGATGCCGCGCATCACCCGCGCGCAGAGCATGGACGCGCTGTCGTCGCAAGCCACGGTCGCCGGGTACAAGGCGGTGCTGCTCGCCGCGACGCATCTCCCGCGCATGTTCCCGATGCTCATGACCGCCGCGGGCACGATCACCCCCGCGCGCGTGTTCGTGCTGGGCGCGGGCGTCGCGGGGCTGCAGGCGATCGCGACGGCCAAGCGACTCGGCGCGGTGATCGAAGCGTACGACGTGCGCGCCGCGGTGAAGGAGCAGGTGCAGAGCGTCGGCGCCAAGTTCGTGGAGCTGCCGCTGGACACGACCGCCGCCGAGGGAAGCGGCGGGTACGCCGCCGCGCAGGACGAGTCGTTCTATAGAAGGCAGCGCGAGGTGCTCGGCAAGGTCGTGGCCGGCACGGACGTAGTGATCACGACCGCGGCGATCCCGGGGCAGAAGTCGCCGGTGCTGATCACGCGGGAGATGGTGACCCACATGGCGCCCGGCTCCGTGATCGTGGATCTGGCCGCCGAGCGCGGCGGGAACTGCGAGGTGACGAAGGCGGACGAGGTCGTGGAGCTGAACGGCGTGACCGTGCTCGGTCCGACGAATCTCCCCGCGACGGTGCCGTACCACGCCAGCCAGATGTACGCCAAGAACGTGTCCACCTTCCTGTTGCACCTGCTCAAGGACGGCGCGTTGAACGTGGACCGAGAGGACGAGATCACGCGCGAGACGCTGGTGACGCAGGGCGGGCAAGTCGTGCACGAGCGGGTGAAGAAGCTGCTCGCCGATTCGGGGAACGGATAATGGAAACGTTCATCAGCGCCCTCACGATCTTCGTGCTCGCGGTATTCGTCGGCGTGTTCGTGATCAAGCGCGTGCCGCCGCTGCTGCACACTCCGCTGATGTCGGGGTCGAACGCGATCTCGGGGATCACGATCGTCGGCGCGATGATCTCGATCGCGACGCCGAGCCCGCTGAGCACGATCTTCGGCTTCATCGCGGTGGTGTTCGCGACGATCAACGTGGTGGGCGGGTTCCTGGTGACGAACCGGATGCTCGGCATGTTCAGGAAGAAGGAGTAGGGGATGTTCTCGCTGATCAACATCCTCTATCTCGCGGCCGCGGTGCTGTTCATCCTCGGCCTGATGGGGCTGTCGCACCCGAAGACGGCGGTCGCGGGGAACCGGAAGGCGGCGGTTGGCATGCTGCTGGCGATCGTGGCGACGCTGCTCGACCGGAACGTGATCGAGTCGGGGACGCGCGGGCTGATGCTGATCGCGGCCGGCGTCGCGCTCGGCGCGATCATCGGCGCGGTGTTCGCGCTCAAGATCAAGATGACGGCGATGCCGCAGATGGTGGCGTTGCTGAACGGCTTCGGCGGCGGCGCGTCGGTGTTGATCGCCGGCGCGGCGCTGCACGACGCGGTGAATCCCAACCTGCAGCTGCTGATCGCGACGGCGGTGTCGGGGATCATCGGCGCGGTGACGTTCTGGGGGAGCTTGGTGGCGTTCGACAAGCTCCAGGAGTTCCTGCTCCCCGGAAAGCCGATCCATTTCCCGATGCAGCAGCCGCTGAACGCGCTGCTCGCGATCGTCGCGCTGGCGCTGGCGGTGTGGATCGTGCTGGATCCGACGTCGGACATGACGTTCTGGGCGCTGGTGCTGGTCGCGTCGGTGCTGGGCGTGCTGCTGACGATCCCGATCGGCGGGGCGGACATGCCGGTCGCGGTGGCGCTGCTCAACTCCTACTCGGGTCTCGCGGCCGCGGCCGCCGGGTTCGTGCTGAACAACAACGCGCTGATCATCACCGGCTCGCTGGTGGGGGCGTCGGGGATCATCCTGAGCCAGATCATGTGCAAGGCGATGAACCGGTCGCTGCCGAACGTGCTGCTCGGCAAGCTCGGCTCGGGCGAGAGCACGGGCGCGAGCGCGGACGAGACGTACGCGGGCAAGATCAAGTCGACTTCACCGGAAGAGATCGCGATGCTGCTCGAGACCGCGCGGCGGGTGGTGATCGTGCCGGGTTACGGGCTGGCGGTATCGCAGGCGCAGCACGCGGTGCGCGAGCTGGCGACGCTGCTGGAGTCGAAGGGGACGACGGTGGAGTTCGGGATTCATCCTGTGGCGGGCCGGATGCCCGGGCACATGAACGTCCTGCTGGCGGAAGCCGACGTGCCGTACGACAAGCTGAAGGAGATGGACGAGATCAACCCGCAGTTCGGCCAGGTGGACGTAGTGCTGGTGATCGGCGCGAACGACGTGGTGAATCCGCTGGCGATTACGGATCCGTCGAGCCCGATCGCGGGGATGCCGATTCTCGAGGTCGGCAAGGCGGGGAGCGTGATCGTGATGAAGCGTAGCCTGAGTCCCGGGTTTGCCGGGATCCCGAATCCGCTGTTCGCCGCCGATAACACGCTGATGTATTTCGGGGATGGCAAGGCGGCGATTCAGGCGTTGGTTGCCGCAGTGAAGGAAGGGTAGAAAACGAGCCCCGAGTAGTTGCCGTTGGATTCCCTGTCTTCCCGCTCGGGGCGGAACTGCTTCTAAGGATTAGCACCGCGCGCACACGGCTTTTTTCCTCGTCTAGCTGTTCCTGCTCCGCCGTGCCGATGATTCCCTCCAAAGCGGCGGCCCAGTCACCTGCCTCGCCCGACTCCAGCATCGTCTCGATCTCGCTTTCGATTCCCAGCGTGAGCGGCCGTTGAAGACGCTCGTGCAAGGCCGCGACGCGCACGGATAATCCTGTCCGCTCGTGCCGGGGGCAGAGCGAGAGCTGCCGCGCGAGCCGCGCCGCGATGCGGCGGGAAAGAACCGTACGCGCGACGAGCGCGCCCCCGGCATCTTGTGACGCAAGTTCGCCACGGAGCCACCGGCGCGGGCGGGCGAGCACGGCCGCGACGTCGCTGGATGGGACGGACGCGGAATCGCCGTTCGCCGCGTCGACGACCTCGCGGATCACGCGACAGCTGGTCGACACCGCCGTGGCATCGCCCGCAAGCAGCGTCGTCTTCCCGCGCACCGTCAGCAGCGCGAGCAGCGCGTCGAGCTCCGCCGTGACAGCCGCCCACACGGGTCGGCCTTCGTCCCGGAGTGACCCGCGCCTTGTCCATTCCGCCAACGTGCGTCGAATCGCCTCCGCATCCTCGACCTCGCTCCGCGACACTCGACCCGCGCGAGGGAACAGCGGAGGAATGCGAGACGCGCCGACGTGCGTGTCGGCGAGCATCGCCTTCCGGCGGATGATCGACTCGGCCCCGAGAAGTTGCTCGCTCGCCGCCGGCGGGGCGATCGAATACACGAATACCTCGCTGCATCGCGAGCTCAAACGCGCGACGCGACCGACCCGCTGCTCGAGGGTCGCGGCAGTCCACGGCAGATCGAGGTGAACTACGACGGACGCATCCTGGAGGTTGACGCCCTCACTCAGCAGGTCGGTCGCGATCAGCAGGGAGATCTCCTGCGTCGGTCCCGGCGGCGGTGCGTTGAGCGCGCCCGGCGCGAACCGCTCCAGCGCCTCGCGCCGGGTGATCGCCCCGCTGGCGATGCGGGCGCCGCGAGAAGTCAGCATCGCTGTCCCGCCCGAGCTTGTAAGAGCGTGGTAGTACATCCCGACCGTCGTGGAGAACTGCGAGAAGGCGACGATCTTCGCGTCCCCGTGCTGGCGACGCAGCGCGCGAAGGTGCTCGATGCGGGCGAAGTCGGCGGCCGAATCGCGCGGCAACTTCGCGAGCAGCTCGCTCAGCGCGTGCTCGTGCTTCAGGACCGCCTCGAGCAACCCGGCCGACTGCGGCGGATTCTCGGAGGCAAGCAGCCCGGCGAAGCTCAGCTGCACGGATCCTTCGGCGTACGTCCATGCCGCGAGCTCGCTGCGGGTCGGATAACGGCCCGCCTCCAACGCCTGCCGGAGCCCGATCGCTTTCGCCAGCCGCCGGCGCAACCCCTCCAGAAGTGCCGCGTCGCTCGACGCCCAGAGGCGAACGAGCGTGTGCGTGACCATGGCGGCCGCGATGCCGCCATCCTTGGGGGGAATCGGAGGGGGAAGCGCCAGCAGCCTTCGGAGCAGTCGCGCATTGCGCGGGAGCTCGAGACGCACGGGCTGGCGCACGCGTGGAAACGAGCCCACCGCTTCGTGCTGGCCGCGGCGCACGATGAAGCGCGCGATCTCCCCATCCGGCAGACCCCGCGCCGCCGAGCCGAGGAAGAGCGCGAAGAGCGCTCCCATGTCCGCGGCTTTGTTGTGGAGCGGAGTGGCGGAGACCAGGAGGACACGCGAGCGCGCGGCGAGCTTGGTGAGCGATCGGTAGCGCGCGCTGGAAGGCGTTCGGAAATGGTGCGCCTCGTCCACGATGACCAGATCGTTTTCCCGCCCGGCTGGAACCGAGCGACTCAACGATTCCATTGAAACGAACCGGATCGCGACGCCGGCTCTGCGCGCTGAGTCGAGCCACATCGGCCGGAGCGAAGCCGGAGCCACGACGAGCGGGCGCGCATGCAAACGAGCGACGGCCAGCGCCACGTAAGTCTTGCCGAGCCCGACTTCGTCGCACAGCAACGCTCCGCCGTGTCTCTCGATGATCGCGCGAAGGCGCCGCGTGGCGTCCACCTGATGGCCGCGCAGCGTCACAGCTCCCAGGACAGGGGAAACGTCGTCCGCGCGCAGCCATTCGCCGGCGATGATCCGGCGAACGACGTCGGGATGCGCGGGCGCTAACCCGTCCACGCTAGCAGCGGCTCGACGTCGGCGAAGCGGACGCAGTACGCTCCGAGCACGACCTCGAGCAGCTCGCGGGAATCACCGCCGCCGTCCATCATGGACCGGGCGACGGCGGGGAGCGTCGCGCACGCCGCGCTCCAGTCCCTGGGAAGCGGCAGCAGCGCCATGGTCCAGCCGAGGTAGCGGTGGTATCCGCCGCGCGCGGGCTCGGCGACCAGGTTGAGCCAGGCCGCGGCCAGGTCGCTGTTCAGAATTGCGGCGAAGGTGAGCGCTTCACGCTCGTCCCTGCATCTGACCACGTAACACGTATTCAGCGGGACTGCTTCGTCGCCTTGCGCGAGCACGGCGGCGCGCGGGCGCTTTCCGACATCGGCCCAGACGACGCGCGGCAGATCGCAGGCGGCGCCGTCCGTGCGGAACAGCGACCACCAGCGCTCGCTGGAGCGACCGTCGGTGCGTGCCTCGAGCCGCGCGCGGTAATGATCCAGCCACTGTCTCGCGTGTTGCGGGAGAGAGCGCAGCGCACGGCCGTCGCAGCCGTGTGTCCAGATCAGCTGGGTGCCGGGGCGCGCGCAGCGCCAGGGCGCGATGTGCTCGCCCTTGATCGCGGGGCGCAGGAGAGCTGTTTCCATCGCACCCGTACGGTCACCGCTTCGGATCAGCGTGGTTGCGCGGTCGTGCCCGCCATCCGTCGTGACTACGAAGGCTTCGTTGCAGCCCGACTTCACGCCGAGCAGCGGACGCGCCAGACGAGTCTCCGCGAGCGGAACGCCGGCGGCACGCAGCCTGTCGAACGCGCCTCGAACGTCGGGCGGAGTGAGGATCCACGGGCTGCCCGTCGTGCCGTCGAGCGGAATTCGCGCGGTCTGCGCGTGCCACGCGAACTTCGTGGCGCGCCGGTGCACGGCGCAGCGGGTGAGACTTCCGCTCTCGGGAGTGGACGTGCGCGCTACGAGCAGCGACGGATAGACCGCCGCGTCGAATGCGACGGGCGCGCCGCTCAGGTCTTCCAGCGTGAGGATCGCGGTCTCGTTTCGCAGCAGTGCGCGGACGCCGCCGCCGGCGAGCGAGGACCAGAGCTTGGCGGGGAGCAGAAGCGCCGCGATTCCGCCCGGACGGAGCAGAGTCAGTGATCGCTCGACGAAGAGAGCCGCCATGTCGACCTGCGAGCCGAAGCCGGCGCCCGCGCGCGCGGCTTCGGCGCCGGCCGTCCAGGCCGATCCCCTGAACACGCGGAACTCCTCGCGCAGGCGGGCGCGCATTGGCGCGGGAATGCGGTGCAGGCGGATCCACGGCGGGTTACCGGCGACGAGATCGAAGCCGCCGGCGTCGGCGACCTCGGAAAAGTGAGCCGCGAACGAAAAGGGCAACGCGGCGCCGGCGAGCAGATTCCGGTTCCGTTGTCTCAGCTCGCGCAGTGCGCAACGAATGTCCAGGAGCGCCCGGCGGGTGTCCGCGCCGGGCGGTTGACGGCCGCCGAAAAGGTCGCGCGCGCGCGCGGACAGCAGCAGCTCGCGCCGCGCGCTCTCCAGCGCTTTCATCTCGCCGGCAAGCGCGGCGATCGCCAGCGCTCGCTCGGTCCGATCCAGCAGTCGCGCAAGCGTCTTTCTGCGGGGGCCGCGGGACCGCGTGTAGCGAAGCCGCAGACGTGAGACCGCGCGGGACGGGACGCGGTCTGCCGCGCCGAACGTGCCGCCCGTGAGCGTGTCGCCGACACGGATCTGCCGGTCGAGGTTGGGCAGCGGCGTGATCGAGCGAATCCCCTCGTCCCGCTGCTCCATCACCATGGCGAGCCAGAGGCGCAACTCGCACAGCCAGACCGCCATCGGGTTGGAATCCACGCCGAAGATGGAAGTCGTCAGAGTCGAGCGGGTGACGTCGCCCGCGGTTCGTCCATCTCCGCACGCGGCGGCGAGCCAGCTCAGCTCTCCGAGGGCGTAGACGAGAAACGCTCCCGAGCCGCACGCCGGGTCGAGCAGGCGAAAGCAGCGCAATCGTTCCAGCAGGGTGGCGCGGGCGGCGCACGGGACCTCGCGTCTCGCCAGCAACGATTCGATCTCCTCGCTGGACACGGCTTTGTCCGCGAGCGCATGCGCCAGAGCTTCGCGCATCACCCGCTCGACGAGCGCTTGCGGGGTGTAGAACGCGCCGGAAGACTTGCGTTCCGGAGGCGCCATCAACGACTCGAAAGCCTTGCCGAGCATCTCGGGATCGACGGCCGCCTCGGACCATTCGCTCGAATCCTCGCGCGGGGTGAAGCGATGGCGGCAGAGCAGCTCGCCGTAGAGAACGCCGATCGCTTCGTCGGGGAATTCGACCGCCCGCGCTCGGCGCTCGAGGGCGCTCCGGGAGAACAGTCCGCCGTTGAGAAAGGGAACGTCGCCGAACCCGCGCGCGCGGGCGCTTCTGGCGCGCGGCGGAGTGTTGAGCGTTCCGAAGAAGAGCGGCAGCAGGACGCGGCGGTGATATCGGCCACCGTCAGCCATGCAATCGGCAAAGCCGTTGGCGAGAAAGCCGTGATTGCCGTTGAGCCAGCCCTGCGTCTCGAGAAAGGAGAGGAACAGGAGCCGCGACACGTACAGCAGCGAAAGCTCGCGGGAATCCGCCGATCCCAGCGAGCTAGTCGTTGACTGCGCGAGCGATTCGACAACCCGCTCCAGTGTGAGATAGAAGCGGCGCGTGAGAGCCTCGCGGCCCAGTACCTCCGTCCACCGGCAGTGCATCAGCACGTCGATCTGCGCGCGTGCCGACGAGAGCGCGCAGAGGGTCTCGGCGTCGCTGTCCAGCACGTTCGCGCGCTCGCAGAGCAGCGCGCGGGTGCGGGGCGGATGTCGCTCGTGCGAAAACGCGGCAACGGCGACGTGCGCTCGGTCCGCGTCGATCGCGAGCAGCAGCCAGAGCAGCTGCGGCGCGTGCGAGGAGAGGCGCGACGCGGTTCGCGTGAGCGCGTCCTTCAGCGGGACGGATTGTGTCACGTCGAGAATCAGCGCGCGCGTGGAGCCTGGCCCGCGGCTGATCCGAACCTCGGCGACAGCGGAAGGAATCCCGATGGCCTCGCGTGTGGCTCTGTCCAGACGGCGGGCGGGTCCCGGGAAGCCCAGCTCGCGGGCGATGGACGCGAGCTGGTCGAGCGACGATGCCGCGGAGAGCAGGGCGCGGGCGCGGCTGAGCGAGAGCACGGTGCACTATCGGCAACACGCGCTCAGCCCCAGTCATCGTTTTGTTACCCGCATTGTCCGATCTAGCTGGCTACGTAGTCCCTTTCCTTCCAGCTCACATTGCGCCCGCGCGCTATCGCGCGTACGTAGATGAACAGCGCCATCGCGGCGCCAAGCGGATACAACAGGGCAAGAAACACCGATTCCCCCGCGTCCCTATAGAATTTCATCCACAGCAACACGGTCGCTGCCGTGGCGACAGCCGCCCAGACGAGAACCGGGTAAGACGCGAACCCGAGCGCCGCGAGCCCGAGCGTGACCGGCGGCAGCAGGTTGAACAGCGGAGGAAAGACAAGTCCGAGCGGGAAGATCCAGCGCGGAACACGCGGCGGCATGGCGTGCATTCCTCCGGCGTACACGTTCTTCCCCCAGCCGGCGATCATCTCGCGCAGCGACGAGTACATGCGGGTCGAGAGCTGCTCGCGCCCCTCGATGAACACGACTTTCCTGCCGAGGCGATGGAACCGCTGCGCCAGCAGCAGGTCCTCGGCCACGGTGTGCTTCACGGCTTCGTGCCCGCCCGTCTCGCCGTACACCGCGCGCGGGATCACCAGGTACTGGCCGTTGGCGATCTTGCGCCACGCGTGCTTCGAGCGGTTGATCTCCTCGGTGCCGCCGTACCAGGCGTTGAGCATCCCGAATACCTGCGCCTGCACCAGCTTCTCCCACAGCGTCACCATCTCCTGCCTGCCGGAGACGGTGAACAGGTCGGCCTCGAGCGCGCGCATCGCGTTGATCGTGCGCGGGATGAGATCGGGCGCGTGCTCGGTGTCGGCGTCGGTGAAGCAGAGGATTTGCCCGCGCGCGCGCGACTTGCCGGTCCAGCACGCCCACTGCTTGCCGAACCAGTCGGCCGGGAGCGGCGGAGTTTCGATCACAGTGGCCCCGAGCCCGGCCGCGATCGCGCCGGTGCCGTCGGTGGACTGATCGTCCACGACTATCAGCTCGACGTTGGGATAATCAGTGGAGAGGATCGAGCGCACGCAGCGCCCGATGTTGCGCGCCTCGTTCCGCGCCGGGACGATCACCGAGACCAGCGGCGCGTCGCGCGGCGGCTCGGCCGTAAACTCGTCGAGCGTGCGCGAGCGCCGCATCCGCAGCACCATCCCGATGGGCAGCAGCACCCACGGCAAAGCCGCGAGCAGTGCGATCCGAATTGAGGTCACTGGAAAAAACTAGCGGGGCGTCGCAGTGGCGACGCCCCGCTAGATCCGCCGAACCCGCGCCAGGTTACCGCCGGCTCCCTCTGTCGGGATCCTCGCGTCCGTCGCGTGTCGACGTGCCTTCCACTCCGCCGGGGGGCGAAGTCGCATCTTCCGACGTCTCGCCGCCCAGCCCGGTCGGGCCGGTGGTGCCGCTCGATCCGCTCATCCCGCCCTGGCGCGTATTGTCGGTCTCGAACGCATCGCCCTGGTTCTCGCTTCCGCTCGGCGAGCCGCGCTTACCGCCGCTCTTCTCGCGGCTGGACGACGTGCGGGCCGAATCCTTTTTGTTCCAGTTGGAGTTCGCCATTTCTCTTCCTCCTGCTAAAGTCATTACCACGTTCCTGCGCTGTAAAAAGGCAAGCGATATGCCATTCCGCATCCGGAGCACCGAATGCATCGTCCTTCCCGGAAATAACAATTCATGCCACTCGCCCCGATCCGGCCCGTTCCTCCGATAAAGCGCGGCGCGCGCGTCGCGCTCGTGGCGCCCGCGGGCACGCTGACCGGCCCGGAAGACGTCGAGCGCGGCGAGGCCAACGCCCGCTCGCTCGGCTGGGAGCCGCGCACCGGCGCGCACGTACTGAACAAGCACCGGTATTTCGCGGGGACGGACGACGAGCGGCTGCGCGATCTCAACGACGCGATCCGCGACGACGACATCGACGCGATCTGGTGCCTGCGGGGCGGCTACGGCGCGATGCGGCTCCTGCCCGACGTGGACTTCGACGCGCTCTCGCAGCGGCCGAAAGCGATCATCGGCTTCTCCGATCTCACCTCGCTGCTGTCGGCGGTGAGCGGAAGATCCCGGATCGTGTGCTTTCACGGTCCGACCGCGCGAGTGCGGCTGACCGACTTCAGCCGCGCGTCGCTGCTCGCGGCGGTGAGCGGCGGAACCGATCCGTGCGGCGCGGCGCCCAACGCGCGCGTGCTGCGCGGCGGCAGCTGCGTGGGACGGCTCGTCGGCGGCAACCTCGCGCTCGTCGCCGCCATGATCGGGACGCGGTTCGCGCCCGACCTCGAGGATTCCATTCTGTTTCTGGAAGACGTCGGCGAGCGCACATACCGCGTGGACCGCATGCTCCGGCAGATATATCTGAGCGGCGCACTGGAGAGCTGCCGCGGAATCGTGTTCGGCGAGTGCACGGACTGCCCCGCGAGCTCGGCGAGCGGCACTCGCGAGCTGGACGAGATACTCACGGAGATGGCCGAGCTGGTGGATGTGCCGTGCATCGCCGGCGCGCCGATCGGCCACATAGACGACCAGTGGACGCTGCCGGTCGGCGCGCGCGCGCGGCTCGACGCGGACGCGCGCACTCTCAACGTCTTGCCAATCACCGGAGAGCGATCATGAGCTACAAGACGGGAGCGGATCTGATCGAGGAGGCGCGCGGCCGGATCAGGGAGGTCACGCCGGCCGAAGTGGCCGCGCTGCGGGAGCGCGGCGAGCCGGCGGTCTATCTCGACGTGCGCGAGCCCAACGAGTGGAACCTCGGCAGGATTCCGGGCGCGGTGTTTCTGCCGCGCGGCCATCTGGAGTCGAAGGTCGAGGACGCCGCCCCGCGCGACGCGCGCGTGATTGTCTACTGCGCGCGGGGGAATCGCTCGGCATTGGCGGCCGACACGATGCAGCAGATGGGGTACGAGAACGTCGCGTCCATGTCCGGCGGCTTTCTGCAGTGGGCGATGGAAGGGAGGGAGGTGGAATCTTGAGGCAGGAGCTCGAGATCGCGGCTCCCGGCGGCCGCACGGTGCGGGGCGACCTGTACGCCGCCGAGGGAGCGAAGACCGGCGTCGTGCTTTGTCACGGATTCAAGGGGTTCGCGCGGTGGGGCCCGTGGCCGACGCTCGCCGAGGCGGTGAACGAGCGCGGGCTCAACGCCATCGCGTTCGACTTCTCCGGCAGCGGCGTCGGGAAGGACCGCGAGAACTTCACCGAGATCGAGGCTTTCGCGGGGAACACGTACGCGCGCGAGCTGGAGGACCTCGGCGCGGTGGTCGACCACGCGACGGAGCATGGATGGATCGCGCGCGAGTTCGGCCTGTTCGGACATTCGCGCGGCGGCGCGACCGCGATCTTCTTCGCGGCCGACTCGGACCGCGTGGCTTCGCTCGTGACGTGGGCGTCGATCGCGACGATCGAGCGGTGGTCGGAAGAGCAGCTGCGCGACTGGCGCGAGCGCGGCTACACCGAGGTCGTGAACAGCCGCACGGGCCAGGTGCTGCGGATCGACAAGTCCGCGTGGGAGGAGTGCGAGCGCGAATCCCGCGCGAGGCTGAACGTGGAGCGCGCCGCCGCGCGGGTGCGCGCGCGGTGGCTGATCGTGCACGGCTCCGCTGACGACGTGGTTCCGGTGAGCGACGCGCACAGGCTGGGTCGGGCCAACGCGCGCGCGGAAGTGCGCGTTATCGAAGGCGCGAACCACGGGCTGGGCGCCGCCCACCCGCTCGTGACGATTCCCGAGGAGCTGCGCATGGCGATGGCCGGGACCGCCGACTTCTACCCGGCGACTCTGCCCGGTTGAAATGAGCCTGGACCGGACGCTGGCCGACCCCGAGGTCGTCAGGATCGCGCAGTCACTCGCGGCCCGACCCGGGGTGGGCGCGCCCGATCCGGACGCGCGCTCGGCGGCCGTCGCGCTGGTGTTGCGGGCGGTGGAGATGCGCGGGCTCGAGCTGCTGTTCATCCGGCGCGCGGAGTACGCCGAGGATCCGTGGAGCGGGCAGGTGGCGTTTCCGGGCGGGCGGCACGAGCCGGGCGATGAATCGCTGGATCGCACGGCGATCCGCGAGACGTGGGAGGAGACGGGGATCGACCTCGCGGCGAGCGGGGCGATCCTCGGCGCGCTCGACGACGTCCGGCCGAATACGATATTGCTGCCGAGGATAGTTGTCCGTCCTTTCGTGACCGCGGTCTCCGCTGAGGCCGCGATTCAGGCGAGCGGCGAAGTCGCGGAGGCGTTCTGGGTGCCGTTGGATGCGCTGCGGGTTGAGTCGGGGTGGGGTGAGACGGAGGTTACCGCGCAGGGGATGGCGATGCGGGTGCGGGCGTTCCAGCACGGGGATCACACCGTCTGGGGGATGACGGAACGTATTGTGGGGCAGCTACTTAGCCGCTTGTCAGCTCCTGGTTAGGGAAAGGGAATCCAAGCAATGAGAAGTCAGAGGCCAGACCGCCAGATGGCCAGAAAGAGCCGCTTACGAGAGAGTTTAGGCACGCCTAACTTCTCGGACGCCTTCCACACGAGAGTCATTTGGCCGGGCCGGTAAAGCCACCGCACGACATCGAGATGCACGTGAATCCGCCGGTTGAGCCCGGATGGAGGCACGCGCGGCTGGCGCCGTCGCTGGCGGAGGTGTACCGGACGATACCGATCACCGGCGCGAGCTGGTGGCGGAAGATGCTGGCGTTCGCCGGCCCGGGATACCTGGTCGCGGTCGGCTACATGGACCCGGGCAACTGGGCGACCGATCTCGCGGGCGGTGCGCAGTTCGGGTACGCGCTGCTCAGCGTCATTCTGCTGGCGAACATCATGGCGGTCCTGCTCCAGGGGCTCGCCTCCAAGCTCGGCATCGTGACGGGCCGCGACCTCGCCCAGGCCTGCCGCGATCACTACTCGCGGCCCGTCTCCTTCATGCTCTGGATCATCTGCGAGCTGGCGATCGCGGCGTGCGACCTGGCCGAAGTCATCGGTACGGCGATCGCGCTCAACCTGCTGTTCGGAATCCCGCTGACGTGGGGCATCGCCATCACGGCGCTCGACGTCCTGCTGGTGCTGTACCTCCAGAACAAGGGATTCCGGCTGCTCGAGGCGCTGGTGATCGTGCTGCTCGGCACCGTCGGCGTGTGCTTCGCGGCGCTGATCTGGATGTCCAAGCCGCCGGTTGCGGGGATCGTGTTCGGGTTCGCGCCACCGCCGGAGCTGCTGCACAATCCAGCGATGCTGTACATCGCCATGGGCATACTCGGCGCGACGGTGATGCCGCACAACCTCTATCTGCACTCGTCCATCGTGCAGACCAGAAAGTACGAGCAGACGGCCACCGGAAAAAAGGAAGCGGTGAAGTTCGCGTTCATCGATTCGACGATCGCGCTGTCGTTCGCGCTGTTCATCAACGCGGCGATACTGATCGTCGCGGCCGCGACCTTCCACGGCACGCCGAACCAGAACGTCGCGGAGATACAGGACGCCTACAAGCTGCTGACACCGCTGCTCGGCGCCGGCGCCAGCACGGTGTTCGCGCTCGCCCTGCTCGCGTCGGGCCAGATCTCGACGCTCACCGGCACGCTCGCGGGGCAGATCGTGATGGAAGGCTTCCTGAACATCCGCCTGCGCCCGTGGCTCCGGCGGCTGATCACGCGGGGAATAGCTATCATCCCCGCCGCCATCGTCGCCATACTGTACGGGGAGAGCGGGACGGCGAAGCTGTTGGTGCTCAGCCAGGTGATCCTGAGCATGCAGCTTTCCTTCGCGGTCTTTCCGCTGGTGCGGTTCACGTCGGACAAGGTCAAGATGGGCGGGTTCGCCAATCCGGGCTGGCTGAAAGTCGGGGCTTACGTCGTCGCGGTCATCATCGCGACGCTGAACGGGTGGCTGCTCGTGCAGATCTTCAGGGCCGGAGGGATCTGATGTACCAGCGCATTCTCGTGCCCGTCGAAAACTCGCAGTACGACGCGACGATCCTCGCGCACATCACGCGGCTCGCGAAGCTGTGCGGCTCCAGCGTCGTGATCATCCACGTGGCCGACGGCTGGGTGGCACGAAATATCCGTCAGCTCGATCTCCGTGAGTCGGAAGAGATGAAGGAAGATCTGGCGTACATCGAGCGGCTGGCGGCCTCGCTGCAGGAGCAGGGGATCGCCGCGGAAGCGGTGCTGGCGAGCGGCGACCCCGGCGCGGAGATCACCGCGGCCGCGGACCGCGAGCAGTGCGACCTGATCGCGATGACCACGCACGGGCACAAGCTCCTCAACGACCTGCTGCGCGGGAGCGTGGCGAACGCGGTGCGGCACAGCTCGATGGTGCCGGTGCTGCTCGTGCGCGGGATGCCGCGCGAAGCGAGCGCGGCGCAATGAGCAGGAGCCCGGCCGATTCCACCAAGCGCGAAGCGATGAAGGACAAGGACTCGGTCATCACGGGCCCCGCCGAGGACTATCTCAAGGCGATCTACGAGCTGGAGCTGGCCGGCGGCGCGGCGTCCACGAACGACATCGCCCAGCGGCTGTCGTTCGCGCCGGCGTCGGTGACGGGGATGATCCGCCGGCTCGCCGACCACGGCCTGCTCGCGTACGAGCGGTACCGGGGCGTGACGCTCACGAAGGCCGGGAGGCGCGCGGCGCTGCGCACGCTACGGCGGCACCGCATCATCGAGTCGTATCTGGTGGAGACGCTCGGCTACCGCTGGGACAACGTGCACGAGGAGGCCGAGCGGCTCGAGCACGCCGCGTCGGAGGAGCTGATCGACAAGATGGCCGCCGCGATCGGCGAGCCGGCGGTGGATCCGCACGGCGCGCCGATCCCGACGCGCGAGGGGAAGGTGGACGAGACGCAGTACTGCTCGCTCGCGGATCTGGGTCCGGGTCACCGCGTGGCCGTCGTGCGCGTGAGCGACGACGACCCCGAGGTGCTGCGCTACCTGGCCTCACTGGGGATCATGCCGGGGGTGACTGTGGCGGTGCTCGCGTGCGAGCCGTTCGACGGCCCGATCACGCTGTCGGTCGGAGACGAGCGGCTGTCGATCGGCGCGCCGCTGGCGGCGCAGGTGATGGTGGACATGATCGGCGACACACAGGCACCGTCACACTGAGAACTGCAGCCAGCTGCTAGCTGTATCTTGTTGTCATGCTCGGAAACGTCCGCGTGGGCACCCAGGGCTGGAACTACGAGGCGTGGGAGGGCCCCTTCTATCCCACGGGGACACGCCCGTCGGATTATCTCTCCGTGTACGCGCGCGCCTTCGACACCGTGGAAGTCGACTCGACCTTCTACGCGATTCCGGCGCTGACGACGTTTCAGAGCTGGGCCGAGCGCACGCCGCCGGGGTTCGCGTTCGCGTTGAAGCTGCCGCAGGAGATCACGCACGAGCAGCGGCTGCGCGACACCACCGGGGCCACCGAGCTGTTCTTCGAGCGCGCGCGGGCGCTCGGCTCGAAGCTCGGTCCCACGCTCGTTCAGTTGGGGCCCGACCTGGCGCCGCCGGAGCTTCCGGCGCTCGTCGCGTTCCTCCAGCGGCTGCCCCGCGACCTCCAGGTCGCGATCGAGTTTCGCCACCGCGGCTGGATGAACGACGGGATCTACGCGCTGCTGCGCGAGCACAACGTCGCGCTCGCGCTGGTCGAGGGACGGTGGATTCCGCGGAAGACGATGCTCGCGCTCGCGCAGAAGCCGACCGCCGATTTCGCCTACATCCGGTTCATGGGGCCGAACCGCGACATCGTGGACTACTCGCGCGTGCAGGCCGACCGGACGCGCGAGATCGAGCTCTGGCGCAACGCGCTGATCTCGCTCGCCGCCAGCGTCACGATGGTGTACGCGTACGTCAACAACCACTTCGCCGGCCACGGCCCCGCGAGCGCGCGCGAGATTCAGCGGGCCGTGGGGCAGACCCCGGTGGCGCCGGAGACGATCGGCGAGCAGCTGCTGTTGTTTTGACGACGCGCGAGAAGGTCTTCATCGGAGTCGCGCTGCTGGTCGTGGCGCTGTTCGTGCGGCTCGGGTTCTGGCAGCTGTCGCGGCTGCGCGAGCGGCAGGCGTACAACGCGCCGATCGAGCTGCGGCTCGGGCAGCAGCCGGTGCAGTTGCGGAACGTACCGCGCGACCTCGAGCAGGCGAGACATCGCCGCGTCTTCGTGACCGGCGAGTACGACTTCGAGCGCGAGCTGGTACTGACGCTGCGGTCGCGGCAGGGATCGCCGGGCGTGAACCTGCTGACGCCGCTGCGGGTCGCGGGGAGCGACACGGCGATCCTCGTCAACCGCGGCTGGATCTACGCCCCGGACGGCGTCGCCGCGGACACGAGGCCGTGGCGCGAGGACGATCCCGTCGACGCCGTGGGCTACGTGCGCTTGCTCGAGACGGGAAGCAGAGCGGGTGCGCGAACCACGGGACGGCTCGATGCGGTTCGGCGCCCTCATCTGCCGACGATCGACTCGATTCTGCCTTATCCGGTGGCGCCCTACTACGTCGTGCTGACTTCTCCCGGCGCAGACCCGGAGCGCACCCCACCGCGGGCGCCTCCACCGGCGTTGGATGAGGGTAGTCACCGGAGCTATGCGATGCAGTGGTTCGTGTTCGCGCTCATAGCCATCTGCGGGACTGCGATTCTGGTGCTGCGGAGGCGGCGGCAAGGCGGTGACTAGTGACTAGTGACTAGTGACTAGAAACAACCCTGATAGAAAAACTCCGGTCAGTGTAGTAACTACCACGCAGCACTATTCTGCCCTTTACTAGTCACTAGTCACCAGTCACTAGTCACTAGTCACTAGTCACCTATCAGCATGCAGACAACAGCCTCCGAACAAGACGCCCGCGACGTCGCCGAAGAAGCCCGCGAAACCGAATGGGCGCACCCGAGCTTCGTGCGCGAGATGTTTCTCGGCCGGTTCCGGCTCGACCTCATCCATCCACACCCGGCCGACGATCCCGCTGAAACGGCGCGCGCGGCGCCCTTTCTCGCGAGGCTCAAGGCCTTCATGGAGCGGGTTGATTCCGACGAGATAGACCGAACGGGCAACATCCCCGAGCCGATGGTGCAGGAGCTGCGCGACATGGGCGCGTTCGGGATCAAGATCCCGACGGAATACGGCGGGCTCGGCCTGTCGCAGCTCACGTACACGCGCGCGATGCAGCTGGTGACGTCGAAGGACGGCTCGCTCGTCGCGCTGCTCTCCGCGAGTCAGTCGATCGGCTTGCCGCAACCGCTCAAGCTGTTCGGAACGGACGCGCAGAAGCGGAAATATTTCCCCCGGCTCGCGCGCGGCGCGATCTCGGCGTTCGCCCTGACCGAGGTAGACGCGGGATCCGATCCGGCCAACATGACGACGACCGCGACGCCGTCGGAGGACGGGAGCCACTTCATCCTCAACGGCGAGAAGCTTTGGTGCACCAACGGGACGCGCGCGGAGCTGCTGGTGGTGATGGCGCGCACTCCCGACGTCGTCGTGCACGGAAAGCCGCGGAAGCAGATCACCGCGTTCATAGTGGAGACCTCGATGCCCGGCGTATCGGTCGCGCAGCGGCTGCACTTCATGGGGCTCAAGGCGATCGAGAACGGCCTGATGCGCTTCGAGAACGTGCGGGTACCGCGCGAGAACATACTCGGCGAGGAGGGACGGGGGCTCAAGCTCGCGCTGGTCACGCTGAACACCGGGCGGCTGACGCTGCCCGCGGGCGCGGCCGGCGCGGGGAAGCAGATGATCAACGTCGCGCGGACGTGGGCGAACGAGCGCGTGCAGTGGGGGCAGGCGATCGGCAAGCACGAGGCGGTGGCGCAGAAGATCGCGCGCATGACGGCCACGACGTTCGCGATGGAGGCCGTGGCGGAGCTGTCGACGATGCTGTACGAGCGCGGGAATTACGACATCCGCCTCGAGGCCGCGATCGCGAAGCTGTACAACACCGAAGCCGGCTGGCGGATCGTGGACGACACGCTGCAGATCCGCGGCGGCCGCGGGTACGAGACGGCGGCGTCGCTGATGAGCCGCGGCGAGCCCGGGATTCCGGTCGAGCGCGCGATGCGCGACTTCCGGATCAACCTGATCTTCGAGGGATCGTCGGAGATCATGCGGCTGTTCATCGCGCGCGAGGCGGTGGACCACCACTTCGCGCTCGCGTTCGACATCGTGAATCCCAAGCTCGGCACGAGGCAGAAGCTGCGCGCGCTGGCGCGCGCGATGCCGTTCTACGTCACCTGGTATCCGATGCGCTGGTCCCCGGCGAAGCAGGTGAAGAGCTACTCGGAGTTCGGCAGGCTCGCGCGGCACGTGCGGTACGTCGAGCGCACCACGCGGCGGCTGGGACGCGCGCTGTTTCACGTGATGGTGCGGCTCGGACCCAAGCTCGAGAAGCGGCAGATGGTGTTGTTTCGCGCGGTGGACATAGGGGCGGAGCTGTACGCGATGTCGGCGGCGTGCGTCCGGGCGCACATGCTGAAGGAGAACGGGAATGCGCGCGGGATCGAGCTGGCGGACATGTTCTGCCGCGAGGCGCGGGGACGGATCGAGGCCAAGTTCGACGAGCTGTACGGGAAGCACGATGCGGCACTGTACCGGCTTGCCATGCAGGTGTTGAAGGGAGAGCATGCATGGCTGGAGAAGGGGATGGTCTCCGCCAGACAAGAAGCTCCGAGGTAGCTGAAGGGGATTCCATTGCAACCCACTCGGACCCGCTCGCAAAAAAACGGCGCCCGTGAGGGCGCCGTTTCTGCGAGCGGTGATTCGTTCTAGATGGTCGACCCCGTAGGGGCGACTGTCGCCGGCTTCGCCGTGAATCCGACACCGGCCAGGATCGCGCCGAGCACGAGGTGCAGCCATATGTCGTTGCCGCCGAGCGGAACGAGGCCGAACCCGCTGGGCGCGAGGTAGCCGAGGACCGCGAGCACGAGATAGATCACGCCGGCGATCTGCGCGTACTGCTTGGCGCCGGTGTACGAGCGCGACGCGGCGAGACCCCAGATACCGAACAGCAGGTGGACGAGGTTGTGGAGCAGGTTGACCGGGAACATCCCGAATATCGCCGGCGCCGTCGCGGGATCCGCATCCATGTTCATCCCGCCGGTATAGAAGCCGGCGAGTGCCACGAGGATGAACACCACTCCGAAGATCTGTGCAACCCGTTGGACCGTCGTCATCTGCTGTCTCCTGTCGGTTTGCTTGCAGGGAAAGAGGCGAACTTGGTCGGGGGTCAGCCCGATTTGCCCTCCTAATAGTAGGGCGAACCGGGTGTTTCCGCTACAGTAGAATGCCGCTCAGCAGGAAGAGCGCGACGCTGAAGTAGATCGTGAGGCCCGTCACGTCCACGAGCGTGGCGACGAGCGGCGCGGAAGCGCTGGCGGGGTCGAGCCCTGCGCGGCTCAGCAGAAACGGCAGCATCGAGCCCGCGAGCGAGCCGAATGCGACGACGCCGATCAGGGTCGTTCCGACGGTGAGCGCGACCAGCAGGTAGTGGTCGCCGTAATCCCACAAGCCGAGCTGCTGCCACAGCACGATCCGGAGCACGCCGAGCACGCCGAGCACCGCGCCGAGCGCGAGCCCGAGCGGCAGCTCGCGCCGCGCGATTCGCCACCAGTCGGCGAGCGTGACTTCGCCGAGCGCCATGGCGCGGATGATGAGCGAAGTCGCCTGCGAGCCGGAGTTGCCGCCGGAGCTGATGATGAGCGGGATGAACAGCGTCAGCATGAGGGCCTGCGTGAGCTGGCTCTGGAACTGCTGCATCGCCGACGTCGTGAGCATCTGTCCGACGAACAGCGCGACGAGCCAGACGACGCGCTTGCGGATCATCGCCGAGAAGCCGATCTGGAGGTACGGCTCGTCCAGCGCTTCCATTCCGCCGAACTTCTGCACGTCCTCGGTGTGCTCCTCGACCATCGCGTCCATGACGTCGTCGACCGTGACGACGCCGATGATGCGCTCGTTCTCGTCCACGACCGGAAGCGCGACGAGATCGTAGTTGGACGTGAGGCTGACGACTTCCTCGCGGTCCGCGGCCGCCGGCACGCTCACGACTTCCTCCCACGCGATGTCCCTGATCCTCGCGCCCTCGGCGGCCGCGAGGAGCTCGCGCAGCGACAGAACGCCCTTGAGGGCGCCGTGCTGGTCGGTGGCGTAGATGGCGTGCATCGCCTCGCGCCTGCCGGCGCGCGCGATGTGCCGGACTCCGGCGAGCGCGGCTTCGACGGTCGAATCCTCGGGGACCGACACGAACTCCGTCGTCATCAGCCCGCCCGCGGTCTCCGGGTCGTACGCGAGCAGCCGCTCCGTCTCCTCGCGCGCGGCTTTCGGAATCTCGGAGAGGATATCCTCGTAGGTCTCCTCTTCCAGCTCCTCGAGCGCGTCGGCGCGGTCGTCCGGCGTCATCTCCGCGACGAGCCGCGCGGCCTGCGGCGTGGACATCTCCTCCAGGACTTCCGTGCGGAGATCGTCGCTCAGGTACTCGAGCACGTCGGCCGCGCGCTCCGCCGGCAGCGCGCTCAGGAGAGCGAGCACGTTCTCGCGCGGCAGCGCCTCGACGATGTCCGCGAGGTCGGCCGCGTGGATCTCCTCGGTCTCGGCGGCGACGCTGTGCGGCGCGGACTTGAGCAGCTCCTGGATGTCGGGCGCCAGGAGGGTCGCGAGCGCGCGGTGCTCCGAGGTGTTCATCAGAGTTGGGGCAGGGCCCTGCGGTTCTCGTCGGCGTCGATCACCGAGTAGCCCGCGGTCTCGACGGCCTGCTTCAGCGCGTCGAGGGTGACCGTTCCGTCGTGCTCGACCTCGGCGGTGCCCACTCTCACGTCAGCGCGCGCGATCCCCGAGACGCCGGAGAGCGCGGTGAACACGGCGCGTGTGCAGTGCGCGCAGGTCATTCCGGAGATCTTCAGCGTGGTGACCATGGCGCCGAATATAAGGAATTCTTCCGGGTCACTGCTCGTCCGCCGTCGGCCCGTAAATGGCGGGGACCGGCACGTCGAGCAGACGGAGATACACGGAGAGCTGGGCGCGGTGATGGATCATGTGATTCATGCCGAAGCCGCGGAAGACGCTCCAGCGCGGCGCGCTGAAGATCGTGTGCGATCCAGCCTTCAACGTCCACGGGGTGTCGAGGCCGGCTTCCGTCGCGGCCGCGATCGCCTTCCGGGCGGTCAGCACGCTACCGTCGAACAGCGCGAGCAGCTCCTCGCGGCTCTTGCAGTCGGCCGCGGCGAAGGCGGGACCGTCGGGCGGGCGGAAGTCGAACTGGTCCACGGCGAAGATGTTCGAGACCCAGCTGGGGAGCTGGGCGACGTGCGACGCGAGCTGGCCCAGCGACATGGACTTGGCGTGCGGCTTCCAGTCGAGCTTGTCTTCGGGGACGCGCTCGAGGACGCGGCGGGTGGTGGCCATTTCCTGGTCGAATTCGGGGAGGTAGTAGCGCGTGGCGGCCATTTTGAATCCCGGGGTTGCTGGGGCTGACGACAAACAGGGTTGGGTAGCAGGTCTTAAGTTTTGGTTTTGGTCAAGTACTGGTTACAGGTTGACGGTTGGGCGGTGACGGCGGAAGACCAGCGACCTGTCACCGGCGACCGGTAGTTAACCAGAACCAAAACCTAAGACCTGTCACCCAACCCTGTTGTCGGTTACCCAGCACCCTCTACTGCCTTAAAGGGAAGAACATGAGAGTCGCCTTTCTCGGCCTCGGCGCGATCGGCTACCCGATGGCGCGCCGGATTGCCGAAGCTGGATTCGAGCTGGCCGTGTGGAATCGATCGGCGGCAAAGTCGGCCGAGCTTGCGCGCGCTACGTCGGCGCGCGTCGCGTCCACTCCCGCCGATGCGGCGCGCGGTGCGGTGGTGATAGTCACCTGCCTTCCGACGTCGGAGGAAGTGGAGTCCGTGACGTTCGGCGGCGAAGGGCTGGCTTCGGCGATGGCGAGCGGCGCGATTCTCGTGGATTGCACCTCGGGCGATCCGCACGCCAGCCGCTCCATCGCGGCCCGGCTGGCGAAACAGGGCGTGGACTTTCTCGACGCTCCGGTGAGCGGCGGAGTCGTCGGCGCGGAAGCAGGAAAACTGACGGTGATGTGCGGCGGCGCCGCCGCCGTGCTGGAGCGCGCGCGGCCAGTGCTGCAGGCGTTCGGCGCGAAGATCATTCTGTGCGGTCCGACGGGCGCCGGCCACGCGATCAAGGCGCTGAGCAACGCGCTGCTCGCGATCCACCTCTGGTCCACCGGCGAAGCGCTCGTCGCCGCCGCGAAGGCGGGAGTCGCGCCCTCCATCGCGCTCGACGTGATCAACGGCTCAGCCGGGCGGTCGAACTCCTCGGAGAATCTGATCCCGCAGCGGGTGCTCACGCGCGAATTTCCCAGCACGTTCCGGCTGGCGCTGCTCGACAAGGACGTGCGGATCGCGGAGGCAGTGGCGCATGAGGCTGGGACGCCGGCGGGGTTCATCGAGCTGGCGCATCTGATTTTCCAGCGGGCCCACGCCGAGCTTGGTAGCGAGGTCGATCACACGGCAGCGCTGCAGGTTCTGGAGCGAGAGGCCGGCGTCGTCATCGGCGGTTAAAGTTCTGGCGGCGTCGAAGATACCACGGGCGGCGTAACCGGCGCGGGCGGCCGCGGCGCGGGAATCGGCGCCCGGTTCACCGGCACCGGCGGCACCTTCTTCCGCGACACCAGCGTCTTCTCCAGCGCGGGCACGAAGATGTCGTAGTTCGAGCCCGGGTGCCACAGCACCCAGCCGTCGAAGCCCGAGTCGTACACCGCCTGCTTCTGCGCCCGGATGTGCTCCGGGCCGTACTTCGGCTGGCCGAGGGAGAAGGCCTGCAGCCACGGCCGCACGTGCTCGCCCGTGATGCCGAGCGCCGCGTTGCGCTCGCGCGCGCGGGAGATCGCCCAATGGATGATCCTGTAGGGTTCCGCGTTCGGCCGCGCGATACCGAACGCGCCGCGCGGATAGTGCGACGGGTACACCATCGGGAGCACGACGTCGGTCACCTTCGCGATCGGCTCCCACTGCTGCCCGATCTCGAGCGCGCCGTGGACGGTGGTCACGAGCCCAAAGATGTCCGCGGTCGTGCGAATGCCTGATCTCGCGTACCGCGCGCGCGCGGCGCCGAGAAACTCGGCGAGGACCTGCGGCTTGGTGCGGTTGTTGGAGCCGGGGAATACCTGCTGTGGGAGCGACTTGTACGGCTCGGGGAACCGGATGTAATCGAACTGGATCTCCCCGAAGCCCATCTTTATCGCCTCGTCGCCGACGCGGAAGTTGTACTCCCAGATCTCGTTCGAGTATGGATTGACCCACGTCAGCCCCTCGCGATCCCGCCAGGGCGAGCCATCCGTCTTCCGGATGGTGTGCGTCGGGTTCATCCGCGAAGCGACGGAATCCTTGAACACGACGATCCGCGCGATGGGCAGGATCCCGTGCGCGCGCATCGAATCGACCCACGCCTTCAGGTTCACCGCCTTCGTCATCGTCCCCGCGTTCTTCCGCAGCATCGGATCGCTGGACACGAAGTTGAGCCCGAACTCGTCCTTGATGTCGATCACGAACGCGTTGATCTCTGTGGAATCGGCCAGAGCAATCAGCTTCCTGAGCTTGGTCGAGCTCTGCACCGAGAAGCGGTTGAGGTACAGTCCGCGAATCGGCGCGTTCGCGTCGCGCTGGAGCCGCAGCACCTCGGCGGAGCCGGTCACGGGCCCGGCCGGCGCGGCCTGGCTGTCGACTGTGGAGACGGCGCGGGAAACCGGGCCCACCTGCGAAGCGGCGACCGAATCCGCGGCCGATCCGAGGGCGGCGGCGTCGCGGCCAACGGTGCAGCCGGACCACAGCGTCAGCGAGGCGAAGGCGAAGATCAGCGAAGTCGTACGGCCGTATGAATGCACGTGTCGGTGTTGTTCTGCGGTGAGTTGGAGCCGCCGGACGGTCGTCCGGGCGGGCGAAAGCTATGCAGTATATTTGCCAGCGTCGTCCCTTCCTTATTACCCCGGCCCGAACGCCGGTTTCCGCGAGACCGAACATTGACGGAATTGTCTGGCACTGACAGGACGAGCACCGTGGCCGCGACGCATCATGAGGCGGCGATGCTCATGATGCCGCACCAGGAGAACGTGCTCGGGCACGTGTTCGGAGGAGTCATTCTCGCCATGATGGACACGACCGCGGCCGTCTCGGCGATGCGGCACGCGCGGACCCCGTGCGTCACGGTCTCCGTGGACAGGGTGGACTTCCGCGAGCCCATCCACATAGGCGAGCTGGTGACGATGAAGTCGAGCGTGAACTTCGTGGGGACGACGTCGATGGAAGTGGGCGTCCGGGTGGAGACCGAGAATCTTCTCACCGGGGAGCGGCGGCACACGAACTCGTGCTACCTCACCTACGTCGCGATCGACGCCAACGGCCGTCCGGTGAAGGTCGCGCCGATCGAGCCGGAGAGCGTCGAGGAAAAGCGGCGGTACGCGGCAGCGCGGGAGCGGCGGCGCAGGCGCCTCGAGGAACGGAACGCGGAAGGGAAGCGGGAGGGCTGACGCATGAGCTCGGCGATCGAGCCGGCACGGCTATTCACGCTCGAGCAGGCCAACCGGATGCTGCCGCTGGTGCGCCGGATCGTGGAGGACATCGTCCAGGATTATGCCCGCTGGCGGGAGCAGGTCGGGGTTCTCGAGGTGGTCGCGGCCGGCCGGCGCGGCGACGCGCCTCCGGACGAAGTCGAGAAGGTGGAGGAGGACGCTCAGCGTCTGGCGGCGGACATCGAGCGATACGTCACGGAGCTGAGAGAGCTGGGCGTCGACTTCAAGGGGTTCGACCAGGGACTGGTGGACTTTCCGGCCGAGATCGACGGACGCCGCGTGTACCTGTGCTGGAAGCTGGGGGAGGATTCAGTCGAATACTGGCACGAGGTTGACGCAGGATTCGCGGGGAGGCAAAAGCTAGTGACTAGTGACTAGGAACTACGTCCAGGGTCCGCATTAGTGACTGAAAACAGCTAACAGCCAATAGCCAACAGCCAATAGCTTTCCGTCATGAAAATGAAACCGTTCCAGGGACCCGACGGCACGAGTTGGGGAGTCGAGGTGAAGCTGCCGGGCGCCAGCAATGCGATGGTCGTGTTCCATCATCCGGCGGGAAAGACCGCGCAGAACGACAGGTACGCGTGGATCAACTGGAGCGGCCCCGAGTCGCGCAGCGTGACATCGCGGGTCTCGACTGAGAGAGTCCTCGAAAAGCTGAACGACGAAAACCTGGGCGAGCTGTTTCAGCGGTCGTTCCCGATCTCGCGGCCCGCGGTCGCGCCGCCGGCGCTGGTTGGTGACTAGTCACTAGTCACTAGTCACTAGTCACTAGTCACTAGTCACTAGTCACTAGTGGGCTGTAACTGAAATAACAGGAGCATTGATCTTGCAGTACTGGGCGGC
>JBBEBQ010000009.1 GCA_040882285.1 Gemmatimonadaceae bacterium
CTCTTAGCTACAACGGAACAATAGGAACTGACGGAACTGCCGCGCTGTTAGCCAAGAGCCAAGAGCCAAGAGCCAAGAGCCAACAGTCAACAGCTTTCTTTCAAAGCTCGCGATCGGGATTGAACCGATGACCTCACCCTTACCAAGGGTGTGCTCTACCGACTGAGCTACGCGAGCGAGTGATGCAGCCATCTCCATCGTCGTACCAACAGCCAAGAGCCAAAAGCCAACAGCCAGTTCAAGAGCGGGAGACGGGACTCGAACCCGCGACATCAAGCTTGGAAGGCTAGCGCTCTACCAACTGAGCTACTCCCGCGGATTACAGTTCACAGCTCCGTTCAAAAGCAGTTACAAAAAGCCAAGAGCCAACAGCCAACAGCGCTTCACCAAATGGTGGGGGAAGGATTCGAACCTTCGAAGGCTTGCGCCGGCAGATTTACAGTCTGCTCCCGTTGGCCACTTAGGTACCCCACCGCATCCCGCAACCCGTCCCCGTTACGCATTCGCGGAGCAGAGAACCATTGCGCCAATCGCTGTCGGCACGGCGCCTAGCACCAACCCTACCCCAGCAAACAATCGCCGTCGCCCCGAAGAGCTGACGGCGAGAATCGAACTCGCAACCTGCTGATTACAAATCAGCTGCTCTGCCAATTGAGCTACGTCAGCATACAGCGATTCTGCGCAAGCCTTGAAGAATAAGGGATTTACGCCCCCTAGTCAAGCAAACGGCCGAGGCTCCTGACCAGCGGTGTTTTCGAGTCCGGAAAGGGGTCCGGACGGGGGCTGGGCGGCCGTCTTCCCAGCGGCCGGCTGGCGGGTCGCGTCATACGGCTCCGCCCCGCTGCTCAGGTCGGCGGTCGCCTCCAGGCTGGCCGCCCGGGCCGCGTCCGCAGGCCTCCCGAGCTTGTCGGGGAGGTTGGACACCCCGCCGCCGATGATCATCCCGCCGATTCCGGCCACCACGGCCGGGATGTACGTGAGGAACGCCTCCGCGATCCCGCCCGGCGGCGCCGGCACGGCAAGCTGGTTCACGCTGGCGTAGATGTTGGCGAGCAGGACCGAGCTCCCGATCATGAGCGCGAATACCAGGAATCTCTTCGGGGCGGCCCACGACAGCAGGAACGTCCCGATGAAGATCACTCCCGCGCTGAGCTGGAGGTTGTCGTTGTGCAGGTACGTGTAGCCCGCGGCTGACGCGAAGACAACGGCGCCGAGGAGGAGCAGGATGTCGCGTCTCATACCTGCAACATTTAATGGATTCGGGCCACGATGCAACCGGAGAACCCTTTACTCACCGCGCGAGCTTCCAGCGCGTGCCCCAGGGGCCGTCCTCGATCGCTACCCCGCGCGCCTCGATCTCCGCGCGAATCGCGTCCGCGCTGGCGAAGTCGCGCCGGGCCCTCGCGTCCTTGCGCGCGGCCAAACGCTCGTCGACCCAGGCGGCCAGCTCGTCGTCCGCCCGCGGCGCGTCCGGCACGATGTCGAGCACGCCATTCACCCGCGCGAACGCTTCCCGCGCGGCGCGCAGAGCGTCCGCGTCGTCCCCCCGCCGGTCGAGCTCGGCGTTCGCCCGCCGGATGAACGTGAACAGCACGCCGACCGCGGCCGGCGCGTTAAGATCGTCGAACAAGGCGGCTTCGGCGTCGCGCACGAGGTCCGCCGCCGCGCCCGCCAGCTCGGGCGTGCCGCCGCTCGCGGCCTCGAGCCGCTCGACGAAATCGCGCACGCGGCGCACCCCTTCGATCGACGCCTCGAGCGCGTCGCCGGAAAGGTTGAGCTGCTTGCGATAGTGCGTCGAGAAAACGAAGTGACGGAACGCGGCGGCCGACACGCCCTGCCCGCGCAGGTCGGCGACGGTCGCGACGTTGCCGATGCGCTTCGCCATCTTCGACCCGTCGGTGAGCAGGAACTCGCCGTGGCACCAGAAGCGCGCGAACTGCGCGCCGGTGGCACCCTCCGACTGCGCGATCTCGTCCTCGTGGTGCGGAAAGACGAGATCCACTCCGCCGCAGTGAATGTCCATCGTCGCACCGAGGTACTTCATTGCCATCGCGGAGCACTCGAGGTGCCAGCCGGGACGCCCTCTCCCCCACGGAGAATCCCACGCCGCGGCCGCCGCTTCGTCCTCCGGCTTCGCGGCCTTCCAGAGCGCGAAGTCCTGCGCGTTCTCCTTCGTGTAGTCGTCGTGCGCCACGCGCGCGCCCGCGCGGATCTCGCGCGTGTCGAGCCGCGACAGCCGGCCGTAGCCGTCGAACTTTCCGATCGCGAAGTACACCGACCCGTCTTCCGCCTGGTACGCCAGACCGCGCTCCACGAGCGATTGAACCAGAGCGATCATCTCGGGGATGTGCTCGGTCGCCTTCGGGTACTGCTCCGCGTCCTGGATCCGCAGGAACCGCCGGTCAGCGTGAAAAGTCTCCACGACGGGCTCGGTGATCTCGCCGATCGTCACGCCGCGCTCCGCGGCGCGCTTGATGATCTTGTCGTCCACGTCGGTGAGGTTCATCACCTGGAGCACGTCGTAGCCGGCCAGTCGCAGCACGCGGCGCAGCAGATCCTCGAACAGGAACGTGCGGAAATTCCCGAGGTGCGCTGGGTTGTACACGGTCGGGCCGCACGTGTACAGCCGCGCGGTGCGCCCGTCCGCGGGCGCGAACTCCTCGACCGCCCTGCTCATCGTGTTATGAAGCCGCAGCTGCGCCATAGATCGTGAACCTACGCGGACGATTGGTCTTCGGTCAACGCGGGTCGTGCGTTGGCTGCCATTTGTGCGCGAGGAAAGAGCGGCAGGGATCCCCTTCGCGCGCTGAAGGCGACCCTCAGTCCGAGTCGGCGCGGGGAACCTGGTACGCGTGCCGCTCGAGAAGAACGGGCGGGACAGTCAGGATCGACGACTTCGCGCGCAGAGCGATGACGTCGATCGGCGGGCCGGCGGGGACGAGCACACCGCCCTCGGGCGCGGGCACGCGCAGCACTATCGCGACGTCGCGCGTGGCGCGGCGGAATCCCTTGCCCTCGTAGATGCGGTTGATCAGGATCCGGCGCACCACGACCATCACGGTCGCGAGTATCGGCACTGCGACCACCAGCCCAACGGGGCCAAGCAGCTTCGCGACGACCAGCACCGACATGATCGTCAGCACCGGCGGCAGCTCCACCTTCCGCGCCATCACCAGCGGTTGCACGATGTTCGACTCGAACAGGTGGATGCCCACGCCGAGCAGGACGACCCACAACGCCTTGGTCACGCCCCCCGGGCCTCCGAGCACGAACAGCGCCGGCAGCGCCGTGGACACCAGCGTGCCGAAGAACGGAATGATCGCGACCGCCGACGTGAACACACCGAACGTCAGCCAGTACGGCACTCCGAGCAGCCACAGTCCGAACGCGGTCATCACGCCGAGCACGAACATGGCGAACAGCTGCCCGGTGATGTACGCGCGCAACGTGTCGGCGAGATCGCGCAGCACGTCGCGGATCAGGTCGCGGTGGATCGGGGGAAACAGCGCGATCAGCCACTCGCGGTAGATCCCCGGATACAGCGTCAGGTAGATCGCCATCACCGCCACGGAGAAGATGCTGATGAAGACGTGGACGAGCGAGAAGACCTTGGGCGCGAGATCGCCAAGCCAGCCCGACACCTGCCCGTATACGGCCTGCGTCGCGCGGTGCTCGCCCGGCGTCCAGAATTCCTGCGCCGCGGGAAACCGCGCCATGAACCGGTCTATCCCGCCTTCCCACGTGTCTATGTACGTCGGCAGGACCTGGATCAGCTGCCGGGTCTGCTCGGCCACGGGCGGAACCAGCAGCCAGAACAGGCCGATGATCGCCAGCACCGTCGTGATCAGCGCCACGGCGAAAGCGAGGCTGCGCGGGAAACGCGTGCGCGTGACCAGGAAATCGGTGACAGCGCCGAGATACAGCGAGAAGATCACCGCGATGAACAGGAGCAGAAACACGTCTGCGGCCACTCCCAGCAGCCACAACAGCAGGACTGTGAGAACGACCGCGGTCAGTACCGGTGCTACCCGCCCCTTTGGCTGCGGTGAGGCAGCCGCGGTGGGAGCGGTCATCAAGGCGCCTTCTTCTCCTCCTGCGGCACTTCGGTCAATGCTCCCTCAGCCTGCCCGGTCCCGAGCTGCTTGGATCCCGCGGGCGCGGGCCCGGCGAGTAGCCCCATCCTGCTCTTGAGCTCCATCAGCTGCAGATCGGCCGTCTCGGAGGTCGCGCCGCTCTCGAGGCGCTTGAACTCCTTCGCGAGCTGGTCGCCGGAGAACTCCTCGTCGATCTCCACCGACGCGCGAACCTTGCGCTCGTTCTGGTCGATCTTCTCTTCCATTCTGGCGAATGCCTCGAAGGCGGATTTCTCGGAGATGCGCGACATCGTGTCGGCGATGCGCTTGGTCGCCTGCGCACGCCGCTGCTTGGCGAGCAGGAGATTCTTCTTGCGGTTTGCTTCCTCGATGTTGTCGTTCAGCTCGCGCAGCGAGTTCTTGAGGCGCTCCGTCTCCTGCTTGTGCGCCTCCCACGTGATCTGCATCTGCTGCCCGCGCGACACGTGCTCGGCGCGCCGCACCAGCGCCTGCTTGGCGAGGTCGTCGCGGTTCTCCTGCACCGCGAGCATCGCTCTTCGCTCCCAGTCCTCGGCCTGCTTCAACTCGAGCCGCGCCTGATCCTCCAGCCGCTTCTCGTCGGCGATGGCGGCGGCGACCTGCTGCTTGGCGCGAACCAGCTGCGTGCGCATGTCCGAAATGATCTGCGCCAGCATCTTCTCGGGCTCTTCGGCCTGGGAGATGAAGTCGTTGATCGTCGCGCGCCAGAGTTGGACTATTCGGTCGAAGATTCCCATGAGACTCTCGGAGTTATATGCGCTACGGGTAAGAACTTAGTTCAGTTTCACTTGCAGCGCCGGATCGGGCTGCGTCCTGCGTTTTGCGTCCTGCGTCCTAGCCGGCTGCGGTGCCAGGCGCGGTATTGCCGGAGCCCCCTGACAATACAACGGCAGTTATTGGTCGCCAGTGGGAAGGCTCTCCCTCTAATCGCTCACAAATCTCTGCTAGGACGCAGCACGCAGGACGCAGGGCAGTTCATCCGCCCCTTTTTATCTGGTACAACCGCTCTCGGGCCAAACGGCGGCCAGTCGGCGTAGCTGCCAAGCCGCCACCCGCAGTTTCCCTGTACCGCACGTCCATCTCCCGCCCTATCTCCCCCATGACATCGATCACTTCATCGACGGGGATGGCGAAAGTAACCCCGGCGAGCGCCATTTCAATACCGGCCAGCGCGATCGCGGAGCCCGTCGCGTTCCGAAAGACGCACGGCAGCTCCACCAGCCCGCCCAGCGGATCGCACACGAGGCCGAGCATCCCCTGCAGCGTCAGCGCGATAGCGTGCCCCGCCTGCGACGGCGTGCCGCCGAGCATCTCGGTGGCGGAGCCGGCGGCCATCGCGGCCCCCGCACCGGTCTCCGCCTGACATCCGCCCTCCGCCCCGGATAACGACGCGCGCTCGGCGATGACAGCACCGATCAGACCCGCCGCCGCGAGCGCGTCGACCAGCTTGTCGTCGCCGAAACCCTTGCTCGCCGCGAGCCCCGTGAGCACCGCCGGCAGCACGCCCGCCCCGCCCGCCGTCGGCGCGGCGACGATGACGCCCATCGCCGCGTTGACTTCCTGCACCGCCAGCGCGCGCGCGAGCACGTCGCGGAACGGCGTGCCCGCCAGCGGGCCCGGCGGTCCCGTGCGCAGCTTGGCTGCATCTCCGCCCACCAGCCCCGACGCGGAATACAGATCACCGACCATCCCCTGCTCCACCGCTCCGCGCATGACCCCAAGCGCGCGCGCGAGCACGCTCCGGATGTCCTCCGTCGTCCGCCCCTGATCTGCCGACTCCATCTCGAGCGCCGTCTGCGACAGCGTACGCCCGCTGGCCTCAGCGTCCCGAATGGCTTCCGCGAGCGATTTATACATCCGGAAACAGCGCTATTGGCTGTTGGCTATTGGCTGTTGGCGCGAGTTTGCCGTTAGGGCGCAGGACGCAGCACGCAGCACGCAGCACGCAGGGATGTCTTCACTGCCCCGACACCTTGTCCAGCCGCCTCGCCCACCGCACCCAGCTCAGCGCGCGAAGCTCGTCGCGCACTCCCTCGCCCGGCTGCTCGTCACACTCGATCACGATGAACGCGTCGCCCCCGCGCTGCTTCCGCGTCAGACGCAGCGTCGCAATGTTGATCCGGTGGTCGGCCAGGATGCCGGTGATGCGCGCGATCGACCCGGGAATGTCCTCGGCCACCATTACTATAGTATGGAAGGTCCCGGTGACCTCGACGGGGAAGCCGTCGATCTCGGTCACCACGATACGACCGGCGCCGAGCGACGCGCCCGTGAGCGTGGCGTGAACGTCGCCGTGCTCCAGCGTCATCCGCACCGTGTTCGGATGCGCCTCCTCCCCCAGCGCCGCCTTCTCGAACCTGTAGTCCAACCCCTCGCGCTCGGCGATCTCGAGCGCCGTGCGGATGCGTTCGTCGTCCGGTCTGAAGCCCAGCAGCCCCGCGGCGAGCGCCTTGTCGGTACCGTGTCCTTCGCCGGTCCGCGCGAAGGAGCCGTGCAGCTCGAGCACGGCCTTCTCCGGAGTGCCGCTCACGAGTCCGCGTCCGAGCAGTCCCAGCCGGCACGCGCCCGCGGTGTGCGAGGAAGACGGCCCGACCATGACGGGCCCGATGATGTCGAGGATGGAGACCATGCTGGAAAGGTGTGCGCGGGACCGAGGACCGAGTGGAGCGGTACCCCCGCTCAGTCGGTCAAATACCGTTCCCGCAGCACTTTCACGTGATGCGCGACGTGTCCGGCGCAGATATACGCGAGCGCGCGCACGGTGAACGGATTGCCACTGGCAACGCCGCGCTTCATCCACGCCTCGGCTGGAAGATTCTTGAATAGCGTCAGCGTCGCCGCGCGCACCGTCTCGAGCTCTTCCAGGTGGCTGCTCCATGAGCGGTCGTCCGCGCCGGCCACGGCGACGGCGTCGTCCTGATCGAAGCTCGGGAGCGGATCCGTGAGCCCGCGCGCGAACCAGAACGCGCGGAAAGAGAACAGCCGCTCGGTGTCGTTCATGTGACTCACGACCTGACGGATGCTCCACTTGTCCGGAGCAAACCGGTGCAGCGACCGCTCTTCCGACACGCCCTCGAGAATCGGAAGCACCTCGCCGAGCTGCGCTTGGAGCACCTTCATCACGTCGTCGCCGGTGACTTTCTCGACGTATGGCAGGTAGTAATCGGCAAATTCTGTACGGTCGGGCGCGGTGATGACCATGCTTCCTCGCCGAGTAAAAGGCCCGTGAAGCGAGCTAAATATGATTCAATCGGTCCTAAGCATCATCTGCAGGCGGTTGACCCCCTCGCGGCAACGTAAGCGTGAAGCGAGTCCCCTCTCCAACAGTGCTCTTCACTGTGAGATCGCCGTGCATCGCGCGGGCCAGGTCGCGGCTTATCGCCAAGCCGAGCCCCACGCCGCTTTCCTTGTCTGACAGCCCATCCTTCAACTGCATGAACGGCTCGAAGATGACATGGACCTTCTCAGCGGCGATGCCGATCCCGGTGTCGGTCACGCTCAGCGTTACGCCGTCGGCCACCGCCGCGCAATCTGCGCTGACGTGCCCCCCGGCTGGAGTGAACTTCATGGCGTTGGAGAAAAGGTTCACCAGGACCTGAGCTACCCGCTCCGGATCCGCGCGCGCTGTCAGGCCCGAATCTCCCGAGACTCCGTCGAACACGATGCCCTTCTTCGCGAACAGGGGCTCGAGCATGTCCACGGCCCGTTCGATTGCTTCGCAGGCTTTGACGTCATCGAGCGTGTAGCTGACGCGCCCGCTTCCGATGCGCGCAAAGTTGAGGATCTCGGTTATCAGCAGGGCGAGGTGCTGCTGGTTGCTTCTCACCCGGGCGAAATCGGCGTGCTGCTGCTCCGTCACCGGCCCGCGCAGGCCCATGTCGAGGAGATCGATATAGCCCCCGATCGCGTTGAGCGGCGTGCGCAGCTCATGGCTCATTGCGCCAAGAAAAGCCGTCTTCGCCATGTTCGCGGTCTCCGCATTGCGTTGCATCACCAGCGCCAGGTCGTACGTCTGTGCGGTGTCGAGCGCGAGAGCGCCCCGCGTCGCCAGGTCCTCGGCAAGCTGCACGTCTTCGGGGCCATACACGAACCCCGGCTGGGAGCTGACGAAGGTGATTGCGCCGAGCAGCTTGTTCCTGGCAAGCAGCGGCACCGTCAGCATGGGCCCAATGCCGAGCTGACGGAGCGTCTCGAGATTGTCTGCGGTACGGGCGGCCGCGACGATTTCTTCCTCTACGCGTTCCGTGATCAGCACGGCTCGCGCTTCGCGCAGCATCGCGGGGGCGCCGAATGGATCGTGCGGGTCCGGCTCCCACGCCGCTACAAGCTTGCGCGCGAGTTTCTGTTTTTCCGGATCAGAATGGTAGATGCCGAGACGTGACGGAGCGCCACTCTCATTCACGATATCGACGATGCACCACGCGCCCAGGGCCGGAAGAGCGAGCTTGGTGAGCGCAAGCAGCGTGCTGGCCTGGTCCACGGATTCCGCGAGCAGCCGTCCAGCTTCGGCGAGAAACGCGGCGCGGCGCCGGGCGTCCTCGGAGTCTTCGGCATGACTGCGCTCGCGCAAGGCGCCAAGAAGCATCTGCTCTGCGACCTGACGCTGCAGGTCGGCTGCCGGGTCGGCTGTTGTCGACTTGCGCAGCTCGACGCCGAGCGCATCGGGAAGCCCGTCGTCGCCGATCACCGGCCAAACACTCAGTACCAGGCCCGGGCCGCTTTCGTCCAGCCCTTGGATACGGACATCCGTCAGCTCAACGCCGTCGCGGAACGACCGATCGAGCGTGGCGCCGATGGCCATGCCCGCCGCCCCGCCGAACGCAGCGGCGATCGCAATGCCGGCCACGTCACCACCGGTGATCCGCGCCAGGCCGCAAAACGCGGCATTCGCGTACACGAACCTGTGGTCCGCTCCGCGTGTAATGGCGAAAGGCAGCGGCGCCTGCTCCGTGTACCGGAGCAGTGCGTCCCGGATCGACGGTTCGGCCGCGCTGCTCCGGGCCGCGCTCCGTCGCGGCTTCGAGTCCACCCGGTACTACCTCCCCCGGCGTTTGGCCGGCGGTCTCGCTACGGTACCCACCGGCGCGGTCCGCACAAATGGATTCCCCGTGATGATGCCGTCGTACTCCGTGAGTGCGTCGCCGACAACCACGCCCTTCGGGGTGACCTCGTACATCCGCAATTCGTGACTGTGCTCGCTGCCGCGCATCTTGATCACGGCCATCACCCGCTTGAGCTCTCCTTCGATCTCTATGTAGCGCTGGATTATGATCTCATCGGTGATGAACGAGACTTTCTCGGTAGTGAACCGAACGCCGGAGAATCCCTCCACGACTTCGGCGGTCATGAATACCGTGACGCCGACGGCGGTCAACGTTCCGACCAGCCGGTAGAACGACTCGCGGAAATCCTGGCGGAACGTCGGGGCCAGAGCGACTTCGAAGCCGGACAGCGAGTCGATGACGACCCGCTTGGCTCCGAGTCGCTCCACAGCCTCGAGTATGGCCGCGAGCGCCTCGTCGACGGAAAGATCGAGAGGCCGCAGGTAAATCAGCTCCAGCTTCCCGGCCTTGATCATCTTGGCGATAACGGGGTTTCGCTTGCCGGCCCGGGCGAGATATTCCTCCGGGTATTCTTCGAAGATCGCGATTACCCCGGTCTCGCCGTTCGCCAATCCCGTCGCCATGAACTGCGTCGCGACCGTCGACTTGCCGCTGCCCGCCGGCCCGGTGAGCAGAACCGCGTCCCCGGAAACGACGCCGCCACCGATCATCTCGTCCAGCCCCGGCACACCCGTAGACAGTCTCCCGCCTTGCTGCCGAACCCGTTTGGTCGTCTGCTCCGGGATTCGCGGAAATATCTGGAGACCGTCGTCGGAGATTTTGAACGTGTGCAGCCCGGGCATCGTGGCGCGCCCGCGCACCTTTACGACCTGCAGCTTTCTGACGACCGAGTTCCGGTCGGTTGCCTGAGTGAGCCACAGTATCCCGTCGGCTACCGTGAACACGGGATTGCGCTGCTCTTCCTCGGAGTACTCCCCGAGCAGGAAGGAGGTGACTTCCCAGCTGGTCAGGTGGAGGGCGAGACGCTGAACGAAATTCTCGAGCTCGGACGTTGTTCCCTGTTCGGCGCGGTCCCGCCGGCCGCCGATCGTCCGGAATGAATCGACGACTACGATTCCGGGCGAGACGCGCTCGATTTCGCCGATTATCCGTTGCAGGACCTGGCCGAGATCCTGTTCCATCACCTCCGCACTCAGGTTGATGAACTGGATGGCGGATCCGGCGAAGTCGGGATCGAAGAAGCTGAACTGCCGCTGGTACCGCAGCATCTTGAGCGTCGGCTCGCCGAGCACTGTGAAATACAGCGCCGGCCGCGCCACCGTCGCGTTCGCGAACATGATCTGGTGCGCGAGCGTCGTCTTGCCCGACCCGGGTCCTCCAGCAATCAGATTGAAGGAGAACTCCGGCAGCCCGCCGCCGAGCACGATATCGAGACCGGGCACTCCGCTGGGAAGACTCCGGATTTCCGCTTGCTTGCCTTTCATCACGCTTCCTCCTCTATGTCCTCGGGCGTTTTACCACCGCCTTCGGATGCGGTAATGCTCCGCTCGATCAGTTTCATGGCCATCTCGTCTCCGACGAGTCGTTCGAGGAGCTCGACCAGACGGACCAGCATCACTTCCAGAGCCTCCGCGATGGAAGCGTCGCCGTGCTCAATAAGAGATTCTGCGACGCCATCGGCGTAGGGCTCGGAGCCGGCGCTGAGCCGAATCAACTCCAACGCCGCGCGGTCCCCGCGGGATTGCGCGAGCGCGCGCGAGAAGAGCGCGTGACACCCGTCAGTTCCAACCCAGAGCGACAGATCACGATACAGATCGTCGCACGCGGCTGCCGCCACCCACGCAGCCGTGTCGCCTCTCCCGGCTCCTCGAGGCTGGCGGCTGCTTAGCAGGCGGCGCACAACCCGTTCGCCGGGCTTGTCCCGTGTCACCGGGTCCTTCCCACGTGAGGACGTTGACTTACGCACGAGTTCATGTGTACGGATACTACAATCATTCCCGCAACCCCGCACCAGGACGCCTCGCAGGATCGGTACCCCCTATGCGCCCTCGTGCTCGTCGAAGAAATCGACGACCCCCGTATCGAGCGAATACTCCGCGACCGCTCTTCCGACACGCCCTCGAGAATCGGAAGCACCTCGCCGAGCTGCGCTTGGAGCACCTGCATGACGTCGTCGCCGGCGACTTTCTCGACGTACGGCAGGTAGTAATCGGCAAATTCTGTACGGTCGGGCGCGGTGATGACCATGTTCCCTCGGTCGGTTAAGGGCCGATTGCGCGGCCTAATGCCCGCAACCTCGATAACTTATGTCCGATCCTGACAATTCGACTACCATTCGATGGTCGGGAACGTACCGATGATCGGTTCGCTGCCGCACCTTCCAACCCTCTTGTCCGGAGCGGCGTCTGGCAGAGTCTCAAGACCTCGCATCCGAGCTAGTGGTCGACGTGGCGCGCAGAATTCAAGCGGCCCGCGCCGTCGAAGTCGAGCACTACGCCAAACTGTACCCGTTGCTGCTCGCCGAGATGGACGAGATCATGTCCGACTGGGATCGAAGCACGGACTCGCTGCCATGGTCGGCGCTGCAGGCCGGCGAGCGGCAGAACGACCTCGCGGGCGTGATCACGCGGGTGATCGACTGCGCGATGAGCCCGGCGCCTCGTAAGGAGCGCGTGGACGCGATGATCGCCGCCGCCTGCCGCCACGGTGAGTATCGCCGCAGGCAGGGAGTGGATGTGCATTCGATCTTCACCGAGTACGACGTCGTGCGGACCGCCACCTGGCGGCAGCTGAAGACCCTGGTCGACGCGCCGATATCGTACGACGCGATCTTCGTCATCGATGGATTGCTCTCCGTCGCGACGCGCGGAACCATCCTCGGCTATCATCGGAAGGAGATGGAAGCCAACGGGCTCTGGTCGAAGCATCGCCTCGAGCTGAAGAAAACCGTTCGCTCGTGACCGGGCGCGAATCGGGTCCGGCTGCATCCTTGCGGGACTGATACACATCCCCGAAAAACCGGTTCCACCCGCCGACGCGGATCGCAATCCCCTCCATCTCCATCCCGGCAGTCCCGAAAGTCGGGAGGATTGCATCCGGAAGAGCCTGATCAAGCGGCTGCGGAACATTTGCGCCGATCTGGTTCCGGAGGATTTCGAGGCGCTGGTGCTGAAGATGACGCGCGAGCAGCTCCGGAGCGAAGGAATCAGGTGGAAAAAGAACGATCCGGACCCGTGCTGAACGGCTGACGGACTAGCTGATCGTCCCGTCGTCGAAGAAATCGACGACTCCCGTGTTCAACGAATACTCGGCGCCGACGACGAGCAGTGCTTCGTCCCGTATGAGTTGCTCGAGCACCGGCGACCCGTGGCGCAGATGGTCGACGGAGGTCTGGATGTTGACTCTCACCGCCTTCTCCACCAGCTCGTCGGGATCCATCGCGAGATCGGTCGCGAGGAGTCCCTCGACCGACGGCCGCACCCGGTCCACGATCGCCCGCAGGTTGCGCGACTGGTTCTCCGTCGGCTGCTGCAACTCTTCTAGAGTCGCCAGGATCGCGCCGCACTGCGAGTGGCCGAGCACGACGACCAATCTTGTGCCGAAGCGCGCGGCGGCGAACTCCACGCTGCCGACCTGCGACGGAGCCACGATGTTGCCGGCGACGCGAATCACGAACAGGTCACCCAGCCCCTGATCGAACACGATCTCGGCGGGCACGCGCGAGTCCGAGCAGCCGAGAATGATCGCGAAGGGGTTCTGCCGCGCCGCGAGCTCGGCGAGCGGCGTGTGGCTGAGGAAAGGGTCGGAGCCGCGCTCGTGCGATGCGAACCGGCGGTTCCCTTCGCGCAGTCTGGCGAGGGCCTCTCGCGCGGACGCCATCAGCTGGCCTGCCGGGCGACCACGGTCAGCGCGTTCTCCTCATGGCGGCTATCGCACCGCGCGCAGACGGATGGCCTGGCCGCCGCCCGGCGCGAGCTGGATGGTGAGCCTGGAGTCCGAGGTCACATCCACGCGCCGAATCTCGACGGGCAGCGGATTGGTCAGCCAGTGCGCGCCCGGTCCGTCCGCATAAACCTCGGCCACGTACTTCCGGCCGGAGGCGAGGAAAGACAAAGGCGCCTCGAACGTACGGGCTTCTTCATCGGTGATGGCACCGATGAACCAGTCGTCCGAATCGCGCTGCTGCCGTGCGACCACCACGTAGTCACCGATCTTCCCCTCGAGCACGCGCGTCTGCTCCCAATCGACCGCGACGTCGCGGATGAACTGAAACGCGGGCTGGTTCTCGTAGTTCTCGATCAGGTCCGCGGCCATGTGCATGGGCGAATACAGCACGACGTACAGCGCGAGCTGCTTCGCGAGAGTCGTGCGCGGCCGCGAGTCGCTCGTCTTGCGCGGAGTCCCCGTCGGCCGCTGGATGAGGATGTCGAAGATCCCGGGAGTGAAATCCATCGGCCCGGTGAGCATGCGTGTAAAGAACAGAATCGTCTCGTGCTCGGGCGGGTTACCGCCGTCGCCACCCCAGGCGTTGTATTCCTGGCCGCGCGCGCCCTCGCGCGTCATCATGTTCGGGAAGGTGCGGCGCTCTCCCGTGTCGTGCAGCGGCTCGTGCACGTCGAGTGCGATGCCGTAGCGCGCGGCCGTCTCGATCACCTTGCGGTGGTGGCGCACCATTACCTGCGAGTAATGCGAGTGCCCGCCGCTGAGCGTGTCGGTGACGTAGCCCGATTTTATCGCGTCGATTCCGAGTGAGCGATAGAGCGAGTACGCCTCTTCCAGCTGATTCTCGTAGTTCTGGAGTCCGCCGGAAGTCTCGTTGTGGGCGATCAGGCGCACGCCCTTCTGTTTCGCGTATGCGGCAAGCCCGGCCAAGTCGTAATCGGGGTACGGCTTCGTGAACGAGAACGCGTCACGGTTCGCGATCCAGTCTCCGTCCCAGCCGAGGTTCCATCCCTCCACGAGCACTCCGCCCAATCCGTTCGCGGCGGCGAAGTCGATGTATTGCTTCGTTCTCTCCGTCGTCGCGCCGTGGGTGGGCCCGGAGTGCCAGCTCGTGGTCCCGATGTGCATGCCCCACCAGATGCCGACGTATTTCATCGGCTTGATCCAGGCGGTACTGGCGAGCGCGTTGGGCGGGTTGAGGTTCAGGCCGAGCACCGACGGCGCCAGATCGGCGGCGCGGTCGGCAATCTGAATTGTGCGCCAGGGACTCTGCATCGGAGCGCGGCTGCGAACCTTCACACCATCCGCCCACGGCGCGAGCGCCGCCCGCAACGTCCGGCTCTCTGTCCGTGGCCCCGCGAGGAACATTCGCGGGTAATCCACGAGGTGCGCTTCGTGCACCGCCATGAACGTCTTTCCATCGGTGCTTTCCAGAGTGATCGGAGTCTGCACGCTGTCCAGCACGCTGACCGGCGACGACGCGAACAGCATCTCGGACCGGTCGAGGCGCGGCCGGTCGGACGGGATCCACCACGCGAGGGCATTGTCCGCGAACGCGAACTGCGTGAGCTCCTCCATTATGACGATCTCATCCAGCCCGGGCTGGGCGGGCAGGTCGTATCTGAACGCGACGCCGTCATTGAAAGCCCGGAACACGACGTCGAACTTGCGAGCCGCGCCGCCGCTCTCCTGCACCGACACCCGCAGCTCGTTGTGGTGGTCCCGAACCACCTTCACTTCGCCCCACGGCTGTTCCCACGTGTGATCCACGCTGATTCTGGCGGTACCGGTGATGCGGAGGCTGTCGCGGAGCGGCGCCGCGTCCCGGAGCTCGAAGCCGAGCAGCGAAGGCAGCAGCAGCGGATTCCCGTCGCGAGCAACGCTGTAGTGAAGGCGTCCTTCGCGGATCTCTACGCTGACCGTGTTGCGCCCGTCCGGCGAGGTCACGGAGTTGTCGCTCTGGGCTCCGGCCGACGCGGCCGCAAACCATGCCAGCACGACCGGGGCAAGCCGCGTAAGCCGTGCGATGAACGTCTTCATGTCCAGCCTCCTGAAAACTTCGGGATTAGTCCGTTTGGGAAAGGTCAAGTATATAGCTGCCGAACGGCTCCAGCGGAGGAAGGCGGAGCGAATGCGGGAGCTGTCCGTTTTTCCGTACGCAGAAGCGCGCTGTTCCGTCACCGCCCGCGAGCGGGCGCCCCACGTAGCATCCCGACGCAACAACGCTCTCGTCTGACCGCAACGTCGGCCCCTCGATGCGCTTCGGGGTGAGATTAGCGACGACGAGCGCCGTGCCATCCGGCGCCCGGCGAAGGTAAGCGAGCGCGCCCTCCGCATTCGTAGCGACGGGAACGAAGTCGCCGGAGCCGAGCGCGGAGTGCGCCGCGCGCAGATGAATCAATCGCCGATGGTGGTTGAGCAGCGACGCCCGATCGCTGTCCTGCGCCTCCACATTGGCGGTGAGGGAGTCGGACTGGAGCGGCTCCCATGGCGTGCCGGTCGTAAAGCCGGCTGCCCGCCGCATCGCCCAGTGCATCGGCGTACGCAAGCGCTGGTCGGGCTTCGATCCGGTCATTCCCAGCTCCTCGCCGTAATAAAGGAAGGGAAAACCGGGCAGCGTGAGCAGCAGCGTCGCTGCCAGCCGCGCCCGGGCCGCGTCGCCCCGGAGCTCGGTCATCGTGCGGGTCTGGTCGTGATTTCTGAGGAACGGCGACCAGCGTCCGGGTGGCAGGTCGCGCTGTGCGCGCAGCACCGCGGCGACAAGCCGGTCTTTCGATCCGGACCGCACGGCATCGATGAGCGCGTCAGCTACGTCGAATATGAAGTACGCGTCGAGCTGATCCGGATAGTACTTGAGGATCGCGCCCGTGCTGTCCCACACCTCGCCGATCGTGAATGCAGCGGACGAGATGCGCCGCACTGCGGCGGCGTAGTCGCGCAGCCAGGGATGCGTGGCCGGAGCGTGCCGCAGAGTGTCTCCCGACTCGAAAAAGTGCGCTACGGCATCGAGCCGAAAGCCGTCCACTCCCATCTCGTCGAGCCAGTAGCGCGCGATGTTCTCCGCCTCCGCGCGCACCTCAGGATTGCCAAGATTGAGGTCGGGCATCCCGCTCCAGAACAAGCCGTAGTAATACTCCTCACGCCCGGGCGCCCGGTGCCAGACGGGCGCGTCCCATCCCTTCAGGACGGGGAGCGTGGGCGACCAGACGTACCAGTCGCGGTACGGCGAAGAAGGATCGAGCAGCGCGGACTTGAAGTGGGGATGCTCCGCGGAGCTGTGGTTGAGCACGAGATCGACCAGCACCCGTATGCCGCGCCTGTGCGCCTCGGCTACGAGCATCCTGAAATCCGCGTTCGTCCCGTACTCCCTGTTGACCTCGTAATAGTTGGTGACGTCGTAGCCGTGGTAGCTGGGCGACTGCGCCACCGGCATGAGCCAGATGCAACTGGCTCCGAGGTCCCGGTGCACTGCGGGGTCGCCGTCGTTGACGTAATCGAGCTTTTGCGTGAGCCCGCGGAGGTCGCCTACTCCGTCGCCATCGCTGTCGTAGAAAGACCGGACGAATATCTCGTAGCACACGCCGCCGCGCGCCCAGTCCTGACCGCCGGCCGTCGCCGGCGGCTGCGCGTCGAGAGACAGGCCACCGAGGAGCACGAGCGCCGCGCACGCGGAAAACACTCTCGCCGTCGAGCTCATGCGGATGTCGCCGATCAGTTCCCCGGGGCCGGCGCCAGCCGCGAGAGCACGAACTGCACGGCGAGATCGGTGACGTTCCAGAGCTGGATGTCGGTGCTCGCCCCGTAGCGGATCGGCACGAGCCGGCCGCCGACGATCTCGTAGCTCCACAGCTCGTTGTGCTTCAACCCCGACGCTTCCACCGCGGCGGTGGTGTGGCGCAGCGCATCGCGCAGTGTCCCGACGTACGCTGCGACAGCTGCGCTCGCGAGTTGCCCGTCGCGGTCGGCTACAGAGGAGATCTGCTGCGCCAGGCCAAGCGTCAGGAGGTTGACCTCCCGGCCCCACACGACGCGCGGAGAATGGTATCTGTCCCGATGGAACGCTGCCCACACCTCCGGCGACGCATAGGCATCATTGGCCACGACAGGCCCGAGGCCGTCGATCAGGAGACCGACGGGATACGCGCGCATGACAGCGGCGACGTCGCGTAACACACGCGCACGCGTATTTGGCCTGGCGCCCGCGCGATCGTTCAGGAAAAGCCACGTTGCCGGATCGGTGTTCACGACGGGGATCGGGCGGCCGGCGGAATCCAGGGAGATCGCCAGGAACTCCAGCGGCTCGCTGTCTGCCCGCGACAACGCGAGAGCGGCGCTCCAATACGCTCGCTCCTCCGCGGAAAGCGATTCCAGCTTGCGCGCGATCCGCGCGCTCACATCTGCGGCCGGCAGCGACACCTCGAAATGCCGCGCGGCGCCCTCCCAGACGCGCACCGCGGACTCCAGAGAGTCCGGGTATCGCGCGAAGCGAGCGAGAGCGGCATGTCCCGAGCTGGCGGCCAGCCGGGCGGTCAGCTCGCTGTCCACCCCGATCTCACGAAGCGCGCCGAAAATCGTGGCGATGGATTCGAGCGCGCGCGGCACCCAGATGGCGTTGATGTCCATGGCGAACCTGCCGTTCGCATAGCCGACGTTGCTGTCGCGCCAGCTGACCGGCCGCCACCGCGCGGAGTCGAGCCTTGGCGACGCCACGAGGTTCTGCACCGAGGGCTCGCGCGCGTACGGCGCGGCGAGCGTGGCGACGAGCCCGAGCTCGCGAAACAGGAGCGCTATGCGCGAGCCCCGACCGTCGGAAGAGTCCATGAGGAAGTCGCGCTTCCGGCGCGCGGACACCGAATCGCTGGCGAGATAGCGCGCGACGAGCACCGGCAGCTGGAACTCGTCGTCCAGCATGTGATAGTTCTCCCGCACGCGCTGCAGATTCCCGAGCAGCTCGTGCGCACGCGCCAGCGAGCTGTCCGCCGCCGGGCGGTCGCCGCTGCGCGACAGCTGGAAATACCGCGCGAGATGAGCGTTGTATTCCTCGGCGTTCTCCCGGATCGCCTGTCCGCCGAGCGCCTCCTCGTGGCTCACGTCTCCCGCGGGCCCAAGCTTTCTCAGCACGCTCGCGATGACGTGCTCGGACATCGCCGCCGACCACACCGGCTGCATCATCAGCGCGGCCATCAACATGTCGCGGCCGAAGTACGTGCCGTAGTTCGGCATCCCTGCCATCAGCTTCTCTTGCGCACTCAGCAGCTCGACGCTGCGAATGTCGCGCTCGAGTCGACGGAACTGGGCGATCGTGGCTTCGCCCGCGGGGCCGCGCGCTGATCCGGCGGCCTTTGCGCTGTCCGCGGCCGCGCGCTCGCGGCTCACGAACCGCAGGAAGTCGGCGTTGAATATCTCGTCCCTCGCGAGCGGGGTGAGCGACGGCGCGTCGGTGGAGACGCGAACGGTGAATCGGACGGCGTTGCCGTTTCGCGCGCGCAGCGTCAGGGTCGACGAAGACACCGCCATCTCGGTTTCACCGGGATCGACCTCCAGCTCGAGCCGCAGATGCGTCTTGTCGTCCAGCGACGGCTGCGTGACGCTCACGCCGCGAGGCGTGTTCCCCCCCAGCGTCGTTACGGCCGGCTGCAACCGCGCTCGCAGCTCGTCGAGGTCACGGGCGGCGAGCATGCGCAGATGATGCGAGCGCTCCCGAGCGGGCAGCCGCTCGACGTTCGCGACCACCTCCTCCAGCACCGGAAGCCGGAAGGTCGCGCTCCCGAACGGCTCCAGATGCCGACCAGAATACTGCAGGTCTCTCTCGACGCGCATCGACCCGAGCAGCGTCCAGCCTATCTGCACGACCGGCGCGTCGGCGGTGAGCCGATATTCGATTGACCGGTAAGCGCCGGACCTGGAGACCGACGCGCCCGGTGATGCCCAATCCACCCGCAACGGTTTTCCGGCCGCATCACGCACGGTGAATCCGACGCTCTCGTTCAGCGCGTCGGCGAGAACATTGACGACCCGCCCCGACGCGGCATCCAGGTACACCTGCACGACGTTCCCCGTCGCGTCGCGGAAGAATCGGGTCCGGTAGCCGCGATACGCGGCAGAGTCGTCGAGCCCCGCTTCCGGAAATTCGAGCACCGGCTCGATGGGGCGTGACTGCGCGAGCGTCGTTGCCGGGCCGAGGGCGGCGACCGCCGTCGCGATGGCGGTCACGCTACGCGCTATTTTTATCGTCAGCATCTGGCGGTTTCCTGGTTTTCCATTCAGCCCGGGTTCGCGAAATGGTCGGCATTCCCCGCCGGGCTTCGGAAAACCCGATCCTCACTCCCGCGATGGTCCAACCATCCGCGCCGGGGCTGCACGTTGTGGGGGTTTTCAATCCGGCCGTAATCCGCCATCAGAACGAGGTCGTCCTCCTGCTGCGGGTGGCCGAGGCTTCCGACCGAATGTCGGAATCCGAGATCGCGGCGCTGATCTACAATCCGCACTCCGGCAACCTGGAAGTCAAGCAATGGCGACGGGACACGCCGGGGCTCGATGCGAGCGATCCACGGGTAGTGGTCGTCGGCGGCCGCATGTGGCTGACATCTCTCTCGCATCTCCGTGTGGCTCGCTCGACCGACGGAATCCATTTCGAGATCGAGCCGGTCCCCGCCATGTCGCCGGCAACGCCGTATGAGTCGTATGGGTTGGAGGATCCGCGCATCACGCTCATGGCCGGCACTTACTGGATCAACTACAGCGCTGTCTCGCCCCATGGGGTTGCCACGGCCCTCGCGTCCACCACGGATTTCATGACGTTCCAGCGGCACGGTATCATCTTCGCGCCCCCGAACAAGAACGTCGCGATTTTTCCGGAGAAGATCGGCGGTCGATACGCCGCGCTCCACAGGCCGATGGCCGAAGGACTCGGCCCGCCTGCAATCTGGACGGCGTCGTCGGCCGACCTGATGTCGTGGGGAGAGCACCGCCTCGTCGCGGCCGCGCGCGACGGGTACTGGGACGACGCGAAGGTCGGCGCAGGCGCGGTTCCCTTTCGCGTGAAAGTTGGAACCAATGATGCGTGGCTCGCGATCTATCACGGGGTCACTGCGTCGCCGCTCACTTACTCGCTGGGTGCGCTGCTGCTCGACGCGGCCGACCCGGGACGGGTGATCGCGCGCTCCCGCGAGCCGCTGCTTCGGCCGGAGCAGCCGTACGAGCAGGAGGGATTCTTCGGCGGCGTGGTGTTCACCTGCGGCGCGCTGCCCGAAGGCGACCTCGTGCGCGTCTATTACGGCGCGGCGGATGGCGTGACGGCCGTGGCGGATCTTTCGCTCGACGCCATCCTCGCGGGCCTGTCGAGCCCGTGACGCTCGAACTCGGCGCCAATTACTGGCCACGCCGGAGCGCGATGTACATGTGGAGGGAGTTCGACATCGCGGAGATTCGCGACGAGCTTGCGCATGTAGCCGACATCGGGTTCGACGTAGTGCGTGTGTTCGCGCTCGCGCAGGACTTCCTCCCGCGGCAGGAAACCGTTGCCGCCGACATGATCGCGCGGCTCGTGCAAGTCGTTGAAGCGGCGGGCGACGCGGGGCTCGAGGTCGTGCCCACGCTGATCGTGCTCAACATGAGCGGCCGCATATGGTGGCCCGCGTGGATGCTGGACCCGAACGGCGAAGCGCGCGACCTGTTCTCGGACCCCACCCTGCTGCGGTCGCAGGAGCTGCTCGCCGGCAGCTGCGCGCGCGCCCTGGCAGGACATCCAGCCATCCGCGCGTTCGATATCGCGAACGAGATCGACGATGCGCAGCGCCCGAGCTCCAGACAGGCCGGCAGGCTCTGGACTTCCCTGCTCGCCGACGCGATCAGGCGCGCCGCTCCCGGCATCCCCGTCCGAATCGGCGCGCATCTCCCGTCGCTCACGTCCAGCAACAACATGCGCGTCGACGACCTCGCCGCCGCCACCGATGAAGACGTGATGCACGCGTATCCCCTGTATTGCCGCTCCGCGCGCTCCTTTCTCGATCCCGAGCTGGTTCCCTTCGCGTGCGCGCTGACGGCAGCGCTCTCGGGCCGCGGCCGGCCCGCCATCATGCAGGAGTTCGGGTTGTGCACCGCGCCGCCGGGCAGCGACGGCGTGACGATCACCGACGACTTTCTCGGCCGGCCTCGCACGCAGTATCTGGCGTCCGAAGAAGAAGCGGCGGAGTATTACGCCATGGTCTTGCAGCGGTTGGCGGCCACCGGCGCGGCCGGCGCGTACGCGTGGTGTTACGGAGACTACGATGAGCGGCTCTTCGCCCGACCTCCGTTATCTACGGCGATCCGCGAGCGATCGTTCGGACTCGTGCGCGCCGACGGGAGCGAAAAGCCGGCCGCCGGCGTTATCCGCTCGCTCAGACAGCGGCTCGTCACCGGCTCCCTTGCGCGGGGCGGAGTGCCGGCCGTGCTGGACGTGAGCGCCGACGAGTACTACGCGGCTCCACAGGCACATTTTGACCGATTGTACTCAGCCTGGGTGTCACGGACGCCGACATGATCGTCCCACTGGAGCGACTGCCCACCAATCCTCTGGTGTCCGCTTCCCGGATCCCGTTCGCGCGCGCGAGCGGCGCGTTCAACCCGGGCGTCACGGTCGATCGCGCAAGCGGGCGCGTCGTTCTGCTCGTTCGGGTTTTCGAGGAGGACACGGGTCGCTCATCGATCGCGCTGGCGCTGTCGTCCGACGGCCGCACCGTCGACGAGATTTGGGATCACGCCGTCATCACCCGGGACGCACCGTACGAGGAATGGGGGGTTGAAGACGCACGGATCACGTATCTGGAGGATGATGGGCTGTATGCCATCACCTACACGGGATACTCGGAGGCTGGTCCGCGTGTCTGCCTGATCACTACCGACGACCTGCTCGCTCCTGAGCGGTATCGCCGGTATGGACCGCGCATTGCCGGAGACAACAAGAACTGCGTGCTTTTTCCGGAGAAGGTGGGCGGACAGTATGTCGTGCTCCATCGCCCGATGCCGAACATCGTGTGCGCCAGGCTGACGTCGCTCGAGAGCGAGTGGCCCGCGCGAGGTCAGCCGATCGTTGGACCGCGGGCCGGGACCTGGCGAAGCTCGCGCGTAGGAGCCGGAGCGCCCCCGATCCGCACTGACATTGGCTGGCTCTTTCCATTTCATGGCGCAACATCCGTCGAAGAAGGCAACATCTACTCGATGGGATGGTGCGTGCTCGACCTCGACAATCCGGAAGTTGTCCTGTACGTATCCGAAGCGCCCGCGCTCGTTCCCGAAGCGCCATACGAGATCGAGCTCCGCGACATCCCCCAAGTGGATCCAGCCAACTTCAGAACCGGTGTCCGGGTCGTATTTCCGCAGGGACTCGTGGAGCGAGGCGACGATCTCCTGCTGTATTACGGCGCCGCCGATGTGTCAGTGGCCGGTGCGCGCGTGACGAAGCGTGACCTGGTTGCTTCGCTCGCCGCGGCCATTGAACAGAAGCAGGGCGGCGTGCCGGTATGATCATTCGAGTGGCCAACATCGTGGCAGTACTGTTGGTCGGTCAGCTCATAGCCGGTTGCGGTCGCAAGGCGGACGCCCCCGCCTCCCCTCCGGGTCCCGCGCCGCTGGCCGTCCGTCTGGATTATCTCCAGCACCTCGGGCTCGATGCGGTAGTGAACGGTCGGCCCGTGAGGGTCGTGGCGCTGTACGCTGAAGCCCCCGACTACCGCCCCACGGCATCCCCGCAGCGGGACGGATACGAGGGAATCGCGAGCGTCGACGACGTCGCGCGCGCAGCGATCGTATATCTCCGCTCCTATGAGATGACGGGCGATACTAGCGCGCGCGACGAGGCGCTGGCACTGCTCGCGTTCGTTTCGGCAATGGAGCAGGGCGACGGCGAATTTCTCAACTTCATACACGCAGACGGCCGTCCGAACCGGGAGGCGCCGAGCAGCAGAAAGAGCATGTCGTACTGGGGAGCGCGCAGTCTCTGGGCGCTCGCGGAGGCGGTACGCGTGTTGGGTCCCAACCACGCGCGATTGACAGACCTGCGCCCGATCCTGGACCGCGCGGTGGCGCGAATGAGCCGCGAGGTGAATGCCGGACGGCTGCTCGGCGGATCGGCTACCGCAACCGCCGAAGCGTTGCTGGGACTGCTGGCACTGCAGCGCGCGGAGCCATCGCCGCGCCTTGCCGCGCTCGCCGCGCGCACCGCTGCCCTGCTGGTGCCGCTGTCCGCTGGGAATGCGCAGACTCCACCATGGGGCGCGCGGGTAGATGGTCCGGGTGCCGCGTGGCACGCGTGGGGGTCGCGATCCACCGTAGCATTGGCGGAAGCCGGTCTCGTGTTGAACCGTCCCGAGCTCATCGCAGCGGCCAGGCATGAAGCTGACGCACTTTGGTCGAGATTCCTGCTGGCAGGACAGCCGGCGTCGGAGATCTTGCCCGACGGCGCGACGAAATGGTTTCCACAGATCGCGTACGGCGTAGGCCCTATCGTCGAGGGCTATCTGGCATTGGCGGAGGCGACCGCCGACCGCCGGTACGCGATATTCGCGGGGCTCACGGCCGGTTGGTTTCTCGGCGCCAACGTGGCAGGCGTCAGCATGTATGACGAGACCACAGGCCGCACGTTCGATGGAATTGACGGCGCTTCGCCGGAGAGTGTGAATCGAAATGCCGGCGCCGAGTCCAACATCGAGGCCGTACTGGCGCTGCAAGCCGTCACCAGCAATCCCGACGCAGCTGAGTACCTGCGCTATCGGGCGGTCGGCGCGCCGGCCGCTTCGCTGGCGGGAATCCCGGACCGGCGGGAGTTCGCAGATCCGCACGGCGGCCGCATCGTGCTATCTCGGAGAGAGTCCGGCCTCGACGTGGCCAAGACGTCCGGGACGGCGGATCCGATCACGCTGACCTACTGGCCGGCGGCCAATCCTCCGGAGGTCAGACTTGCGACGCGGCTGGTTGCGCAGTGGAACGCCGAGAATCCCGACGTACAAGTGCGCGTGCAGCCACTGCCCGCCGGCCGCTCGACGGAAGAAGTGCTGCTCGCCGCGATCGTGGCGAAGGCGACGCCGGACGTCAGCTCGAATGTCTCATCGGCGCTGCTGGCGCGGCTGGTTCGTGCCGGAGGCGTGGTGCGGCTGGACGACCGGGTCGCCACGGCCGCGCGCCTGCGGGAGCGAACGACAGACGCGATGCTCGGCACGCTCCGGCTTCCGGATGGTGGAATCTACGCGTTCCCCTGGAAGACGAATCCTGAAATGCTGATGTACAACGTCGACCTGCTCGCGGCCGCGGGGGTCGCCCCGCCGCAGACGCATAGCGAGCTCTTGGATGCATGGCGCCGGCTGGCCCGCGATACCGATGGTGATGGTCGGCTCGACCGCTGGGGGCAGTGGGCGAATCTGAAAACGACCTGGTTCGAGCGTTTTTATGATTTCTACCCGCTGTATCTTGCCAGCGCGGGCGGCCGGACTCTCGTTGCCGACGGCAAGATCACGTTCGACAATGCAGCGGCGGTCGCAGCGTTGGAGCTGTTACGCCGCGGGTTCGCGGAAGGCGTGCTGCCTCGCTCCAATTTCTCGGAGGGCCGCGATCCCTTTGCCGACGGTACCGTCGCGATGAAGATCATCGGTCCGTGGTTCGTGCGGGAGCTGAACGAGCTCAAGGTCCGCGGCCTCCGGTACGACGTGACGCCGGTGCCGGCCGCGGACGGAACCAGTCCCCGGGATCGCTATGCGTTCGCCGACCTGCGGAACATTGCAGTTTTCTCGACGACGCGCCACCCCGACGCGGCCGCGCGGTTCGTCGCGTTTCTCACGTCTCCGGCAGCGGATCGCCTGCTGATCGAGCAGGCGAGCCAATTGCCGTACCGGCGCAGACTCGCCTCGGATCCACGATTCGCGGCGTCGCTGCGGCAGTGGCCCACGCTGGCGACGTTCGCGAGCTACGTCGAGCGGGCGCGCGACATCGACCTCGATCCCGATATCGTCGAGATCTTCGACCTTCTCTCGGAAGCGTACGAGGAGTCCGCGGTCTACGGGAAGGTGCCGGTCCGGCAAGCCCTGGCGAGAGCCGCGGCGGAAGCGAGGAATATTCTGAATGCGCGGTGAACGACGGGCGGGGTCGCTGCTGGCGACGCCGTACGCGCTGTTTCTGCTCGCGTTCGCCGCGTACCCGATTCTGCTGGCGCTGGCGCTCGTTTTCATGCAGTGGGACCTCGTGACGGCTCCTTCGTTCGCCGGGCTCGACAACATCCGACTGCTCGCCGGTGACGGACGCTTTTGGCGCGCAGTCGCCAACACGTTCGTGTTTCTCGCGATTCATGTTCCGCTTCAAATCGCAACCGCCCTGGCGCTTGCCCTCGCTCTCAACCGCCCGCTCGCGTTCCGTTCCTTCTGGCGGGCCACATTCTTCCTCCCCGTCGTCATATCCGGCGCCGTGGTCGCGATCCTTTGGAGTAGTCTCTACGCCACCGACGTCGGGCTGATCAACCGCCTGCTCGTGCAAATCGGGCTGTCGCCCGTGCCGTGGCTCACGGATCCGGCGACGGCCATGCCATCGATCGCAGTGATGGTGACATGGAAGAACGTCGGCTTCTACGTGATCATCTACCTGGCGGGGCTGCAATACATCCCGCGCAGCTGCCACGAGGCGATCGAGATCGAGGGCGCGTCCGCGTGGCAGCGATTCCGGCACCTGACTTTGCCGATGCTGTTGCCGCAGACGATCCTCGTCGTAACGCTCTCGACCATCAACGGCTTCCAGCTGTTCATCGAGCCGTATGTCATGACCGGCGGCGGCCCGCTCCGGCGCACGTACTCGATCGTGCTCTACCTGTACACCAACGCCTTCTCCTATCAGAAGATGGGGTACGCGGCGACAATCGGCGTAGCGCTGGCGCTGATTATCGGCGCGGTGGTCCTCATTCAGCGCCGGATCATGGGCGAGGCACAGGCGCTGTGAGGACGCTCGGACGGATCGCGCTGTATGCGGGATTGACGCTCGCCGCAATCACGTTCATCTACCCGTTTCTGTGGATGGCCTCCACCACGCTCAAGCCGCCGTTCGAGGTCGGTACGCTGGCGCTCATCCCGGACGACGTCACGCTCGACAACTACCGCACGATGTGGGCACGCGCGCCGTTCGGCCGTGCGCTGCTGAACAGCATCTTCGTCGCCGGAACGATCACCGCTTCCGTGCTCGTGCTCGGCTCGATGACCGCCTACGCAATGGCGCGGCTCAACTTCCGCGGACGAGCCGCCCTCAATGCCATCACGATCGCGGTGCTGCTCGTTCCCGGACAGCTGACTCTGATTCCCCTGTACACCTTGATGGTGCAGCTCGGTTGGATCGACACGTACGCCGCGCTCATCGTGCCGTACCTGTTCAACGCAACCGCCATTCTGATGCTGCGGCAGTTCTTCCTGCAGATTCCCGGCTCGCTCATCGACGCCGCGCGGATGGACGGCATGGGTGAGCTTCGCATCCTCTTCACGGTCTTCTGGCCGCTCTCCAAGCCGGTCCTGTCCATCGTGGCGATCTTCACCTTCATGGGATCGTGGAACGAGGTGCTCTGGCCGCTGCTGGTCGTCCGTGAGGAGAGCCTGATGACGCTGCCGCAGCTGCTGACCGTGTTTACGCTTGGCGGCGGCGCGGGATCAATCGGAGTGTCCCTCGCCGCGTCCATGATCCTGGTCGTCCCCGTGGTGGTGGCATACCTGTTTCTGCAGCGGAACTTCATCGACAGCATGGCGACATCGGGGATCAAGGGATAATGGCGTCCGTTTCCTTCGAGCGCGTGTCCAAGCGGTTCGGCGATGTAACCGTCGTCGAGGAGTTCAACCTCGAGGTGGCCGACGGAGAGCTGGTGGTGCTGGTCGGAGGCTCCGGGTCCGGCAAGACGACCATCCTCCGGATGCTCGCTGGACTCGAAGGAGTGACCTCGGGCAGGATTCGCATCGACCAGCGTGACGTGACCGCGCTGCCTCCGCGACAGCGGGACGTGGCGATGGTGTTTCAGGATTACGGGCTGTACCCGCACATGACCGTGGGCGAGAATCTCTCGCTTGGACTCCGTCTCAGAAAAACCCCGCGGGAGGAGATCGGCCGGCGTGTCGAGTGGGCCGCCGGCATATTGGGACTCGCGCAGCTCCTCGATCGCAAGCCGAAGCAGCTCTCCGGCGGGCAGCGACAACGAGTCGCCATGGGACGCGCCATGGTTCGCGAGCCATTGGTGTTTCTGTTCGACGAGCCGCTGTCCAATCTCGATGCGGGACTCCGTGCGCAAATGCGGATCGAGATCGGCGCGCTGCAACGTCGGCTCCGAACCACAACGCTGTACGTGACGCACGACCAGGTGGAAGCGATGACGCTGGGCGACCGCATTGTCGTGCTCGCCAACGGACGCATTCAGCAGGTCGGCACGCCGATCGAGCTTTACCTCACTCCGGTGAACCGGTTCGTCGCCGGCTTTATTGGCACGCCGCCGATGAACTTCGTCGAGGGAGGAGTCGAGCGGGAAGACGGCGGACGGCTCGTGTTCAACGCCGGGGGCGTCCGCCTGCCGCTTCGAGAAAGAGTCGCGCGACCCGGCTCGGCAGAACCTGTGACGCTAGGCATACGGCCGGAGGATCTGCGAGTGGATTTCACCACGGATGGATCAGTTGATGCCGACGGCACTGTCGCCGGGCGGGTCGTCCTCGTCGAACGGCTCGGTGGCACCAGCCACGTTCACATTGACGCTGGATCGCACCGTCTGCTCGCGGCTGTCTCGAGCAACCCGCTGGCGGACGTCGGCGACAGCGTTACGGTCCGAGTGCCGGCGGAGCGGGTCCACCTGTTCGGCGCGGACGGCCGGGCTCTGCACTGAAGGGGTAGCTGATCGCTTGCAACCTTGATCGGATCGCGGGATACCCGCTTTGCTTTGCAATGACGGGGAGACGAGCCAGAGCGCTCATCTCCCCATCATTCTTGCTGACCTACCCTACTTAGCGGATAGGCACCGCGAGCGTGAGCTTGTGCAGCTTGAGCGCACCGCTCTCCATGAAGAGCTCACCGCTGGGCGCGGCGATGATTCCCACTGCGGCGAGATCGACTCGGGGATTGTTCACGAAAACCACCCGACCGTCGTCTCCGCCGCAAGCGCCGGGACCGCAAGTGAGCGAGAAGTTGTACAACAGGTCTAGCTCCCGCGAGCGAAGGCGGAGGCCAACGCTCGGCGACCACTCCATCCAGTCTTCGCGTTGTGTGCGAAAGGTCCGCTGCACATGGTTGGCTTGTTTCAGGCGGTAGTTGATCGCGTACAGCCCGAGTCCCACCTGATAGCCGAACACCGTGTTCCCGTCGCGAATCACGATATCACGTCCCGCGCCAAGGCGCACCTTGACGTTGCTGAATCGGAAGCTGTTATCCACGATTCTTCCGCCGGCCCGAATGGTTCCGCCACCGGTGATGAGCGTGTCGTTCGCCGCGTCAGCCCAGGTTTCCGCGAACATCGGCTCGAAGATCAGATCGGCCGCGAAGGAGGTGCCGCGCACCGAGCGGCCGATCCCCACACCAGCGTTGAAGCTGTACGTGGTGCCTGGATCGCGCGGGATATTCTGAATGACGTAGTTCGGAATCTTGGGATGGGACAAGCGATTCACCGTGCCGAGCCATCCTCACCGATGGCTCCTGCATGACGTCGGCCGCCTGTCAGAATCCATCGCTCACTTATATGGCGCTCACCGCGCGGGCCGCGGACTACGCCGTGGGTGAGCTCAATCGCCGCAACATCTGACCGGAGAGTCGTCGATGACTGCACACGAAAGCGCGAGCGACTACCTGCCGGAGATGATCAACCGCCGCGAGGCGATGCTGCGCGTGACCGCATTGCTCGGCGGAGTCGCGCTGGTCGGCGGGAGTGCGTTGCTCACCGGCTGCAGCGAACAAAATACCGACGCGCCGTTTACCGCCGACGAGATCGCCTTCCTCGACGAGGTGGCGGAAACGATTCTTCCCCAGACCGGCACCCCCGGTGCGAAGGCAGCCAAAGTCGGCGCCTTCATGGCGCTCATCGTGACGGACAGCTACAGCCCGCGCGATCGGAAGGCATTCCGCAAGGGCATGGAAAAGCTGGACCAGGCAACCCGCAGGGCGCACGACGTCTCATTCATGGCCGCGACGCAGGAACAACGGCTCGCTGTGCTCCAGGTCCTCGATCGCGAGCAAAAGCTAGAAAGCGATGCCCGGAAAAAAGAGAGCCTGAAGAAGGCCGAGGTGTTCCTCGCCGACGAGCGCAAGGACAGGGCGCCCGGGTCGGACGCGGGGGTGGCGACGGAGATTACCGCCGACCCGCCTGCGCACTACTTCAGGATGATGAAGGAGCTCGCGCTGCTCGGCTACTTCACGTCGGAGATCGGCTGCACGCAGGGGCAGCGATACGTTGAGTCGCCCGGGCGCTTCGATCCGTGCGTGCCGCATACGCCCGGCGAGAAGGCTTGGGCCCCCCACGCCTGATTGGCCTGCAGCGTAACGCCGCGACGCTTGCGCTCCGCTCCTGGCCTGACAGGGCCAGCGCCACCCCGTTGGACCAGCCGAAGCCATCCTGCGTGGGATACTCGCCGCCGCCAGCCCGCCGGGTCGGATCCGCCACATCGTACTTTTCCGTCATCTTGCCCGTCGCCCGGTACGTGCGGCGATTCAGCGCAAGCCAGCGCTGCCGCGCGGCCGCGGCGAGGTCGTCGTGACCGTACCGGCGCACGCCCTCAATGGCCAGCCACTGCAGGGGCGGCCATCCATTCGGCGAATCCCACTGCTGGCTGGTGCTGATCAGCGTCGTCAAGAATCCGCCGGATTTCAGGAAGTCCCTCTCCAGCCGGGCGGCAACCGCGTTTCCCTGCTCCGCTGTGGCGAGTCCGAAATAAAGCGGAGCGGCTGCGGCCAGAGTCGGGCGATCGGCTACGCGTTCCCCGCTCCTCCACCGAACGTCGTAGAAGAACCCGTCGGCAGAGTCATAGGCCACGGCCAATAAGGCCCGCCGCCGCTCCTGAGCGGCCCGGTCGAACCAGGTCGCCGCCTCCGCGTCACGAGCTTGCGCGCGAAAAGTCCGCAACGCGGCGATCGTGCGCTCGGTGTGATACAGCAGGCTGTTGAGGTCGACGGGGACCAGCTCCGTCGTCTCCAGAGTGCGCAGGTCGCTCGGGTCCCGCATCCAGCGGCTCGAGAAGTCCCAGCCGCTTTCGGCCGTGGCCCGCACGTTTCTGTAGAACGCGCTGCGGGTTGGCCCGGGTAAACCATGACCAAGCTCGTAATCGGGGCGGTATGATTCGGGCCGCGGGTCCGCTCTGTCGTCCCAGTACCGATTCAGCACCGAGCCGTCGAGCAGGCGCACGACACGACGATGTGCCGTACCGGGAGCAGCGCTGGCCGCGCCCTCCATCCAGAAGCGGTGCTCCGCCTCGAGAGCGTCGAGATACCGCAGCGCCTGAGTGGTATCGGTCGCCCGCGCGAAGAGTCCCACCATCGCGGCGAAGAAGGGCGGCTGGCTCCGGCTCAAGTAATACGTCCTATTGCCGTTGGGAATGTGGCCCACTGTCCGGATCAGGTGGGCGAAGTTGTCCAGCATGCTCCGCACGAGATCCGTGCGATCGCTTTCGATCAGTCCCAACATCGTGAAGTAAGAATCCCAGTAATACACCTCGCGGAAGCGGCCGCCGGGAACGACGTACGCGTTCGGCAGAGGGATCAGCGACGAGCGGTCGTCCAGATTGTCCGCGGCGCGAGTGAGAACCGGCCAGAGGGCGCTAATGTGCTCCTCCATGGTCCGCGAGGTATCCGTCCGAAAACCCTCTCCGACCGCGCGCGGGATCTCGAAGTACCGCTCCACGAACGTCCGGAGGCTGAAGCCTGAAGAATCTTTCGCGGTGGAATAGCGCGCGACGATCTCCGCCGGAGCCAGAAGCGCACGGGCGTCAACGAAGGTCTTGGAGTCCGGAAACAGGCCCGCAAGCTGGACGTCGTGGAATAGCGGCCCCAGCTCCCGCGACGGGTCGTAGTAGACGCCGGAATTCCGGGGGACAGCTGACGTGCTGACGGGAGCGCTGGTCGTGCAGGCGGCCAGCAGCACCGCGCTCGCTACGAGTGCGGTCGTCCGTGCCCAGATTTGCCGCGAGATCATATTCATCCTCTGAAATAGAGCCACACCATCAGGACGCAGGCCACCAGCCCGATGCTGAGGAGCC